>JAJYYB010000018.1 GCA_021801355.1 Microcaldota archaeon | reverse complement strand
GCATACCTACAACAAACGTGCCAGTGGGGACGCAGTTCACAGGCAGCATCTGGCTTGCCTATTGCACGGTGCCAGGTTGCAGCTCACCTACCGGTTACGCTAAGGTAGGCACGGTAAGCGCGAAAGAAGAAGGCACCACTGCAGGATTCGGCGGCGGATCCTCCACATCAATCACATCGACATCAAGCACCTCATCGACCAGCACCTCTACATCAACCACTTCTATAAATTACGCAGAAATAACACTTACGAATTCGGAAAGTTCACCGACGGGTACGAACTTCCAGCAGATGCTCAACATAACAGGCACTTCGTGCAATGGCGGGAGCTGTTACACATATGCAGATGGAAACTTGAGCAACATCGAATTTACATCCGGACCGGCAGATACCGGGAACGTGCTTTATGCATGGATAGAGAGCGGAGCTAGCAATAGCGCATCTCTTACCCGCATTTGGGTGAATTTAGGTTCTACTATTGTGCCATCCAGTGGCAATGCGGTAATATACATGAACTTCATGCCTAACAATGCACCAGTGACTAGCGGCTATACGGGCTATGCGCCTCAGCTATATGGTTGTGGGGCATGCATGCAGACTACCTACGGCCAGTACGACAACGGTAAAAAAGTGTTCAATGATTACTGGAACTTTTCTGGCCCTTCGTTGCCTAGTGGTTGGACAACCAGCGTTGCTTCAGGCAGCATAACTGCGTCAAATGGTCTCACAGAAACAATGCCAAACCCTACATGGGGAAATTATGCGGAGACTACGTCTACTTATCCGGACAATAGCGTATTCGAGACTCTGACATCCCAGTCATCCCCTAACAATGACGGTGCGCTGACCACCCTTGTATACACTGGAACAACGAACCTCGGTACACCGAGTTATGCGCTTATGGATTACAATAACCCGAACACTGCTGCAACTATATACGGTTACCAGAACGGTGGCTCGGGCTTCCCATGGTCAATAGTTGGAACTACGGAATCCGAGAATTCCAACTTCCACGTTTTTAGCATAGGCATAACATCTTCAGGGACTCTAGGCTTCTCCCGCTATGACTATGGTAGTATGTCTGCATCTTCCGCGCAGTATACGATGACGAGCGGCTACATAGCATTGCAGACCACGAGCAACACTGCAGTATATCAGTGGGCTAGGGTAAGAAGCTATCCACCAGATGGCGTGATGCCTAGCTATATTTTTAGTACAAACTGAAAGCACGATGAGAGAAGTGCTTTGACAAAAGTTGTTTATGTGTCACATGAAAACAAATTGACTCGAACTGGTAAGGCACAGTCATCGATGGAGTACCTTATGACCTACGGATGGGCCATCCTTATAATATCGATAGCAGTTGGCGTTCTCTTCGCGCTCGGCCTTTTCAACGGTGCCGCAGCCACCTCAAACGGCTGCTCCCCGCAGCCCGGTTTCACCTGCTCGAACCCAGTTTACACGCCTAATGGGATAACGGCAACCATAAGCCAGGATTCTGGGCAGAACTACTACGATGCATGGATCTTCGTCGCCTCTGAAGCGGAGAATATCGGACCAGGCGGTCTCCCTGTCAACTTCTCCGAGTTGAACACAGTGAACATGACACTGATAGGCACTATCCCGCCTTCAGGCACCGTGACGTTCAACTTCAATCACACCGCGGCCGGCGGCATACCTACTGCTAACATACCTGTGGGAACAGAGTTCACAGGCTACATCTGGATCGCCTACTGCCTCAGCCCCGTCTGCAGTGGCCCGACAAACTTCGCAAAGGTCGGCTCCATATCAGCCAAGGAAACCGGCGTAAGCACTTTCACGAGCGGCGGATCGGCCACCACGTCATCAATCACCACATCATCAAGTACTACTTCTTCATCCACAACTACCTCTTCGTCGACTACTAGTACGTCTACCACATCCGTCTATTATGTTGCTGTGACACTGGGCCCTTCAAGTGCCACGCCCACACCGTTCCAGCAGAACATAACAATAGACCCATCGTCGTACTCTGGCCAGTGTTCAGGCCTCCTCGGTAGTTCTTGCGTCAGCGGCGACCTAGGCAACATAAGGTTCTATTCGTCCATGTCAGGCAACGTACCGTCCGGACCCCTAGATTCGTGGCTAGAGGGCTGCCCCGAGACATCATGCTCGCCATCATCGTCGCAGGCGCTATTCTGGGTCAACCTGCCAGGCGGCGAGTCAGCGCCAAACACGGTAATCTACATGGTCTTCAATTCCCTCAGCACTGAATTCGACGGTTCTGTGGCTGGTGAAGCTCCGCAAATCAGCAACAGTTACGGGCAGTACGACAACGGCGCAGATGTGTTCAACTTCTATGATAACTTTGCTGGAATAAACTTGAACACAAATAAATGGTCCTCTATAGGTTCTGGATACTCTATCAATAATGGATTTAAATTTGAAAGCCCAGGATCTGCCCAAGATAACAACTATATCGAAAGTACTAGCTCTTTTTCAGCCCCTATAATAACAGAGGCATATATATATCCCACAAATGGCGGTTGGATTGGATTTTCTCAATTAGGGACATATACCAATGGTGGGGTATTGTTCTACTTTTTCCCATCCCAAAACGGATGGGAGGTGTATGACGGTTCAACTGAATTATATCATACAGGTAACGATGCCGAAGACACTTATTATACATTAACCTCACAGATGCTTAGTAATGGAGAAGCAATATTAAACGTAAATTATAATCTAGTAACTATAACGTCATCCACGGGTTATTACGCTAACACAAACGGGAACTTATACGTTGGTGATAATGGCGGAACTGGAACTATGTATTGGCTTCGTGTCCGCCAATATCCGCCAGGCGGTGTAATGCCTTCAGCCAGTTCCGGGACTCTTCAATAAAACTGTACATCTCATCCTCAAAGCCTGGATTCTAGACGCGTCTTCATCCCTAATCCAAGTCAAAGCCCGTTTATAAATTCGTAAAATGAGCGAGTATTTATTTTTATACGTTTATGGTGTATACATGCCTGCAAATCGCCCAGAATTCAGGAGCCCGAATCAAAAAGCCCAGTCAGCAATCGAATATATGATGACCTACGCTTGGGCAATAATAATTATAGTAATAGCCATAATCGTGCTTTTCCAGCTCGGCCTGTTCAATACCAACTCTGCAAAGGTGCAGCCAAGCGCATGCAGCGTGTACAGGCCAGACGGTGCCGGCACAACAGCCGGCATTAACACTGAAGGTCTGTGCACAGGAGGATTTCCGGAGTATGTGGCTGCTTTCAACAGCGGATCATCAGCTAATGTACCAGTCGGCTCATCGCTGATATCGAATACAGAATCGCAGTTTACAATCAGCCTATGGCTTTATGCCTCTTCCGCTAATCAAGTTGCAGAGCTTGTAAGCGAGTCAGGATCTTCAAACTGCGCCTCCGCATCAACCAGTATCTTCTGCCTGGAGTACAGCAACGCCAACATAATCTTCGGTTCGGACGGCAACACAATCCAGACAACAAACAGCTTTGTCAGCCAGGGTTCATGGTACAACGTAGCAGCTGTTCATGGCACCAGCGGCAATTACATATATGTGGACGGCGTAGGCATGGCTTTAACCGGCAATTTCATGATAGGGAAGGCTAACAACATCCAGTTGAGCATAGGCAGTGACGGCAATGGCGATTTCTTCAATGGTCAATTGTCAAATATACAGATATACAATGCATCTCTGTCATCAAACATAATACAGGTGCTTTACTCAAGAGGGATAGGCGGTGTACCGATAAATTTGGATAATTTGGTTGCCTGGTTACCGCTAAATGGGAATGGAAACGACTATTCCGGGAACAATCACAACGGCAAGCCGTCCGGTGTAACATTCTCGACAACATGGCCGTCTACATTCTCTTCGCCTACGGCCACTACATCTGTAACTACATCGGTTACATCCACAACGTCTTCGACGTCAACTTCCACATCTACCTCAACTATACACTATGTCGTTATAACACTGGACAACGCGCAGAGCTCTAGCACAGGCACAAACTTCCAGGAGATGCTGAACATAGACAGCGCCAACTACGGTGGCGCCAATGAGATAGCCTCGAACTGGGACAATGTCGAGTTTACTTCAGGCGCACCTGCTAATGCTCCAAACAATGGTAACACACCGCTCTATGCATGGTGCGAATCAGGGTGCACAAACAGTGCATCAAACACAATAGTTTGGGTAAACCTGAGCGCTACCTCAATATATTCAGACTCTAACGCAGTGATTTACATGACCTTCCTGCCAAACGCGATAATGACAGGACCGAACAGCTACATGGGCGAGGCGCCAGAGATACCTGGCACTTATGGAGAATACGACAATGGTGTACACATCTTCTCAGAGTACCAGAATTTCGCTGGCAGTTCTACTCCAACTGGCTGGAGCAGCGGTGGCGATGCCGTTTTCGACAACGGATTCTCAATGGCAGGCTCTAGTTCGCATAATTATGTAGTTTCAGATACCTCGCACTCAATAGGCATAGTTGCAGATTGGTACGCCAACGTACCTAATGTGTGTTCTTGTTCATCCAGTGCAGTGGGCATAGGCTCAAGTAACGGATACGTCAACGGAAATCCTAGCCAGGGTTCTAACATGGGACTAGAGGTGCAGGCAAACGACCTATTTGATACAGGGAATGGTGTTTCAAGCATATCAAACGCAGGATCGACAACAATATCTGGACTCCACGTATGGTCTGTAGACTACATAAGCGGAGGCACAATGTATGCGCAGATAGACTACGGCAATCAAATATCCTCTACAACTGACCTGCCATCTGGTTCCCTTTACCTAGGTGCTATGGAAAATTCACCTTCAGGTTATACCTTAACCGCAACGTGGGCGCGTACGCGCGCATACCCGCCAAGTGGCGTCATGCCATCAGCGAGTTTCTCTCTGAACTGAGCCAAAATATTTATCACTTCACAGAGCATTTTACTTAAATTTACTCTGACATCAGTTCACTTATCCAGCCAAGCAGTTTCACTGAAAGTTTGCCTAGCAAAATCTATGGTCCATTACTACATATAAGAAACGAACTCCAGTATGTCATCCGCCCTGCTCATATCTGGCTTCACCTTGATCGCTTCAAGCACTTTCTTCACGTTTTCTTTGGACGGATCTTTACCGCTCGCTACGAGGTAGTAGAAGGCATATACGTATACAAGGTGGCTCTTCATGTCGTTTTTAAGCAGTAAGTCTATTAATTCATAGTTCGGCTCGACCCCTGTGCTCTTTACAACGGCTCCAACTTTGGTTCGAGTTATCTCCCTGCCAGCAAAGCTAAGGAACCCTGCAGCATAAAGGTACAGCATCATGCCCTTGCCGATGTTCTCCTTTATCTCCGGTGCATCAAGCGCCTTCCTGAGCTCGACCATTATGAGCTTGGATGAGACCTGTGCGACTTCCTGCGCTATTGCCTGCAATGTTGCTATCCTGGCTTCGCCCTCAGGGCTCTTAATCTCAGAGTAACCGCTGTTTTCTGTATCATCATACTGCGCCATAAAAAAACCTAAAAGCCTAAATTTACTTGAAAAGTTAACGGCGTCCGTATTTATATCTGTTTGCTAACATAAAAATCAATCTGATTTGAATACACCTGGTAATTTCCAAATTGAGTGAGCCATACGGACAAAGAGCTTGACGAAACTAAGAAAATCGCCGGAGTTGATTCGATGCGCGGTGACGGCGTCGTTCCAAAGCCGGATCCAAACGCAACAAAATACGGCGAATACGCCCGAGATGAGATGCAGCTAAGACTCGATGCAGTTGTTGCGCTGTACATAATCTCGATACTTTCCGTCCTTTGTCTGTCCTTCGCAACTGGCAACTCCAACGCCTATTCGGTGACCGCCCTAGCTTCTGGAAATACAGGGTACAACGCATTCAATTATCTCGGCTTCGGTAGCATATTCGGTATCTTTTATGGGGTCGTGATGCTCATATTGGTTGGAATAAGCTACATCCAGGTAGACTTTGCCGCCAAGACACCATCTTCAGACATGGTCAAGCCTGGATTCAGCCTTCTCACAACCTACCTATTCCTGTTCTCCGCGACATCCTCAATCATGCTATGGCTTGGTAGCGTATTCGGCTCTTTCATGCTGCTTCTACTGGAAACGGGGCAGATAAACATAGTGCTTTACGGGGCCTGGTTCCTGCTCCTTTATACGGGGGCATTGCTTTTGCCTTATAGAAAGCTATCGGGCATGCTCTCCCGGCATAGATACCTTACATGAAAAGCATCAGTTTTAATCAGAGCTTGGTTTTGTTTATCGATTTTGATTCTGCTACCGCCTGCTTCACAATCGCCCTCATCTTGTCCTTCGTTTCGTCCATAGATATGTTAGTATTGTCTATGCTGTGCATTTGTGCCCCAAGCCTGTCGCTCATCGCCTTACAGAACTCCCTGCTACGTTTTTCATGCTCGGCTATATCAGCTGTAGTCTCGTCGTCCCTTTTTCTGCTGCGATCGCTGGCCCTCCGCTCCGCGATTTTCTCAGGTTCGGCGTAAACGTAGACTATCGCCTTTACCTTGCCATTTAGCAGTTTCAGGTCGCCCTCGCTGAAGCCGCTTATATAACCTTCAGGAGTTTTAACCAAAGCGTGAGTATCTATTATTACAGTGTCAGAACTCGAATTCAAAACGTCCTCAAGCACCTCCCTGCGCAACTTTTCTGCCTTCCCTTCAGCATCAGGGTCCTTGCGAAGCAGATCCCTATCATCGGCACCAGCCCTCTTCGCCATTTCGGTGCCCAAGCTTACTACACGGGCTCCTGTTGCTTGCTCTATGCCTGCCAGCGCGGTCGATTTTCCTGATCCAGGTATCCCTACAACTATTATTATGTTGTTTACCACTGCCTTACCCTGCATTTACTTCTGTCCTAAGGTATTTAATTTCGCTTATTCTGCGTCAGCTAGGCCCGCGCCTAACCGTTAGATATGGTATTAATTTAATTGCATTGCATAAGATAATGGTTCAATGTTCGGAAAGCCAGCGCCAGAGGTTAAACTCGATCTAAGCCAGCTCCCTCTTTATCTAGACACCTGCTTCGACAACAAGTTGCGCAAATTAGAATCAAACGCAGAGCAGTTGATAAATGAAATCGAGAGATCAAAGTCAGAGTTCGAGAGCGCTTGCGATGCGTTCGATAGGAGCGAAGAGGCGCCTGACACGGAATATACACCAAGAATAAGCGCTTCATACATAAAGAGTAGCAAAAGCGCCTACATAAAGTCGCTGCACTCGATATTCACTCAGCACAGGCATGCAGCGGGCAGCGGCAATATCTATTCCAAATATAGCTATGAGCAAGCTGAGATAGAGGATCTGATAAATTCGGTTCTTAAGACAAACATGCAGTTCAATTCAGTACTACTGGGTTACAGCAGCAGCCTCGGTAACTTCAAGCGCACATTTTCGGTCATAGAACGTTGCAACAAAAACCTTAAAGGTGAACTTGGATTATGGTCGCGTGAGGTTGAAGAGTACAGAGCTGTCTCTGAAAGCCTGCACAAGCTTGAAGCATCGATTGAGGAGCGCGACAAGATAAAATACGCGATGAAAGAGGGCATTGATGCAAGCAAATCACATCCGATAGACTCCGAGGGAATCAAAAACGACTTGACGAAGAAATTTGACGAAGAGAAATCAAAGCTCCGCCATATCGAAACAAGGAGGTCCGCGCTTGAGGCCAATATGGCCTCAATACTCCTGCCGCTTGAAAGAGCTGCAAGAAAATACGACCATTATGTAGGTGGTCGCTCCAATTTCACCGATTATATAACGAAACCGCTTGAAAATATAACTGACAAGTCGACTCACGACCAGTTCATGCACATAGTCGATAGTCTAAGTAAGGAAATTGACTCAGGCAAACTCGAAATAAAGAACAGGGGCCTTGCAATTCACTCGGTCGAAGCGGTAAAAAAGGGAGAAGTCATGGATGCGATAAGTGAGATAAGGTCGCTTGACGGCCAGATAAGCGCGATAAGGCAGTCAATCAACGGTCTAGAGCACACAATAAATGAGATAAAAGGCTACCAAAAGAATTCGCTCGATATGCAGGCTGAACAGGACAGGTTGAGGCACAGGGATGCCGTCCTTGCAAACGATCAAGCATCAATCAAAAAGGATATAGAAGAAAAATTCCTAAGATATTACAAGGTCAAGGTGTTGATTCAGGGTCTAGCTTGAAATGAGTGGAAAAATTACCCGAGAAGACGAGCACGTAGTCCTAATAGTTCTGGACGGATGGGGCATAGCTCCTGCTGGCAAGTACAACGCCATCAGCCTAGCAAGCAAACCAAATTTCGACTACATATCTAAAAAGTTCGGTGAGATGCAACTGTGCGCTTCAGGCAAATGCGTGGGTCTGCCGGACGGTCAGATGGGCAATTCTGAGGTAGGGCATCTTACCATCGGTGCTGGGCGCATAATATTGCAGGATCAAGTGAGGATCGATGATGAAATAAACAGTGGGCGAATGCGAAAGAACAAGGTCTTGGTCGCCGGGATAAAAAGTTCAATAGCTTCAAACTCGACGCTTCATTTCGTAGGTCTGCTTTCCGATTCAGGGGTGCACAGCCAGATAAGGCACCTTTTCGCTTTGATGGAAATAGCATCCGAAATGGATGCGAAGAGGATAGCTTTAGATGCGATATTGGACGGGAGAGACACCCCTCCGAAAAGCTGCATTAGCTATATCAATAAGGCCAATGGATACATGAAGAGGCTTGGGCGGGGATCCATCACCACTCTTTCAGGCAGATATTATGCGATGGATAGGGACGAGCACTGGGACAGGACCAAGCGAGCTTACGATTCATTGGTGTACGGCGAAGGCGATTCTTTCACGGATTCAGTTGAGGCTGTTAAGCGCTCGTACAAGAATGGCATTACTGACGAATTCTTTGTTCCTGAGCATGCCAAAGGCTACAAAGGTCTGTGTGATAATGATGTTATCATACTGTTCAACTTCAGGCCGGATAGGGCAAGGCAACTGGCAGAGGCACTGAGCGCGAAGAGAGGCGGCTTTAATTCAAGATTCGATAGGGATGAGAGCAGGATGCCAAAGAAAATAAAGGTCATATCCCTGACCGTTTATGATGACAAGCTCAATAATGTCGATGCGATAATAAAGCAGGAAAGCGTAAGCAATACGCTCAGCTCGGTGATAGGTGCAAGCGGAATTCATCAGTTCCACACCGCCGAGACCGAGAAATACGCGCATGTTACTTACTTTTTCAATGGCCTGATTGAAAAGCCGGTAAGGCTGGAGAAAAGGTCGGTCGTCCGGTCTCCTAATGTGCCACTTTACGATAAGACGCCCGAAATGAGTGCACGCAAAATAACGAATCGTGTAATCGGAGCAATGAAATCCAGTGAATATGGATTTGTTCTTGCGAACTTCGCAAATGCGGACATGGTGGGTCACACAGGAAAGCTTGAAGCAACGACAGCTGCTGTAGAGTGCGTAGACTCATGCATAGGCGAAATAGTCCAAGCGTGGGAGGCTGAAGGATCCGAATGCACTATCGTGATAACTGCTGACCATGGGAATGCCGAAAAGAAATTCGATAGCGTGTCAAAGCAGCCAAGCACATCGCACACGTCAAACCCTGTACCATTGATAGTTATTTCTGATATCTGGAAGCTGCGCATGAGGCCTGGTTATAAGGCAGGCCTGCGCGACATAGCTCCATCAGTGCTCAGGATAATGGGGTTGGATAAGCCTGACGCTATGACTGGAACCTCCCTAGTTGAGAAAAGGCAAGCATAGACTGCCAATTCCAATTAAGGTTCAAGCAGAGCGGATCAGATGGTTATATCCTCCCCTGGCACCCTCCTGAACAACTGGACGCCGCCTATGTGCTCCTCCTTCGTGAGGAACCTCACTAGGCGTTCTATACCGAATCCTGCACCGGCAGAAGGAAGGAAGCCCTGCTCCGCTTCCTTCAGGTAAGCGGTATATATGTCCATGCTGAGCTTGTCCCTGCCCATCCTCTCAAGTATCCTCTTGTAATCGCTTTCCCTCTCCCCTCCGGAAAGTGCCTCGCCGAATCCGAGCGGATACACCAAATCGTAGTTTAGGTAGTGCCCCGGGTTTGAGACATCCTCCTTGTCATAGAACTCCCTCTTGTGGCAGAGCGCCCAGAATGGCTGCTTCGCAGCTTCTGATGCCGGTGCTTCCCAGTCTGCGCCGTACTTCTCCTCCAGCTTGTGGGTTTCATAGACTTTGAACGGCGTCTTGAACTTGAACGGCTCTATTCCAAGTGCGGTGAAGGCCTCGCTCTTGCGCATCCTCTTGTTCAGCTTCTTGTAGAACCTCTCTACCAGAGCCATCACGTCCTCCTTCTTGGCATTAGGTATCTCGAAATCAGCTTGCGTGAACTCGAAGAGGTGCTTCTTCGTGGTCTTCCTCTCCCCCTTCTCCAGCCTTATGTTCGGCGAGAGTATCCATATCTTCTTTCCAAGCTTCCTCACCGCCACCTGCTTGTGCAGTATCATCGAGTTCATCAGCCTGAGCTTTGCGCCCAGATACTCTATCTCAGCGGTCTTTATCACCGAAGAGCCCGGATCTGGCCCTAACGGATCTGTGCTCTTCCCAAGCATGACCGGCAGCAGCTGTATAAACCCCTCATCATGGAAGAAATCTACTGCTGCGTTTATAACATCGCTTGCAACGGTGAGCTTGCCTACCAATCTTTCATCTTCTGCCATAAAATCACAGAAGAGATTGTATCGGGCCCTATATAAATATTTCTGCAATAAAGACGCATAATCTTTGAATTTTATCAAAATGCTTAAATATGGCATTGTATAAAATACAACTATGGACCAACTTGACGAAGAACTTATAGAGTACGTAGATTCTGGCATAACGCGCTATTCGGACCTCGCTAAGAAAGTGAACTCGCCGCTCTCAACTGTTCATATAAGGATGAAGAAGCTTGAGCAGAGTGGTATAATAAGGGGCTACAAGGGAGATATAGACTGGAGCAAGGCCGGATTCGGCATAACCGCCTACATATTCATAAGCATAGACGTGAACCTGCTGCAGAGACTGAAGAAAAGCCAGGAGACCCTGCTCAAGGAGATATTGAGCATGGAATACGTAAAAGAAGGCTACATAGTTACTGGCGATGCTGACATAATGGTAAAGATACTAGCCAAGAACACCGAGAACCTGAAGGAGATACTCCTCAACGGGATAGATAGGATAGATGGAATAGTCAAGACAAGGGCCATGATAACGCTCTACTGAAACTTCATGATGTTATGACAGGAAAATCTATTTTAGAAATGCCGTGGCTGTGTCTGAATCAATCTATTTCTGTCCTGCACACGAATTGAATCATATCCAAAACTGCGTATTTATGGTGTAAGAGGCTGAGACGTGTACTGGAAAGGTGTGGCACCTCCATCTACACCCAATGCACCGCTACCCCCATAACATGCGGTACCGTCGCATGCACCACCGCCAGAGCCACCAGATCCGCCAAAAGATTGAGTGAATGAAGTTCCAGAATTACCAACTGAACCTGCACTTACTACTGCTCCACCTCCCCCTCCTCCGCCTTCAAGGAATTTCTGCATTGTTGCATCGCTTGAATACTATCCTTGAATCAGTGAAGTGGACAATGATGGTCCAGAAGTAGACGAGCCAGCATTTCCCGTGACACCGGTGCATGCAGCACCAGGACCTCCCGCTGCTATAGTGTTGCCTCCGGCCCCGCTCGTAGGACATGGTCCGGGCGAAGCATTCACACTTTGGATGCCGCTACTGCTCCCAGAACCGTCATTATAATTGTAAGCGCCTGGAAAATATGTAGTACACAGGGTTCGAGCATATGAAGTTGGGCTGCGCGCTGCATCCTGTTGTAGTAGTTGAATTTGACTGACCGAAGAGCCCTAATGCGAATAGCGCTGCAGCAGCCACTCCGACTAAAAGTATCGCCCAGCTGTACGTTGCAAGATATTCCATTGATGACTATGCCTTCCCCGTGTTGCTTTGATTGTATGGCATATAGCCACTTTATTGTTTCCAAACTTGTCCTGTAGCTTCTATATAATTAAAAATCGATAGATAGTTAAGAATATCCTACAATCCAATATGGTATCGTTTTGCCAGCAATCAGTTGCGAATTGCGATTCAAATTCTGATAAGGCTATCGCTCCTTCTCCTGATTATGGCATAAGCCACTCCGGCTATCACTATGATTACAACCAGCGCAACCCCGATATAGGTGCCCGCTCCTATGCCCGCCTCCTGCGATGTTCCATTCGATATAACGACAGTTGTGGGTATCGTTGTCGGAGCTGCTTGTGAGACTACTATCTCAAGAGTCACATTGCTAACTGATGGATCAGCTCCATAAGCTGAAAGCACAAGTGAATAGTTGCCGAGTTTTGCAGTCGGACTGGCAACAACTATAAGGTTTCCGGAGTACGGTGGGTCCTGCTGCCCAGCACTGGCATTTACTGTTATGCCATTGGAAGTGAGTGCAGCAACGCCCACTGGTTCCAATCCTGTCCGTCCAGACGTGCCGCTTCGCAGATTTATCGTATAAGTCACATACGCAACGGTTCCGCTGTACATCCCTACTAAAATGTGCACGCTGCTATTAGAAATCGTTATCGTGGATGTTCCTTGCGCAGCTGTGCTTGGCATGAATGATATCAGTGATATTGCTAACAGGATCAGCAAGCAAAGTTTGTGAAACATAAAATCATACCAATATGAAACATATACAATTTACGGTGTAACGGGTGGATTGGCGCCATACGAGAACAGCCAGTAGTTGCCATTGCCTCCGCCACCTCCGCCTCCGCCACTTCCGCCTCCGCTTACTCCGCTGCCACCGCTGCCGCCAGAGCCACCACTCTTAAGTATGCCGCTCCCAGAAGGCGCCCCGCCACTTCCATAAGCCAATATCACTATCCCTCCGCCCCCACCGCCACCTCCGCCTCCCCCTCCCCCGCCAAACCACTCTGCGCCTCCGCCTTCAAGGCCGTTCTGTCCTGTTGCATTTATCGATCCTGCTATTATAGTGGTTGCCTGTATATAGACTCCATAGCTTCCCGCAGAACCTGCACCGCTGCTGCCTCCCTGGCCTCCCGGAGCTGAACTTGAATAGCCCTCGCCGCCACCTCCGCCTCCTCCTCCTTCAAGCAACTTGTACATCCCGTTGGAATACCATGTCTGCAAGAGCGCGCTGCTCAATGATGGCTCGCTAGGCGCGCTTCCGCCATTGCCACTGCCTGCGCTCCCTCCGCTTCCAGAAGCCCCAGATCCTCCGCTAGTAGAGTTTGATGATCCTCCGTTGCCTCCCGCCCAGCCATTTCCTCCGTAGCCGCCACCTCCGCCTCCCCCTCCCCCAGAACCTCCATATCCTATTACTGCACCTCCGGCGCCGCCATTTCCTGAAGTAGCAGCTCCACCATTGCTTTCAAGTCCTGCTTTGACCATGCCGTCATTTGTGAAAGTGCCGCCGGAGATTATGCTGTAGCCTTCGGTCGTGACATTTATGCCGCTCTGTATCGTTATGTTGCCTGACGTTACCACGTCGCCAGTTAGCGTAGTGTTCTGCCTATATATTATGTTCCTTACGCAGCCTGAGCATGATGTCGGGTCGTAGAGTGGTGCGTATACGAATGTAGCAACCTCTGTTATCGGACCGTTCATTGTTATGCTGCTAGGGTCCATCGTACCGGTGTAATTTCCAGGGCCTGTGCCCGTCCAATTCTTGAAGATATAAGCCGGGCCAGCATTTGCAAGTATAAGATAAACCTGGTTTGCTGTCTCTACCACGTTGCCAGGACTGACACTACCGGATCCGGATGGGCTGACCAGCATCGTAAGCGGGAACGTGCCGACATTAGAGTTCCTCTGGAAGTTTGCAGTCTCGAGTATGTTCGCCTCAATAGTAACATTAGCAGGGTTGTTGCTTCCAGTATAACTTCCCATACCTGAGCCTATCCATCCATTGAACGTGTAGCTGGAGTTCTGGAAAGCAGATATCAAAACTACAGAGCTCTGGGCCTGCGGTCCGTTAGCAGGGTAAACAGTTCCGCCTATTGATGGTAATGAAGTCAAGTTGAGTGCAAACTCAGGTCCGGTGAAACCCGGAAGAAGATGGAAATTTGCCACCTCAGTCACGTTGCTGCTCAAGGTTATCGAGTTGCTTGAAGATAGACCAGAATAGCAATTCGTGCCTGTGCAAGACCATCCTGTGAACCTGTATTCACTGCCGTTGGTTTCACTTATGCGCTGCGTCGAGCCTACGGCATAATAGCTGGAAGTAGGCGAGACCGATCCTCCCGCCGAAGGGGATGCGACCACAGTCAGGTAATAGTACTGCTGGTAGTTGTTTATCGAGCCGAACAGCGCAGCACCGCTCTCTTGCAGGGTCAGCGATGCAGCCCGGGTGAAGTTAGTCGGGCTGAAACAAGGGCTTAAGCAGTAGCCGAGCCACACGTTTCCATAGAATTGCGTGCCAACCGGGGGATTTGACTGGATGCCGCCGCCGCGGCCCGTAGGGAAGAATACCGTGACTATCTCTCCAGGCGATAGCGTTGCGCCGGGCACCTGCACGCCATTCAAGAAGTTGGCGGAGAAGTTTGTTGGTATGCCACCTGTATAGTTGACGTTCTGCGATGCTATGAAGACCCAATCGCCATAGTACTCTTGGCCGGAGTCCTGGCCTAAGTTCACGCTTATGCCATCGTTACCATAAATAGGATTGGCGCAGAGGAACCCGTCGCGCGCAACGCACGCGTTCGGCGGACCAAAATTGAATACGCCAAGCTCAAAGAGCGCAGCGAGCACTATGGCAAGCAGCAGTATCGCCCACCCGTAGGTCATCAGGTACTCCATGGCGGACTGTGCCTTTATCCTGCTGGCAAGCCCGTTTCGCATAAGTTTATATCCCTGATACCCCTGCATAACGCAAATCACCCGTCTAGCCGACCGTGACGCCCGGCATCACACCATTCGGCGGCGCTGCCCTTACCCTGGCCCAGTATCCGCTGAAGCTCGCGCCGCAATAGTTTGTGGTGTAGCTTGCCAGCGCAAGATACCCGCCGTTAGCCAATATGTTTGTACCTGCTATATCGGCAGTGTAATTAGAATATACCTCTCCGTTTGCTATGCTCACGACATCCTGCGGGAAGACGCCGTTATCGCTGCCTATCACAGCGCCTCCGGCGCTCGACTGCACGGAGAACAGGGCATTCTCGTCCACATTGTTGCATCCGCCGTTGTCCTGCCAGCCCACTGCATCGTCCTGCGGCGACCATGAGCTGCTTGACGAACTGTCTACGAAAGGCTCCTGCCAGTTGCCTCCGCTGTTCGACTGTATGTAAGTGAGCTGCACGTCGACAACGCTGGAACTAGTGAACTGCATATTCGAGCCCAAGTAGACCCAGCCGCATCCGTTCACCGCCCCTAAGTTGTAGCCGTAATTAAAGCTCACATAAGAGCAACCAGTCGCGCATCCGCTGTCATACCAGCCAGAAGGCGCGCCGCAGCCACTTGTATCAAAGTTCTGGTAGCTCGCGAAGACCTCCGCTCCATTGTCGTATTCTGCATAAGGCGAGCATCCTACTGAAGGCGATGTGCAACTGAGCTCAGGCGCTTCTCCGGTAGGGCCTGATGCCGACATCACGTTCGATGACATGAAGTCCATGTATATGACTGTGTTTGAGTTTCCTCCTATCGTGTCCGAGCCCATGTTCACCCACACTATAGTGTGCGTTGAAGTGTTGCTGGCGCCCTGCTCCACCCATGCAGGCAGCACGGTGCCTGTATGCGGCCCGGTCGTGAATTCTACGTTTGTCCATTTTGATCTTATGAAGTCGGCGTATGTGTGGCTGTTTATCACGAGCATCTGCTGGAAGTTGGACGGCGTTGCTAAATTCTGGTTGTTCGTAAGTGTTATCGGAACATAGAGAAGCGCGAAGTTGGCAGTCTCAGTCATATTGCCATACATCGTCACGCTTGCAGGATTGTTTGTGCCTATATAGTTGCCTACGGACCCTGAAGCAGTCCAGTTTTCGAACTGATATCCAGTGTCTGGTGTTGCAAGTATACTATATATCTGGTTTGCCGTCTCAAGCGCATTACCGGGGCTTATGCTACCTGCTCCGGCCGGATTTATTGACATGTTGAGCAGGAAAGTTTTGCTACCCACCGGTTGGAAGTTCGCCGTTTCCTGTACGTCGCCATCCATAGTCACGGTGCCAGGGTTATCCGTGCCGGTATAGCTTCCGGCACCAGATCCGGTCCAGTTGTGGAAGACGTAGCCAGGGTTCGAATACGCGGACACGCTAACTTCTGTGGCGGCATTCTCAAGCAAGTTCCCCGGATAGACCGTGCCCTCAAGCGGCGAGCTTGCTATAGTGTTGAGCGAGAACTGCGACACTATTGCCTGGAAGTGCGCTATCTCTGTCACGTTGCTGCCAATCGATATTATCGCGTTCTGGGCCGAGCCAGAATAACAACCTCTGCCTGAGCAGGTCCAGTCCGTGAAAGAGTAGCCATTGGCAGTTGTCGCTTGTAGTATCACGTTCGCCCCCTGTGTATAATATCCGGTTCCAGGAGATACGCTGCCCCCTCCTATCGGGGAAGCGAACTCGGTGAGGAGGTAGTTGGGCGCTATGAGCGTACTGAAGCTTTCGATGCTGGATACGCTGCCCACCTTCGAGTAGTGCGTCGGCTCCGAGCATCCGGGATTGGTGCAGTACGCCAGCCAGATATAGCCCGCGAAAGGCGTCCCTACAGGGACGTTCGCCGTTGGTATGTCACCGGCAGGGTCGTTGTATGTGAATGATATAAAGCTTCCAGGCGTGAATGCGCCAAGCGCAAGCATATTGGCGGTACTTGTTGTAGAGAAGTTCTGCGGCAGTCCGTTCCCTCCAATCTCCTCCGCATCGGATGCAACGAACACCCACGCTCCGAAATACGTCTGCCCGCTGTTCTGGCTTATCATGGCGCTTATGCCGCTCGGAGTGTAAAGTGGGTCAGCGCACGTGAAAGATGATGATGGAGCGCATATGTTTGGCACGTTACCAGGGGAATTAAAAACACCAAGAGCGAGGAGCAAGCTTACTACGACCGCTACAACCAGTATAGCCCATCCGTAGGTCATCAGGTACTCCATAGCGGATTGCGCTTTGGCAATTTTTAGCATGGATTACACTTCTTATAGATTTGCCATTATTTCCTCAATAAGTATATGTCTGTCCAGCAATATATAGATTACGACTGGCATTGGTCAAACGACGGAATCTGCCCTACGGTGCGCCGTACGTAACTCCTGTGGCTACGCCGTTGCTCCCTCCGCCGCTCATGTCATTCGCATTGCCATCTAGTGGCCACCAGCCGAGCGCAGAAGTCACAGGGGAGCCCTCCATCCTTTTGCCGTATAACGTGCTCACCTGGCTTGGCGAGAGCGCGCTGCTATACGGCTGTACGTTGGCTATCCTCCCACTGAACGCCCAGACCTCATTACCAAATTGCAGATAGCTCACGCTTGCTATGTTTCCGCTTACAGTACCGGATTCAACCTCTGAGCCGTCAAGATACACCAGATAGTTTGTATTGCCTCCAGAGTTCTGCGCAGTGACAACCATAGAGTACCATGTGTCCTGACTTATCGTAGTTGACTCCAATATGTCCTGATGTAGACCAGGATCAAAGTATAAAGCGTCCCCTGAATTGAACCCTAAGCGCCAATTTGCTTCCGGATTTGAGTTGAACGGGAACTGATATATGCCAGTAGTGGTGTTAGAGTAGAACCAAAAGCTCATCGTGAGCGCGCTCTGCCCGGAGTAACCCCGGGATGTCTGGACGTAGCTGCTTCCGTTTGTCGACGGATTTATGTGCGCGACCTCTATGCTCGTAGTTGTGCTTGATGTAGTCGACGTAGAGGTGGATGTAGTTGTTGTAGCGACAGTGGTGCTGGTGGAGGTTGAAGTAGAAGTAGTAGTCGGGCTGGAACTAGCTAACGCATCGGCTCAGGTCCGTATCGCGGTTATCGATCCGATTCTGACGAAGTTTGTTGGGTTCGGGCAGACGGGCGCAGTGCAATAAGCCACCCATACATAGCCGATAAAAGGCGTCCCTACAGGTATGTTGCCAGCAGGTATCGCGCCGGCACCCTCGTAGTTGAAATTTACTGTTACCACATGTGATGGTATAAGGGTTCCAACGGAAACCATGTTTGCTGTCGAAGTTTCAGAAAAGTTTACTGGTAACCCGGACGAGCCTATATCCTCCGCCCTAGAGACCACGAAAATCCAGGAGTCATAGTAGTTCTGTCCTGAAGCGTCGCTTATGCTTACGGTTATGCCGTTTGGTGTGTAAGTAGGGTTCGAGCACGTGAAGCCCGGCTCTGCCGCGCATTCCGATGATAGATTTGCTCCGCCACCGAATACTCCCGTTGCGTATAAAATTCCTACAACTATGGCGAAGACCAGTACTGCCCACCCGTAGGTCATCAGGTACTCCATCGATGACTGCGCTTTCCTGGTCATTAAGTTCACTACTTTTAATTTTTGTGTATACAAGACTTTTGCATAAAACTTTATCGAAGCAATTTGCCAGGTAGGATATTATCTTGTATGTAGTCCCACATGCCATGCGACCATTTGGTTCGCTGCACCATCTCCCAAATCCTGAAGCTTTCATTGGCATCTGCTGTAATGCTGCCCGTCTTCTTGATGTAGTGCTCCATCTCGTCCATTAGCTTTGTAACGCCTTCTATGTCAGCCTTGGTAACCGTGTCCCGATTAGCCTTGAGCGCAGTGATAAAAAAGAGTTCAGCATTTACGAGGTTGCCCGAGCTCATCTCAGCTATTATGTCCCCCTCGTCCATACCGCTATGCTTTATGCGCCTGTCGGCCCGCGCTTCAAGATCGCGTATTTCCTTGCTTAGGACACTCTTGCTTGCCACTACCATGCAACCATTCGATATACCAGCACAATTACAATATATAAGAGTTCTGTCTCACAAGCCGTATCCGAATCACGCGCAGAGCCTTGTGCATCAATTCGCAACAGCCTTCACATAAAATCTTTCTGGCATTGGTAAGTGTTAAATATTTTTAAGGTGTTCTATGATCACTTAAAGCGATAAAATGACTAGTTTTACAAAGCAAAAGAGAGGGGGCGCAATAGGGCAGTTGGATGACAAGGAGAGGATAGAAATGGCAAGATCGAGCAAGACCTCCCAAGCAGAGCTCTACTATCTCGCGGGAGACCCTAACAAATACGTGAGATACTATGTTGCAGACAATCAGCATGCATCAGCAGCTGCGTTAAAGCTGCTTCATAACGACAAGGACCTGAACGTAAGATGTCGCGTGGCTAACAACCATAATACGCTACCTGAGACTCTGGCTCAGATGGCTGAGGACAAGAACAAGTATGTAAGGCAGTACGTTGCGGGCAATAAAAAGACCGCCCTGCCAATTCTGGACAAGCTTACCTCAGATGAGGACGACGCCGTGGCCGAGGTCGCTAAGAAGACCATCACTAGCATCATCGCGTACAACACCACCATAAAGTGGAAGAGCGCCTCCGTGACCATAAGGAAGACTCCGCACAAGGGAAAGTAATTTTTGTATAAAAAGAAGAAATGAGCCCGAGGAGAATCGAACTCCTGATCTTCACGTTGTCAACGTGACGTCTTACCATTCGACTACGAGCTCCTATAAAATTATCTTCAAACCATCCTTTGCTACTTCAGAATTATTAAATATTGCCTTAGCCTCAGCCGCCAATTTTCTATCCTCCTTGTAGCGCGCGCTTATATGGAATAGCACCAGCCTGTCCACCTTTGCCTTCTTAGCTATCGAAGCGGCTTCAGCCACAGTCGAGTGCATCCTCTCCTTAGCCAGTACTTCAAGGTCACCAAGATACGTAGCCTCGTGGATCAGCAGGTCGGCTCCCCTGACTTTCTTTACCGTCTCTGGAAGCGGGCGCGTGTCAGCCACATAAGCCACGCTTATACCCTCCTCTTTCGTGATAACTTCCGATAGCCTTATTGTTCTGTCTCCTGACTTTATGCGCTTCCTGCTGAGCAACTCCCTGAACATCTTACCCTTGATCCCAAGCTTCGCAGCCTTGTCTTTGATGAAGTGTATCCTTTCATTTTCCCTGAAAACATATCCATACGAAGGCACCGAATGCTTCAGCCTGAAGGCCTCAATGGCAAAGTCATTGCCCTTGTATACGACGCCGTTTCCTATGCCTATTACAGTAATTTTGTAGCCCATCCTGGCGTTGTCGAAAACTATCAGCGCCTTTATCGCATCCTCATAACCTTTTGGCACAAATATGTCCAGAGGCGAAGTCCTCCTATTTAAAGCCATAGTCCTGAGAAGGCCGGCAATCCCTATGACGTGGTCCCCATGCACGTGCGATATGAAAATGGCCTTGAGGCCAGAAGGGTTCACGCCGTAAAGGAGCATCTGCCTCTGCGTACCTTCCCCGCAGTCAAAAAGGTAGGTGGAGCCGTCGCGTTCAAGCGATACGCTGGGCATGCCGCGCTTTTTGGTAGGCACAGAGCCCGACGTCCCAAGAAAAGTAATCCTTATCATACGCAAATCACATCTCTATCGAGATGGTCTTGTCCTTGAGATTTACCTCAAGTATCTTCATTCCAGGAAAGGCTTTCTCCAGCTCCTCCTTTGTTATGTGTTTGTTCTGCTTCGCCATCCTTATGAGGTCGTTTATCTCAGTCATCCTATTAAATATGCCCTCCCCCGCGGCCCTGCTTTCTTCTGCTTCGAGCTTCACGCTCTCTATAAGCTCCTCTTGTTTCTTTATGCTCGCCTTCAGCTGCTCTGTGATGTCGCTCCTCTCGCTTATCTCCTCTACCTTGTTGATGCTATAGAAAAAGTCCAACATCTCAGACACACCGGCAAACGCCTTTTTCTCCATAGCTTCGTACTTCCTGATGTCGCATATGGCGTAGTCTATCGCCCTCCCATTTTCCAAGAACACCTTCGGTTCTGGTTTCCCTGCATAGCCTATGATCTTGCCCAAACATTTTGCTAGGCTCTCGATGCGTTCATCGTTGACATCTCCAACCTTGGCCTTCAATTCCATCCCTGATGACAAGACGGCCTCCTCGACGTAAATACCGCCCAGGTTAAGCGCCTTCACAAGCGCAGCGACCAGAAGCTGCTCCTTTCCGCAGCTCCCGAGCAATTCCTTCAGCGCATTCGATATAATATTATCATCAGACAAGTCGCCAATCGACTGCTGCGCTGCCTTAGGCGGCCTGTAAGTAACCTTCGGCCTTATGCTCCTGTCCCTGTAATCGTGAATCCTGTAAGCCATTATTATTTTCATTGATCCGTCAGTCAGAATGAAGTTGCCTTTGCCGAACATCTCTAATATGATATGGACCTCGCCCTGCTCCTTGCCTGCATCTATGTCTATTATCCTGTCATAGTTCAGCTGAGCCACGCTGTTGACCCTGATGCCCTCTGTCTTCGCCCTTATCCCAAGCGAAAAATTCGTAGGCTCTTCCTGCTTTTCGATGTATACGCTCCTGTTCAGCGTATGTGAAAGTATGCAGTTCAGGTTTATCTTCTCGCCTTCACGGCTTAGCCTGATCCTGAACTGGCCGTTGCGCAGCTCGTAGAATTTGCCTATGTGCGCGCCCTCGATTGATTTGAGCTCCTTTACAAGCGCGGCTACCTCCAATGTCGATATCTCGCGCATATCATCATTGCTTGCGCAGCTTCTTGCGCCCCTCCTCCTTCGCTACCGCGGAAAAGAGCCTCGCCTTCTTGCTCGCGTTCTGCGCGTTCTCGAATGCCGTGCCTATCTGCACTATGTCTGCGCCGCTAGAATAAGCGTCCGCAAGGTCTTTCTCCGTAGCCACTCCGCCAGCTACTATGTACGGCACAGTTATCACGCTCTTGACGGCCCTTATCATCTCCTTTGGTATAGGGCCGGAATTCTGCAGCCTCGGGTTCGAACCTGCGTCAGTGAGTATTATCCTGTTGCCAAGATATTCACCTGCCAGCGCGAGCGCTGCCGCTATCTTCGGCTTTTCCCTAGGAACAAAGTTCACGTCCCCGACCCAGCCGACAGTCCCGCCCGGGTATACCACTATGTAGCCCACGGGAAGCGGCTCTATACTCATGCTCCTTATTATCGGCGCCGAAAGCATCTGCGCATGCGTTATCCAGTAAGGGTTCCTTGCGTTAAGCAGTGACATGAAATATATCGCGTCCGCATGTTTTGTTATAGTGGCTATGTTACCAGGGAAGACTATGAGAGGCACGTCTATCTCCTCCTTTATCTCCTTCGCGGTGTCATCCAGAAGCTCCCCTTGCGCGCCAGTGCTGCCTCCCAAAAGTATCGCGTCGGCTCCGCCATTGGACACCGCCTTCGCAGTCTTTATGGCATCAGCATTGCTCGGATAGTCCACTGGGTCTATCACAGAGAAAAACATGGCCCCTTTCGTGCTCAGTACCTCATTTATGTAAAGTTCTGTCTTACCCATCTTCATAGAATCATTCTTTTCTTTCAACCCGATAACCGCTTATCCTACATTGCTTTCTTTGTCTATAAATTCCTTTACCATCTTGGCTCCGTCCACGCCTATCGTCCTCTTGGGCTCGAAACCGAGTTCGCTCTCTATCGCATGCGTGCTGACGATCCTGTCGCTAGCCAGGAACTCTATCTCGTCCTTATTGACTTTTGTCACATTGCCCATGAGCATCGCTATCCTCCTGTCTATCGTCTTCTCCGGAGGGCTCACCTTGAGGTATTTTGCGGCGAGCTCGAAAAGCTCCTCCTCAGTGTGCGGCACCACGTCAACTACGTTATAGACCTTCCCCGCGGCCGCATCGCTCATCGCAGCGTCAATCTCCGCGTCCGCGGCGTCCTCCACGTGCACCAAGGTTAGGTGGTTGGTCGGCTTGCCAACATAGCGCATCTTCCCGTCCCTGATCAGCTTGAACACCTTGAAGAAAGGGCGTTCATAGCCGGGGCCGTAGAGCGTGCCCAGCCTCATTATCGTGAATGAAATATTCGGGTTCCCTGCTGCATAATGCCTGACAACCTGCTCGGCCATAAGCTTGCTCCGCGAATAGTCGCTCCTCGGATCAGGCTTCGATCCCTCAGTTATCGTATGGCCTGGCTTCCTGTAGCCGTAAACCGTCACGCTGCTGGTGTACACGAACCTTATCCCGTTCCTGTTGCCCCTGTTCGCCTCAAGAGCTGCCGAGATCAAGTTCTCAGTCCCGCCCACGTTTATCCTCTTCAGCTGCTCGAAAGTGAACTTATGGTTGAATGTTGCTCCGGCTGCATGGAATATCGTCCCTACTCCGCTGCATGCACCAACAAGCGTCTTCCTGTCCGAAGCATTCGGCAGCGTGATATCCGCTGAATAGGTAGTCACATGCCCAGGAAGGTTGAGCGGATGCTGCTCGCCGCCCCTGTGCGGATTGACAAGAGCCCTGACCTCATAGCCCTGCCCGGCCAGTTTCGTGCATAGCTGCCTGCCAAGCCCGCTTGTGGCCCCTGTAACGAGCGCCGGCAGCCTAAGAACCGGCGCCTTCCTTTCGTTATGGGTGATCCGAATCACCCTCGTGCTCACCGTCCAGCACGGCCTTGGCTATGTCCCTTATATGTCCCTCCGTGAGCTTGTCTATGGCGTAGGGAACCCAGTCGCTGCCATACGGCACGTAAACGCTGAGGTTGAACTTCATCTTCGACAGCTTATTTATGCGCTTCTTGCTGTAGCCCAGCGGCACCTCGAACACGAAATCCTTCTTCGAGCGCTTCTCCTTCTCCACTATCTTCTGTATCATCTTGGTGTCCTGCTCGAGCACGGTTATCCTCCTGCCCCTGCCTAGCGCCTTTATGCTGGACATGTATCCGTCAAGTATCCTGTCGCTGGCGCTTTCCTTGCCCAGCTTAGTATACGATGTAAGTCTAATGTTCTTGAAGCCGTTGAGGGAGGCCTTCTCCAGACTCTTGCCTACAACAGGGACCTCCAAGCCCAAAGTTCCGGATGCGTTGCTCATCTTCGATATCGCTCCGGCTATCTCGCTCGCCTTCAGGCCGTCCTCGTCCTCGATCCATATCATGACGCCGCTCTTTCTTGCCACTTCGGCTATCTGGTCCAGGCTCCTGACGCAGCTCTCCGGGTCCGTATCGTAGCCTATCTGCGAAAGCCTGAGCGATACGTCCGCGTTCAGCCTAAGCCTTGATATCTGCCTTATGAATTCAACGTAAGTGTTCGTGTTGTACCTTATCTTGTTGGCGTTGGTGGCATGCTCGCTCAGGAACGTGACAGTGGCATGCAGCTTCTTCTCATTAAGCTGTTTCACACCCTTGAGAACAGAACCAGTAGTAGTCCCGGCTATGTGTTTCCTTACGAGCCTGAATACAAGCCTCCTTATTATATTTGATTGGTCTGCCAAGTGATCACTGGTTGTCTGTCCCTCCGCGGCGAATGGCGCACAATTTGTTACTCATATTGGACTAATCGCGCAACAAAATTTACATTTTACCAAGTGGGCAAAATATTCAGTATAGATACATCTGAAGCATTTTTATACTGTTCTAATCACTTCAGTGTATTGCTATCAGCAGGCATTTCGAATCCATTCTATACTATATATAACTACCAAGAAAATTTAAGTGGCAATACAACAAATGCTAAACATCAGGAATCCAGTTTGTGCTTCTGATTTGAAATTTAAGTTCCTAAAACATCACGTAGAGAGCCATTAAATACGAGCGCATTTCATAAGTTTTTGTTTAATGATTCAATCGGCTTTTTCTATAGGCATCGATAAAATGCGCAACCCATTCAAGTCACATCATTTTCATGTTAGCGGCTCAATCATTCTGCTTCTTTATGTATTAACTCTGTCGACCATGATGAATTATGCAGTGGGTGGCTATAATGCCGTGAGCATGCAATGCAAAGTAAACAGTTCATTGGGCGCACTCTATCTTGTCACATTCATCCCGACAGGTCTTTGCACAAATACACAACAGAGCCCAGTATAGTGGGAGGTCAGTGCGCAGAGGCTTTCGCCTAAAGTGTGCGCATCCAATACTACAGTGGCGACGTTCCCGTACGACAAGTCGGCGACGTTCATGCTTCCTGCAGGCTCTTACCAGTACGAGCTAAACGGCGGTGGTCCATTCGTGGGCGGCAACGGCACCTTCACTGTGGGCGGACCCACTACTGTCTACCCTGAATACACGCTGACCAATCAAACGTTCTGGGAGGGCAGCCAGGATACTGCGAGCAACAGTGTCATAAATTCAAGCACAGCAGTTTCGAATGCAACAAAATCTACTGCAAAGGCAGTAACGCCTTTTGCGCAACCTTCAGGTGAAGCTAACATAACTTTTGTCGAAGAAGGTTTACCGACATGGGCAAAGGTGACTTGGTATGTGGTTTTATCCCCTGGCTATTCGTTTAACCATACCACATCAATGCCGATCTTTCAAACGCTGCGGAGTCATACATCCCAATTACCGGAGTAGGTGATGTCGTAGGCCCTTTATTAACTGGTGCAGTAGGCGGTGTTGCTGGCAGCATATTTGTAACTACCGGAGTAGTAGCTGCATCTGGAGCAGGCTTAATTAGTGGTGCTACGCTTGCAACTATATGCGGAGTTGGAGCAATTACAGGACCAGGCGATGTGTTGATTTGCGGTGGGACTATATTAGCTACTGCAGTAATAGTTGGAGGCGCAGGTGCAGCAGTATACTCTTTGGCCACATCACCAAATCTTGTGAGTCAATCATGCTCCATTGCATCTTCCTATTATTATGTTGGAAATATCGGTGAAACATCACTATGTGTTGTTGGAACTGTTGCATCAGATGTAGGCAGTTTAATAGGAACTGCAGCTTCTGATACTTGGAATTATATAAGCTCGGTTATATGATATAAATAATCAAGCAAAAAGTGTGATTATATGATTGATAAAGATAAACCAAATACTAAAAGGGGTTCTTCACAACTACGCTCATTTATTGTATTAATCTTTATAGCAGTAACTTTGTTTATTCCTGTTTTTATTGCATCCTTTTTACTTGAAGGAATTAAAAGGCGCAGACTATCTAATTTCTCGGATAGAGAATTTGCTGAAACGATGCTATGCTCGGTAATATTTGCCATTCCATTCTACGCACTCATCTTTTATTTCAGTGTACTGGGTATTTTATTATACATAATTTTAACAATAATCGTAGGTCTATACTATAAATCTAGAATACCAATACTAAGTAAAGAAGACATAGAAAAACAAACTCAAGAAACTATAGATGCTTTAAGTTACAACAAAGCCCATCCTATGAAGCGATTTTTAATATCGATTATTTTAATTTTGGCTGTTGGTTTAATATTCAGTTTAATATCGATAATTTTTATTGGTAATTGGATACCTAGTAACGCTACTTCAACTAATATAATTAACGTTAGTTTTATTAGTGCACAGCAAGTTAGTAGAATAGTGGGTGAGAATTTAATCGCATCCAATTCTATATACATACCGAATATCCAGAACCTCAAAGAATTCATAGGTGAAGTAGAAAAGAACTATAGCAGCGTAGACAATAAGTTATATAGTTCAATAACGGTAATTAAATTTAGCAATTCGGCTGAAGCAACTACCTACTATTATAACGAAACTCAAAATACAGGTAACAGAAGTATGAATGTTACTTATAAAACTGCTAAATTTATAATATCTGGTTACTACGCTATAGGTCAAACAAATAATTATGTAATTGTAATCTTTGTAAATGGACACTCTAACCAAACGGTAATGACAAATTTAATAGAGGATCAGATTAATGTAATAGATTCTACATCCTAATATTAGTTGGAGTGGCAAGTATAACACACGTTTAAATCGCGGACGAATCGCTCACAGCAATGTACCTACCAGTTCCTATCGAAATATCATTTAACTGCAGCGCATAAAGTTTTGCACCACGCCTCTGCCGAAACTTGAGTAAATGAATTGCCTAGCTGATGCAGCAAATAAAAACCAAACGGTCCGGCGCTGGTCATCAGTACAGCTGTGGGCATCTTGCTTGCTTAAGTGTTCAGTAAGACCTTAAACTATAAGTTGGAGTATCCGTGTGGAAATTTCTAGAGCCAAAGATACAGCAACGTAAGTGTTGAATCAAGAGATTAGACAACAGCCAATAAATACGTCAGAAAGCAGGACATTCCATCGCTGAAGAAACTGGCTATTTAGTCACTGTGCGTTTCCTAAATATCACGCGACTAAGCACGTAGATGGAGGCAGTACTTTTGCGCTTAGCTATAATCAGAAAGGCTTTTAGGCTTAAACGCGTTCATATGGTATGATTCGTGTTTTGCATGACTGAAACTGGCCTGCCTCAGATAAGCCAGGGCCTTGATGGCATATACATTGCAGAGTCCAGCATATGCAAGGTTGACGGGATAGCAGGCAGGCTGTACTACAGGGGCTACTCGATAGACCAGCTGGCCAAGAATTCCACCTACGAGGAGGTATGCTACCTTATACTTTACGGCAAGCTTCCTACAGCGATAGAGCTGGCAGAGTTCAACAAGAAACTCGTTGACGCGCGCCCGCTGCCTCCGATGATAATAGACGTGATAAACGAGTTCGCCAACAAGCAGGATCCGATGGACACGCTCAGGAGCGCTGTGTCATCGCTTTCAGCATATGACACGGACATGAACGACAGCAGCGAGGCCGCAAATCTGGACAGGAGCATAAACCTTATATCAAAGCTCGGTAGCATAGTCGCCACGATAGGCAGGTACATGAACGGCGGCAAGTACATAGAGCCGAATCCATCCATGACACATACCGAAAACTTCCTCTACATGCTCAACGGCAAGGCGCCTGATAAGAAAGACGCCGAGTTGCTTGACTTGATGTTCGTGCTGCACGCCGAGCACAGCTCCAATGCCTCTACATTCTCCACGCTCGTTGCCGGTTCAACACTGGCCGACCTTTATTCCGCTGTGACTTCAGGAATAGCTGCTCTCAAGGGCCCGCTGCACGGCGGTGCAGATGAAGCCGCGCTCAAGATGATGAGGGCGATAGGCAACCCTGACAACACCGAGAAATACATAAACGACGCGCTCGCAGGCAAGCGCAAGATAATGGGTTTCGGCCACAGGGTTTACAAGACGTACGACCCAAGGGCCACAATAATAAAGGAGGATCTCCTTGCACTGCAGGAAAACCAGTCGGAAGACGTGAAGACGCTCACTAAAATAGCTCTCAGGGCGGAGACGATGATGATAGAAAAGCTTGGGAAGAGCCATGGCATATGGCCGAACATCGACTTCTTCGCAGGCCCGATATACGTCTCTATAGGGATCCAGATGGAGATGTTCACCCCGATATTCGCAGCCAGCAGGATCGTCGGATGGTGCTCGCACATGATGGAGTACTGGAAGAACAACAGGATCTTCAGGCCTCTTGAGTACTACGTAGGCCCTTCAGGGCTCGATTACGTCCCGATAAAGGAAAGGAAATAGCTATTTGCTGCGTATAGGGCCTAACTCCTTCTCGTACTTATCCTTCTTGAATTCCACGTCGAGCAGCTTGGCCACCTTTATCGCATCCTCGAGCGCTATCGACAGGCATGATGTGGCTCCTGGCGAAGGAGTCACGTTGAATATCAGGTTGTGCCGCCCTGGTATCTTCGATTCGCCCAACACCAGGGACATCTTCTTCTCGTCCACTACCTGCGGCCTTATGCCGCCTACGCCCTTCGCGAAATGCAGCTCGCTGCCTTTGAGGGATGGCACTATGCTCTGCACCTCGTTCTTGAGGAACTGCTCCTTGCCTACTACTGGCATCATGTATACGAGATTGTTCTTGAGTATGCGCCTAACATCGCTGTCACCGAGGAATATCTTCTTGAAGCTTGCTAGAGTTGCAGAGTCGAACTCTATGGTCTTCATGAAGGCCATCCTTGTGCCTGGGTTGTACCTCTCTAGCCTCATCGCCATGGAAACTGTAGGCCCGAACCTTGTTATGTTTGGATTTGTTATGTCAGGGTCGCCGTGCACTGCGGCGAAAGGTATGCCGCCTATCTGCACGCGGTAGACCTTGCCGTTCAGCACCTTCGGTGACCAATAGAAGTTGCCGCCCACCTCCAATGCCGAAAGGTTCGAGGCGTACCCCATCTCCCTCGCGAAAAACAGGCTGTAAGTTCCGGCTGCGACGTCAACAAACCTTGCTTTGTACTCATCGCCATTGACGAATACGCTGTTGTCGCTCTCGCGTTCCACTATCTTCGTTACATTTGAGTTGAACATGACGTCAATCTTCACATCCTTGTTCTCGGCCGCACGCTTTACCAGGGAATGTGCAAGCGCGTTGAAGTTAACCATGTATCCTGCATCGGACAGTATCGCCTGCACTTTCTCCTTAGGGTCCCTGCCCTTCATGACGTTCGGCTCAATCCTTTCGAGCTCATCCTTGCCTATCTTCTTTGCTCCAGGGAAGAGCTCCCTGAACTTGTCCGTGAATATGCTCTCTACCCTACCGACCTCGAAGTCTCCTACTCCGAGAACCATCTTCTGGCACGCCTGTATGTCAAGGTCCCTCTCGCTCTTGGGCAGCTTCGAGGTAAACTTGAGCACGCGCTCGGACGCCTCCTTGGTGTCCCTGGCCTTCTCTATGGAGTAGTTCGTTTCTACGTCACCCCAGTGCAGGGTCTGCGAGTTGCTCGCGCTGTTAGAATTTAGCAGCGCCACATCCTTGTACTTCTCCAGGAGCAGCACGCTTTTTACATCAGTATAAGTGCTTATCGTGTAGAGCAGAGCGGAGCCTATTATGCCGCCGCCAACTATTATAACATCATACTCCTTGGCCATACCTACGAAACACCCACAGCGCTTGAAGAGGGCAGTCAACGGTAAAGGAAGCTCACTTCGCCAGCTTCTTTATCACGTAATTTAGTATACCACCAGCTTTATAATACTCTAACTCCACCCTAGAGTCGATGCGGCATGTGAGCTCAGCCTTGGCATCCGCGCCGTCACGCTTGAAATAATGCATCGTTACCGTGTCCCTCGGATTGAGCCCGTCTTGGAGTTCTATGTCTATCGGCTTCGTGAAGTCTATATGCAGGCTGTCGGCATCATGCCCCTTTGCGAACTGCAGCGGCATGACTCCCATCCCTATCAGGTTGCTCCTGTGTATCCTCTCGAAGCTCTTAGCTATAACTGCCTTGACCCCTAGGAGCATCGGACCCTTAGCGGCCCAGTCCCTTGAACTGCCCGAGCCGTACTCTACGCCTGCGATTACAACAAGCGGTATCCCTGCGGACCTGTAAAGCATAGCGGCATCGTATATCGACATCCGCTGCTTTGTAGGAACGTGCAACGTCAGGCCGCCTACAACTCCAGGCAGCATCAGGTTCTTTATGAGGTTGTTCGCAAACGTGCCTCTCATCATCACTTCGTGGTTTCCCCTGCGCGATCCGTAGGTGTTGAAGTTAGATGAGTTGATGCCATGTTCTATCAGGTATTTGCCTGCCGGGCTGTCCGCGCCTATCGCTCCAGCCGGCGATATATGATCCGTCGATATCGAATCGCCGAAAGCCGCCAGCACTGCAGCGCCCTTTATAGGCGTTATCGGCTTCTCAGTGCCGAGCTTGAAATCATCGAAGAATGGTGGACGCCTTATGTAAGTGCTCTTGTCCTCCCAGACGTACATCTCTCCTGACGGGCTCTTCAGGTCGTTCCAGTACGGGTTTACGTTGAATATGTTGCTTCCATACTCCTTGTTGAACATATCCACGCTGAGCACTTTCTTTATCACGCTGTTGATCTCATCCTTCGTCGGCCATATGTCCTTGAGGTATATGTCCTGGCCATTATCGTTCTTCGCGAGAGGCTCGCTCGTCAGGTCCTTCAGCACCGTTCCTGCTATGGCGAAAGCCACCAGGAGCGGAGGCGACATAAGGTAGTTCGCCTTGACGTCCCTGTGTATCCTGGCCTCGTAGTTCCTGTTCCCTGAAAGCACCGCGGCAACGGCAAGGTTGTTCGCGTTTATCGCCTCACTCTGCTTGTCTATCAGCTTGCCGCTGTTGCCTATGCATGTTATGCATCCGTAGCCAACCAGTTCGAAGCCGAGCTTCTCCAGAGGCTTTATCAGGTCGGCCTTCTCTAGATATCTTGTTACCACCCTGGATCCTGGCCCAAGGCTCGTCTTGACCTTCCTAGTGTCTACCTTAAGCCCTTTCTCAAGCGCCTTCTTTGCAAGCAGTCCCGCCGCTATCATGACATAGGGATTGCTCGTGTTCGTGCAGCTCGTTATCGACGATATGACCACGTCGCCGTCGGATAGCGTTGTCTCGTATCCATCATCGTATTTTATCTTTATGCTCTTCCTCTTCCGCAGCGGCCGGTCCACCTTCGCGCCGTTCCCGCCTACCGGGCTTTCGTCGGCCCAGCGCGTGCTGTCCGAGCTTGCGATCTTGTGCTCATGTGCCTCCTTCCCGGTCTCGAGAAGGAATACATCATAGAACTCCTTCTCTATGTCCTGCAGCGGTATCTGCTGCTTCGGCTGGCTCGGCCCAGAGACGCTCGGCACTATACTGTCGAGGTCGACCTCAAGCACGTCACTGTAATCTATCCTGCCGTAGTCCATGTCGAACATCTGCTGCGCCTGGTAGTACTTCTTGACAAGCTCTATCTGCACCTCGCTCCTTCCGGTGCTCTTCATGTAGTTTAGCGTCTCGTCGTCCACAGGGAAGAAAGCTATGGTCGCGCCGTACTCGGGGCACATGTTTGAGAGCGTAGCCCTGTCCGGAAGCGATAGGCTTTTGAGCCCGTCCCCGAAGAACTCCACGAACATGTTGACAACGCCCCTGTCCCTGAGCATCTTCGTAAGCGTAAGAGCGAAATCCGTGGCGGTTATGCCATCGTTGAGCCTGCCCTTGAGGTGCACACCCAGGACCTTCGGCATGACAAACGATACAGGCTGTCCGAGAAGGGCAGCCTCAGCTTCTATCCCTCCTACCCCGAATCCTAAAACCCCAAGACCGTTTATCATTGTAGTATGCGAGTCCGTCCCTACCAGAGTGTCAGGAAGCGCGACAAGGCCTTCCTTCTCCTGCTTAAGCGCTACGCATGTCGCCAGGTACTCGAGGTTGACCTGGTGGCATATGCCTGCGGAAGGCGGGAAGACGCGGAAGCCGTTGTAAGCCTGGCTGCCCCACTTGAGGAGCTGGTAGCGCTCCGAATTCCTCTCCATCTCCTTTTCCTGGTTTATCTCTATCGCATTGGCGACGTTGAAAGCGTCCACCTGCACCGAGTGGTCTATTATGAGGTCTATGGGAACTATAGGATGTATCAAGCTCGCCTCCCTGCCTATATTCACTACGTAGTCGCGCATGGTGGCCATATCCACCACGGCAGGCACGCCGGTGAAGTCCTGCATCAGTATGCGTGACACCTTGAACGGTATGTCAATGTCTTTCGGCGCCTTGGCATCCCAGTTGGCCAGTTCCGCAACGTCATCGTACGTGACCTCATATCCATCCAGGTTCCTTAGCAGCGACTCTAAAACAACGCGGATCGAGAAAGGAAGCCTAGACACATTGCCTATGCCGTTGGCCTCCAGATACGGCAGAGAGTAATAGTTCACCTGCCTGCCGTCAGATAGCTTGAAGCTTGAAAAACTGCCTTCCCGGATGTCTGGTTTTGAGCTTGCCATAAGTAACTATATACAGAATTATTTAAATAGCTAATTCGAAGCGGCGTGTTTGCAGGTAAACCTGCGGCACTGCTACGCAGCGCCTTCCAGGCCTTTCAAGACTTACCCATGCGGCCGCTTAGCGCTTCTTCTTCCCGATTAAGAAGTACCCTGCAATGATAAGTATCACCACAACCACAACCGCGATGTACAAATACTGGCTGCCACCGTATTGCTGCGCTTGTGGAGGCTGGCTTTGCTGACTGGTGGCCGATTGCACGGATGTTTGGGCCGTGCTTGTGACAGTAGTGGCGCTGCTGCTGTTTGTCTTCTGCGCTATCGTTGTGGTGACTGTGGTTTGGGTCTGTGCCAGTCGTGTAGGCACTTTGACCATGCCAATGTAAATGCATCGTTCAACATAGCGAAACGTAATTGCATATGTCAATTCAGCACAGACAGGGATGTGTTGAAGGGCAGCACTGATACGCCCAGAGGTGCAATTCTATGAACGAAAGAGACGCCGAACCAAGAGCAACCCCATCACTTTCAGTGGTGGGAGGATGTCACTAAGCTTCTATATCCCAAATTTAGAGGAGCGGTATCCGGCGCTAACGCATGCAATATTAATATCTGATTTCCGAATCATCAGCATGGCAGCTACAAAGGTTCTGGAAGGCAAGCAGGCAGCGCTTCTTGCGAAGAAACTTGAGGGGCGCTACAAGGATGCGAAATACTACCTGGACTTCAACACACCGATAGACTTGGTGGTCGCAGCAATACTTTCCGCACAGACGCACGACGAGGCGGTCAACAGGCTCACCCCGAATCTGTTCGCCAAATACAAGACTGCAGCGGATTACGCAAAGGCGTCCAGCGAGGAGCTCATAAGCTACATAAGGAGCGTAAGTTTTGCTGGCAACAAGGCGAAGAACATAATCGCCGCCTGCAAGATTATACAGAATCAGTACAAGGGCAAGGTTCCGGACTCGATGGAGGCGCTCACTATGCTTCCAGGAATCGGGCGGAAGACCGCCAACACTATACTGATAAACGCCTACGGCATGGTAATTGGCATTCCTGTCGACACATGGGTGATAAGGCTCTCCTACAGGCTCGGGCTCAGCGGGAATAAGGACCCGGATAAGATAGAGAGCGATCTGAAAGAGATAATACCAAAGGAATACTGGCACAATTTCGCTTACGTCCTTAAGGCGCACGGCAAGACGCTATGCGGCGCTGTGCCGATTTGCAGCAAGTGCCCAGTCAACGACATATGCCCCAAGAACGGCGTCACAAAGCGATCATGATGGAAGTAATAGCAGACCTGCACATCCATTCAAGGTACGCGATGGCGTGCAGCAGCAGGATAACATTGGAGGGGCTGGAAAGCACTGCGCTAGAGAAAGGCATAAACCTTATAAGCACAGGGGATTTCACCCATCCTGCCTGGCTTTCAGAGATAAAGAAGACGCTCGAACCGTGTGGTGAAACCGGCCTTTTCAAAATAAAGGGCTCGCAATCCAAGCTGAGGTTCGTTCTCGGCTCAGAGGTGTCGACCATATTCGCAGACAAGAACAAGATCTCCAAGAAGATACACAACTGCATACTCATGCCGTCTATAGAGTCTGTCGAGGCGCTCAATTCAGAGCTTTCAAGATTCGGCTCGCTCGCTTCGGATGGCAGGCCGGCGCTGTCGATGTCCGCCGCTGAATTGGTGGAAAAGGCATTCAATTCAGACCGCGACGCCTTCGTCTTCCCTGCGCATGCATGGACCCCGTACTTCGGCGTTTTTGGCTCGTTCTCCGGATTCGATTCCATTAAAGAGGCGTACCAAGACCAGGAGAAGCGCATCCGTGCGCTTGAGACGGGACTGAGCTCCGACCCGCAGATGAACTGGCGGGTATCATCTCTCGACAAATACGCGCTGATATCAAACAGCGACATGCACTCGCTTGAGAAGATGGGCAGGGAGGCGAACGTCCTGGATATAAAGGATTCAGAGATTACTTACGGCTCCGTGATAAAAGCGATAACCGACAGGGATAGCCACTCGTTCAAGCAGACGATAGAGTTCTACCCGGAAGAGGGGAAGTACCATTATGACGGCCATAGGCAGTGCAATTTCTCCGCCGATCCGGACACGAACAAGCTTACAAAGTGCCCGGTATGCGGGAAGCGCCTTGTCATCGGCGTGCTGCACAGGGTCAACGACCTAGCCGACAGGCCAGTGGGCTATAGGCCGAAAGGTGCAGTGCCATACGTCCACATGGTCCCGCTCAGGGAGGTAATCGCTTACGTGACAAAGAAAACTGCTTACTCTCCAGTAGTCACATCGATGTACAACGATCTTGTCACAAATCTGGGCTCGGAATTCAGCATCCTCGGCTCCGCCGACCTGGATAAGATACGCGGCCTATCAAATGATACGGTCGGTGATGCTATACAGAACATACGCGAGGACAGGATAAGGATAACGCCGGGCTACGACGGTGTTTTCGGTAAGTTGGATCTTATAGATACGGTGCATAAACCAGAGGAGAGGAAAAAGAACCAGAGGAGCATCTCGGAATTCAAATAAGGTCAGCTCATCGTTCCGTCCCTCTTGAACTCCATCAGTGCGCGTATCAACTCTGTTTGATCAAACTTTCCATCGCCTCCAAGCTCCTCGGAGAGTTGTGCTGCCTCGATCGCGTAAGGTTTGCCTGCCATTTCGTCAGGAATCTTGTAAGGCTGCTGCAGCTCTTCCTGCGCAAGCTTTCTGGTGTTTACCAGCTTGTCGCATATGTTCGAAATGTCCATTGGCGGGAAGTATTCATCTGACCTGCGCGACACCCTCGTCTTCGCAAGCATGGCCTTTATCTCATCCAATGGCTTCTCCGTTATTATTACAAGATAATAATCATCATGCGAGCTCGATTCCATGAACCTCCTCATCTTCCTTATGAATTCATAGTCGAAGAAATCTCCGCCGTGCGGCTCCAGTATCACGGTCTTGCCGTTGTACTTCTGTCCCAGATCGAAATCAGGCGTGTATATGTGGGTCGCGCCGTCTGCCCTATCTATGTAGCTGATGTGGTGCTGGGTGATATGGTCCAGCCCTATACTGTTCAGTATGGCGTCTACCTTCCTTTCAAAATCCGAAAGAAGCTCGTTGCCGTTTACCACTGTCCTTGCATTACCCGGCGCACCGTTCTCATCCCTGTCCCTGAGAAGATTGCCTAGTTTCCCTACTAGCGCTTTGGTGTTCGGGTCATTTTCGGGCAACGGTACGCTTTCTTCAGGCAAGAAACCACCCTCTCCTAATTTTAATTAGCCAAGAGCACATATATAAGAGATTCCTTCCCGGAAAAATAGGCTTTTCTCGCCTGCTGGAAGATCTGGCTCAAAGCGGAGGCAGCTCGAAGTCACCGACATGGACATACATGCCCGCGATCCAAAGCCGCTCCTCGTTTTTTTTGTTCTTTATGTATGCGTCTATCTCGCTCGCCTTGCCGAATGAGTCCACCGTAATGCTGAAATCGTGCTTCCCGCTGTTGAAGTCCTTGAAGTCCGTGCTTTCGTAGAATATCTCTGCGTTGTCCTGCTCGAACTTCTCCTTCTGCGCAAGCTCAAGAAGCTTCTTGCCGTTGGCTGAATCTAGGGCTTCCATGATTATCGGCGAGTCCTTGCCACGATGGCCATAGCTAACGCCCTTCAGAGAATTGAATATTAGGTATACCAGCTCCTTCGGCTCGTGCCATGCCCTGCGTTCGCCCGTCTGGTCGGCTGGCTTGTCGGTAGCCTTTACAATGCAGTATATATTATACCACACAACAACACCGTTCGGAATACTATCCCAGACAGGACTTATAAACATTTGCCTTGAGGAATCCGCGTTTCATAAGACTGAACCGCTCAGCAGCACAAAAAATCCGGAAGGCTTAGCCTTACGGTTTCTCGACCACATCGTCTTCCTTGAGCCTGATAAGCGTCCTTATAAACTCCCTGTCATCGAACCTTTTCATGCCCCCGAGCTGATCGCTTATCCTCTGGGCTTCGTTCCAGCGCGGCTTCGCAGAGTCCACAGGGTCATTGCCCTCTACGTGGTCGCGCATATCCTCGTCGCTCCTCATCCTCGTGTTTACCATCTTGTCGCAAATATTGGAGACGTCCAGTTTTCTCTTTATGTGCCTTCGCCTGGCATAGTCTGCAAGCATGGCGTTTATCTCAGCCACAGGCTTCTCGGTTATCATTATCAGGTAGTAAGTGCTGTCGTGCTCCTTGGAGTCCATGAACCTTATCATCTTGTCGAAAAACTTATCGTTGAAGTATTTACCGCCGTGCGGCTCCAGTATCACGGTCTTGCCCTGATAATTCGGGCTGTTCAGGTTGAAGTCAGGCGTGTAAATGTAAGGCCTCTGCTGGCCGTTCTCGTCAATGAACGTCTTGCTTCCACTCTCATCACTGTAGTTTATGTGGTTCTGCGTCGTATGCTTTATCTGTAACGCGTTGAGTATGCTCTCGACCCTTTCCTCGAAGCTGGAGAGCAGTACTACGTCTCCTGAGTTGTCGACATTCTGCTCGAACTTCGAGAATACAACATCCAATGTAGCATCACGCGTCGCTGCATCTTGATTCCTGATCAAAGAAGATATGGTAAATGATGTCTGTTTAAACCCGGATTCGTCTTTCGAAGGCGCCATTTTATCTTCAGCCAAAACCACACCCAATTTAATTTTGCCAACGTTACATATATAAGGGGTTCCTTTCGTCAAAAATTACCCTAATGACAGTAAAAACAATTTTTCTACGATGTAACTATCTTTTTATTATTTGGCAGCGCTATTCTTTTGGCGAATCCGATGCCTGGCTCATCCGAAATTATAAAATCTGTCAATGGCTACCAAATACTCGATTCTCGAAACAATCCGACAGTTGCATGCAGGATTGTCTCAAGCGGCGGCAAAGAGTACACATTCAAGGTCCCTTCAGGCGCTTCCACGGGCGATATGGAGGCTGTCGAGTTGAGGGACTGTGACAAGAAGCATTACGGGGGTAAGGGCGTCCTCAGGGCCGTCGCAAACCTGAATGATAAGATCGCACCGATGGTTAAAGGCCTCCCAATCGCAACCCCACAGGAGGATTTCGATCGTATGCTCATAGAGAAGGACGGGACGCCAAACAAAAGCAAGTTGGGCGCGAATGCGATACTTGCCGCATCAGCAGCTTACGCCGGTTTGCAGGCCGGAATAGAAGGGGTCGAATTGTGGCGCCATTTCTCAAATTCAAACGTATCGCTGCCTGTTCCGCAGTTCAATGTGCTTAACGCAGGCAGACACGCGGAGACCGGCTTCGAGGTCCAGGAGACTCTTGTGATGCCCGCAGGTGCAAAAAGCTTTTCAGAAGCGATGGAGATGTGTTCCAACGTATGGCATTCGCTGAAAAGCATGCTTAACAAGATGGGCCATTCAACCGGGAGAGGCGATGAGGGCGGCTTTGTCAATCCTTTCAAGAGCGTTGAAGAAACTGCCCATTCTGTATTGGAAGCTATTGAGAAAGCAGGTTATGTTCCAGGAAGGCAGGTGATGCTTGGTTTCGACCCTGCCAGCTCGGAGATATTCGGAAAGGATCTCATGGGCGATGAATACGATCCGAAGGACATGACCTACCACTTCTGCGGGAAGAGGTATGCGCCTGAGGAAATGTCAGGATTCTGGTCTGACGCGGCAAAGAGGTATAAGATAGCTTCTCTTGAAGACGGGATGGCGCAGAACGACATCGAGGGATGGAAGTTGCTGACCAAGGAGCTCGGCAGGACCACGCAACTTGTGCTCGATGATTGCATATGCACCAATCCGCAGCTGATAAGGAAGTTCATAAGTTACGGGATAGGCAACGCAGACCTGATAAAGCTTAATCAGATAGGCACGGTTTCCGAGACGATAGAGGCAATGGAACTAGGCAAGGAGGACGGAAGGTCGAACATAGTATCGCACCGCTCCGGTGAGACTGAGAGCGATTTCCTCGGCAACTTCGCGATGAGCCCGCTGGTTGACCAGATAAAATCAGGTTCTTCTGGGGGGGAGAGGAACGCCAAGTACAACACACTGCTCATGATAGAACAGGATCTCGGCTCCGAGGCAGCATACTCCGGGGTAAAGGCTTTTCCTAAGCGCGTAAGGGCACACCTGTCGTAAGCAGGGACAAACCTTTAAAGCTTTCTTAGCGATTCTATTCCATGGCAACAAAGAACTCTAAGCTCCCGAATAGGGCTTTCGCGGAATTGTTTGGCACTCTTATATTTGTATTAATAGCGGCAGGTTCGGTCGTTTCTGCCACCTCACTGCAACTGCCTTCATACATCGCGCTGCCATTCGTCGCCGTGGCGACAGGCCTCGCGCTGGCGCTTGCAGTATCAGCCACAATGGGCATATCTGGAGGCCACCTCAATCCTGCTGTCACGATAGGTCTTCTTGCTGCAGGAAAGATAAAGTTCGATGAGGCTGTCGTTTACGTTATAGCACAGCTAATAGGTGCTACGGTCGGCGCACTGCTCCTGTTCGCCTTCTTCCCTGCCGCACTAGGCTCCTCAGTTTCATGGGGCGTGCCTGCATTGGGCGCAGGGGTGGGCGTGCCGCAGGCCATAGCAGTAGAAGCCATAATGACTTTCATACTCGTATTCATGGTATTCGGCACTGCTGTGTACGAGCTGGCCCCAAAGATCGGAGGCTTCGGTATAGGCCTGGCAGTAACGCTGGACGCTTTGATCGGAGGGCCGATAACAGGCGCAGCTATGAACGTAGCAAGATGGTTCGGTCCGGCCCTTATATCCCTGAACTTCGCCAACTGGTACGTCTACATACTTGGTCCGGTGATAGGCGGGATACTCGCTGCTCTGGTGTTCATGAAGCTACTGGTCGGCAAGCGATAAACTTCCCATCGGCGTAGGAATCAAGCGTGCCGATGGCAATAAAGTATTTATAATATTTGGTGACAAACTAATTAGCATCAATTAGTTCGATTGCTTATTGTTCAAATGGTTCAGTTCATGGTAAAGAATAACCTACAAAACAAGATAGTGGCCGTAGTCAGGATCCGCGGCCGCGTCAACGTGCGTGGCGACATAGCCGAGACGCTTGACAGGCTTAGGCTGAAGAGGGTCAACAACTGCACTATATTAAGGGTGAGCGACTCGTACAAGGGTATGCTCAACATGTGTAGCAACTACGTGGCTTATGGCGAGGTAGCCCCAGAGACCCTGGACAGGCTGCTCGAAAGGAGCGATCTCAAGTTCAAGGCTTCAGAAATACTGGACGGGAAGCAGGACATGGCAGCGATAAAGGAGAGCATGCCTTTCAAGTTGCATCCGCCGCGCCATGGTTTCAAGAGCACGAAGCTGAACTTCAACCAGGGCGGCAGCCTGGGCTACATGGGGCCCGAGATAAACAAGCTGATAAACAGGATGGTGTGATTAATGGTAGTAAGGAAGGGGAAAAGGAACAGGAAGTACCTCGGCACAAGGAGATGGGGCGTAGGCAACATAAAGAACGCCAGGGGCGCCGGAGACCGCGGAGGCGTGGGCGGCGCAGGCGCGAGGAAGCACAACTTCTCCACAATGACAACCAAGTTCCGCCACCTGCTCCACAAGAAGGGCTTCACGAAGTGGGACCAGCACAAGCTGGATGAGATGACGCTTGATCAGATAAGCAGGATGTCGGGAGCTGCCAAGGACAACGTGCTAGAGCTCGAGAACGTAAAGGTCCTGAGCAACGGCGTACTGCAGAAACCAATCACGATAAAAGCCGCCGGATTCTCCAAGAAGGCGATGGAGAAGATAAAGGCCGCGGGAGGCACCGCGGTTGCTCTTGGCGACGACGCACAGGAGTGAAAAGGACTTACAATGTCAGAAAAGCTAACTATCGCTTTCTATTCGGACTCTTTTCTTCCAGCCCAGGACGGAGTGGTATCATCAATACTGAATTTCAGGATGGAGCTTCAGCGGCGCGGGCATGACGTCTACCTGTTCACCTCGGGCAACGGGAAGACGAGGCAGATGGCCGGCAAGGACGACAAGCTCTTCATAGCGAAGAGCATCAAGTTCAACAAATACCCGCAGTACAATTTTGCCCTGCTCCCTTACTTCAGGAATGTCAACGAGATCAATTTCGATGTAATACACGCCCACACGCCGTTCTTCATGGGTTTCTCTGCACTGATGACCTCAAAGCTCAACATGATACCGATAACAGGGACGTTCCACACAATGTTTACCGAGAAAACAGTCATAGAGGAGTACGTTTCATCAAACAGGATGGTAGGCAGCATGATCACGAAGTACGCATGGAGCTACGCGCGTTTCTTCTACAACCGCTGCAACAGGGTCACGGCCCCGACCGAAACGATAAAGAAAGTGCTCGAGAAGAACGGCATACACGGCGCGGACGTGGTGCCTAACAGCGTAGATATAGACAGGTTCAGCCCCAAGGTGGACGGGTCCGCGGTAAAGGCAAAGCTCCTCAAAAAGAAGGACAGCGCCATTGTGCTTTACGTCGGAAGATTGAGCAAGGAGAAGCAGCTCGACACGCTGCTCCACGCGATGAGCCACCTCAAGGGCAAGCCGATCGAGGCGGTCATAGTCGGTGCAGGCCCGGCAGAATCGTACTATCGCTCAATGGCGAAGAGGCTGAAGCTACCCAACGTAACGTTCGCTGGTTTTGCCAGCAACGCAGAGCTGCCAGGCTATTACGCTGCATCAGACGTATTCTGTATACCATCGATTTTCGAGACCCAGGGCATAGTCTCGCTCGAGGCCATGGCATGCGGCAAGCCGGTCGTCGGGGCAGACTTCCTTGCTCTCGGAGAGCTCATAAAAGACGGCAAGAACGGCGAGAAATTCAGCCCTGGGGATTCAGTCGACTGCGCGAGGAAGATAGAAAAGGTTATAAATAATATCGGTTCCTATAATACAATGCGTAAGACGGCTTCAGGGTTCTCAATAGAACGCGCGACCGACAGGCTGCTCAACACGTACAAGAAAGCGATTGACAGGATGACGGTGTCCTAACTAAGATTAAATATGAGATGGAGCGCTAGTGCGCATTTGCATCATTGATGTAAGGTATGTAGATGGATAATAAGGAAACAGAGGCAAAGAAGGAGGCTGCCAAAGCCCCTGAAACTGAGAAAAAGCCCGATGGGCCCGCGCCGGCAACCCCTCCACAGGCAGACCAGCCCGCAAGGAAGTCGCTCGAGCAGCTCGTCAGCGAATCAAACAACGAGGAAATCAAGGCGCTCAAGAAGGAAATCGACGAGATAAAGAAGGGCAGGATGGCCATAATAATCAAGCTGAAAGAACTCCGCCACAGGCTCGGCTACAAGGAGGCTGAGCTCGTAGCCATAGAGAAGCTGCTCACCATAGAGAAGCAGAACGACGACCCGAACGCAAGGTCGAAGCGCATAGGCTACCTGAAGCACCTCAAGAACAGGCTGGAGTTCAAGATTTCTACCGAAGTATCATCGCAGGCCTCGGAGAGGGACCTCGTGAGGAAGATAAACGAGGTGAGCCTGGAGCTCAACGAGGCACTGAAGCTGGTCAGGCTGCAGAGGAAGGTCGAGTACATAAAGGGCGACATAACCAAGTACGAGGGCGAGCTAGGCGGGCTCAACAAGCAGATAGACGAGGTGGACGTGAAGCTCGATGACAAGTACAGGTCGCTGAGGAAGATGCTCGGAATAGGCCACGAGAAGCACCTGCAGAAGAAGAGGCCAATACAGCCGCCATCGATGCCGGAGATAAACCTCGAGGACATAGCAGTGATAAAGAAGAAGGGCGCAAAGTAAGCAATCCCTGCATAAACGGTGTTTTGATTGAATCTTTCGTTTTTTGGAGCAGCCGATGAAGTCGGCAGAAGCTGCATAATGGTAAGCACCGAGCAGACTAAGATACTGCTCGATGCAGGCGTGAAGCTGGGCGAGACCGACGAATACCCTGTCATAGGCGACAGCCAGCTCAGGGAGATAGACGGCATATTCGTATCCCACGCGCACCTCGACCATACCGGGTACCTGCCGCACATATACACCGCAGGATACCGCGGCGACGTCTTCGCGACAAAGCCCACAATAGAGCTGACGAACGTGCTGCTCAGCGACTATCTCAGGATATCTAACCCCCCGAACATATCCAAGGCGGGGATGGCCGAGCTGTCAAGGCATTTCAAGATAATAGAGTACGGCAAGGCGTTCAAGTTCAGGGATCTCACGATAAAGTTCATACCTGCAGGGCACATACTCGGCAGCGCCCTCATATCCGTGAGCGACGGGAAGAAGAGGCTTGTCTATACGGGGGACATAAACCTGATGAAGACCCGGCTTCTCGACGGCGCAGACCTCAAGAACCTAGAGGCCGACGCGCTGATAACCGAGAGCACATACGGAGCGAAAAAGGACATATTCCCGAAGGAGCACGATACCGAGCAGAAGCTCCTGCACAGCGTCAACGACACAGTGAAGAACGGCGGGAAGGTGCTCGTGCCGAGCTTCGCTGTAGGGAGGGCGCAGGAGGTCCTATTTATATTTGACGACTACATGAATTCCGGTGTGCTGCAGAAGGTTCCGCTCTATGTTGACGGCATGATAAACAAGGCGCTCAGGATACACAGGCACAACGTGATATACTGCAGGGAGGAGATGCAGCGCCGGATACTCATGAGCGACTACGACCCGTTCAAGAGCCCCAACTTCACTATCGTCGAGACGAAGGGCACCAGGAACAAGGTCGTATCAAAGGACGAGAGCTCGATAGTGGTCACGACAAGCGGAATGCTTTCGGGCGGCCCTATAATGTTCTACCTTTCAAAGCTTGCTGGCGGATCGCTCAACAAGCTCATACTCGTCGGCTACCAGGCCGAGGGGACGCTAGGGAGGGCCATGCAGGACGGCGTTAAGGCAATAAACATAAACGGGAAGGAGATAAAGATAGGCCTTAGAGTGGAGACCTACCATCTCTCGGCGCACGCGGACAGGGCACAGCTGGAAAGCATACCTGCCAAGATAAAGGGGCTGCGCAGCGTATTCATAGTCCACGGGGAGCACAGCAAGGCCGAGGAGCTCAGGCAGGCGCTGGGCCAGAAGTACAACGCAGTGGTGCCGAAGCTCGGAGAATCGTTCACGATATAAGTGAAAAGGGTAAAAGGTTAAATACCTTTTTAGCCATATGAAGTGCTAACCTTGAAAAGTTAGAGTAATTTTTATGTCCAGCAACAAAAAGAGCAAGCTCATGAAGGAGCAGGAGGAGATACGCAGGCTAAGGTCGCTGAGCACAGTGCTCAACATAGGCGACATAGAGAACGCAGTCCTGTCCAACACCTCAAAGGAATCGGAGCCGATAAGCGATGACATAATAGACGAACTGCTCAACAATGCCGCTTCTGCCACTGCGAATCCGCAGGAGCAGAAGAACCTCGACACTCTCGAAAGGCTCACTACAGGGGGCTCTATCTCTGCAGAGAGGGGCATTGCAAGGCGCACCTCGCGCCATCAAAATGCGGCAAGAAGCAGGCCGAAGGCCGTGAAGAAAAAGGCCCCGATGCACAAGCAGAAGGCGACGGAAAGCAAAGGCAAGCGCTCCAAGAAAAGATAAATAGTTATGCGCTCTTATTCTTAGCGAAAAGGGCTCTTGGCTCAGTAGTAGAGCGTCCGCTTTGCAAGCGGAAGGTCGCGGGTGCGATCCCCGCAGAGTCCACTTTCTTCTAAAAGCAGGAATATCGGGGGCAGAACTGTAAGCGGGTCTGGGTGCGGTTACAGTGGAGGAGCCGATATTCCACAAGCCTTTGCGTGCGGTTCGGATGCAAAAACCGCATACAAAGCATTAAAAGCGAGCCTAGAGACCACACTACCAATGCTGCCAAAGCATTACCTGGTGGAAATAAGAAAGCAGGTCACCGCCCAGTTCGTGAAGCGCTTCAAGAAGAACCGTGTGCCGAAATACGGCTCGATAAACAAGGGCTTCAGCGAGCAAGAGGTGCAGGCTTTCTTCAGGGTCATAAAGAATCCGAAGTTCCACTTGCTCTTCTCGTACCAAGCCAAGTTAGGTTTAAGACTGGGCGAGGCCAGAAGGATAAACATAAAGGACATAAAGTTCGAGACCAGGGAATTAGTGGTAAAGACAGAGAAAGCTATGACTCTGGATACCCTGCTGATTCCCGCTCCGCTCTTTAAGGAGACTTTGGATTATATCAGCACAAACAAGAAGGCGATAGAAGGCGCGGCTGGCTACCTTTTCTTCAAAGAAAAGGGCAAAGGCCGCACCTTGGAGCCTTACTTGGATGAGGGTTACGTGCGCAACCAGTTCACTGAATTCATAAACAAAGCTGGCTTAGATGAGGTGTATGACATGAGCGACGAATCATCAACGAAAAAATCCTCAAGAAAGCTACACAGATTAACAACTCACAGCTTACGGCATTACGCAATAAAGCATTTTGCAGAGCAGACCAACGGCAACGTCTTCTTAACTAGCAAGTTCGCCCGGCACCTACAGCCCAGCGTAACAATGGCCTACATAAACACAAACAAGAAGCAACTATACGAAAACATAGACGGCGCATTTAGCGTAAATCAAGCCATAACTTTAAAGGCCAGACTTTCTAGAATCAGTTAAAAAATCCGACGTAAATAATGGCGAGATAAAACAATGCGCAATCTACAACTCTATATTATTGTTTTTGCGTTAGAAGGTTAAGTTTTCCTTAAATATCACGATTCATGCGATCACTTTCGTATTCAGCTCTTCGTACAACATACATTTTGAAATTCTTGTAATCAGTCATTTCCGCCTTTATTTTGGCAAGTTCTTTTTGTGTTGCAGGAATCGTAAATCCGCCTCTTAAGTACAACATATAGAAACGGAACGGGTCGGTTTTAGAAATATACTTTAGCATGCTATCAAATCTGTCAATTATTTGCTTTGCTTCCTCATCTTTAATTAATAGAATATCGTATTGTGGTCCTTTTGAAAGATATTCGATTGATAGGGGTACTAACGTGCCCCCCAAGACAACAAGCACCCGCGTCTCGTTTGTTAGTCCATGCGATAGAGGATTCCGAAAGTCATTTCGCAACTGTAGCAGTCCATCATGAAGCTGCTTAATTTCTCCTTTATATACGGGGCCGTATACATCTTTAAATTTTTCTTTCCACCCATATTTTTTTATGAATGGAAGAAGCCCCTTTCCCTCATTCTGGAATGCATAGAACACATTAAAAAGAAATTCTTGTAGAGAAAAAAATGCCGCGATAAGGGCGAATGAATAATTTGATATTTCACTTCCATATCTTCCGTGTTTATTCATATATTCTGTAAGCGCACTGCCGAATTCACGTGCACTGCCAGAATCCCACACCGGCGCCTTCATCTTATCTCTTTCTTTTAATACTACTTTTATCTTGTTGCGATAAAATCTGAAGATATTATACAAGGTATAATATTCGTTATGAATGTAGAAGTCATCTTTTTTTATTTGATCGTTAATAGCAGGCTTCAAAATTTTGTCAAGCATCAAAGACGCCTTTCCTATCTTGCTCTCAATCTCTGAAGCTAACTTTATGGCCTCTGGATTTTTGTGTTCTCCTTCTATAGTCCACGAGCCAAACTTGTAGTCACGGATTAAAAAGTAATGTCCTCTATAGCTGAACTGGGTTCGCCAATATACTTTATTGGTATACGGGCCCAAGTTAACGAGTTTAATGACCCCTAAAAGAAGCAGTTTTACAATGTATTCTGGTGGTTCATATAATCCAGTCTTTATGTTGCCCCATTCGCTATCTTCGCTCTTGATGTCCACAGTGCTATCAATATATTTGAAATCCTTCATTTCCAAGCCAATGCTCCTGCCATAATTCTTGGCCATTTCCCTGCACCTTCGTATCTTTTTCATAGCTTTATATAGTTCTCCTTACCGAATATTTATAATTTCTTGATTGGTTCGTTAGTTATTCCTCTTTTCAGTCTTATATAATGCCTCAGTTAGTCTCTCATACGCCTCGTTTATCTCCTTCATCCTAGCCTCTGCATCCCTGCTCTTGTTCACGTCCGGGTGGTATCTTAGCACCATCCTGCGGTAAGCTTGCTTTACCTCCTGCAAGGCGGCCGTTTCGGGTATCCCTAGCACCCAATAGCACCATGCCGTATCGTGCCTACGGTATGGTTCCTCTCCCTGCTGCTTCTTCCTTTCCCTCTTAGCTTCCTGCTGCCTTTTCCGTCTTTCCCTCTCCTGTGCTTGCCATTCCTCGAATAGCCTCCTGTCGCGCTCGCCGGCGTGGTGCTCCCACCAAGCCTCAAAGCCTCCCAGGCCCAGAAACAGGGCCAGAAGGCCGAGCACGTAAAGCGGGTATATGACCTGATTTAGCCGCATGGGAGCTAGGTACTGAGTTACCAGTAGGAGCGTGAACATGGTGAAGTTGAACAGGTAGCTCCTGAAGAGCGAGTAGATGAAGGCAGCCACCACGTAAATGAAGGTCAGGAATATGAGCACAACGGCAAAGCCCCAGAGCAGTATGAAACCTAGCACTATGAAGCCGCTAAGCGGCAGGTGCAGGAATAGCAGGTTGGCTACCGACAAGCCAGCCGACCAGACGGGCGAACGCAACGCTTCCCCGGCCCATAAGCGGTATTTCGCATCCCATCTTTATAAGCCACTTTTCCTGCTTTCAACTTTAACCAAAACGGGCTTTAACCAAAGCCCGAAAATCGGTTAAAGTTCACGCTCCGACGACAAGGCGGAAATGACCCAAAATCTGTCGTCGAGCGACTTTACACAGCTAATATACGATTTCGGTTAAAGAAATCGGTTAAAGTCGCCCTGCGCAGCTTCGCAGCCTCCGGGGCTGCTCGCTGCTGCGTGCGACCAACCTTCTTTTCAGAAAGAAGGTTTGCCCAAGAAAACGCCGGTTTTGGGCTTAGCCTGCATAAGCCCAGAGCCGATTTTGGGTGGGGGCAAAATCGGCTCCTTGAGGTTCCTTACACTGCCTAGATGGCTAGGCTTGCAGCGTGTTGGCGCGTTAGCCCACGTGAATCCGAAGGATGAACGTGCTGGCGTGGCTTAAGGGCTAGGGTGTCCTAGAAAGATAGCAATAAAAACACCGGCTTAAAATTAATAATATGGGCGTTATAAGCAGTATAAGTAAAGATATACTAGACTTTATACACAAACATATTAACAATAAAAATTATTGTGCAAGATGCGCTAAAAGGTATCTTGATAATACAGATAAACACGTTTGCAAGTTCTGCAATAAATATTTTTGTTCTAGACATATGGCACCAGAAAAGCATAATTCTGAATGTTCCACCATGGAAAAAGATTATACGCAAATAGAGAAATTAGAAAATAAATATTCAGTTCCATACGAAAAACTCAATATTGAAGATTTCGCTAAAATGAAGAAATCTGAGAAAAAAGCGTATCTTAAGAAGAAGCAGTTAGAGTTTAAAAAATATCATACAGATAATTTTTGCTCCTATTGTGATGAGAAATATAATAATTGGGCAGACGTTCACCAATGTAGATATTGCGATGGATACTTTTGTGCTAGGCATTGGGTCCCAGAAACACATGATTGCAATGGAAATCCTTTAAGACCACCAGGAGGTATAAGAGAGATCCATCACACTGGCGGTAAAATAAACGTGTATGGTAAGTAGGCAACTTTTCTTTAACAGTACTTCCGAATAGTAGTCAGATAGAAAACGAAATAGTTGAAGTTGAAAATGCCATTGATAATTTTGTATATAAAATATATGGTATAACTGCTGAGGAAAGGCGAATGATTGAGGATTTATTAAAGTAATGCCTGGTGGAGACTTGCAGTGCATTTGCGCACGTTAGACCTCGTAAGTGATGTTGGGCGCGCACGAGCTGCCGTAGCATAGGGCCATGTGCAACCTATGAAACCTTTTTACGAAAAGCTTTACCAAAAACTCTGGGTGCGACAAACCTTTTTGGAAATGTTTGACGAAAACACTGGGTGCGAATACAGCTAGAACCGCACCGTATTCCTTCATATTTCTAGACGCGCTATTATCTGTGTGCGAAGACACAGATGTTCGCGTCTTCGAAAACAAAATCTACGGTGCTAAAATGGAACAAATGCTAGATGAGAAGTTAGGCACCCGCGTCCGCTTTGCAAGCGGAAGGTCGCGGGTGCGATCCCCGCAGAGTCTACTTTCTTCTAAAAGCAGGAATATCGGCGGCAGAACAGTAAGCAGGTCTGGGTGCGAATACAGCTTGGAACCGCACCAGCTCCTTTCATATCTCTAAACGCTCCATAACAGCGATTGCGGAGTTCAAATAATTTCCTTTTAAAAAGGACAATATTTAAATATTTTATCCTTTTAATACTATCATGGATAAGGAAGCTTCGAGAGATTACGTATTAGAATGGATCGGTAAGTCTATAGAGGCCGGCGTTGAGAGAACGTTAAGAGTGTCAAACATACGCAGCAGAGCGACAATCGTAATAGGGCCGCGAAGGGCTGGCAAGACCTATTACCTGTATCAGATTGCAAACAAAATCGGAAAGGACAAAGTTTTATACCTCAACTTTGAGGATACACGGCTCCGCAACATAGAGCCGCAGAACATAAGAGATTTGATAAGAATATATATAGAGATAACATCAAGACCTCCTACTACCCTGCTTTTCGATGAGATACAGAATGTTTCAGGCTGGGAACTTATAGTGAGAGAACTACTGGACGCCGGAATTTACTCAATATACATAACCGGTTCATCGTCCAGAATGCTAAGCAAGGAGATTGCAACGCAGCTAAGAGGAAGGTCGATAACATACCTCATGCTCCCCTTCAGCTTTGCCGAGTACCTCAAAGCCAAGGGCAAAGAAGATGACATTAAAATAACTAAAGATGCCGCTGCGGCATTGAGAAATGCACTGCGCGATTATCTCGAATGGGGCGGCTTCCCGGAATCCACTCTCAATCCGAAGAGCAGGGAGTCCATACTGAAAGAGTATTACGATCTGATACTGTTCAGAGACATAATAGAGCGTAATTCGATGAGGAATATCTCATTGGCAAGGTTCCTGCTGGAACAACTCCTGCAAAATTTCTCAAAAGAGTTCAGCATAAATGGCATAATGAACAAAGTATCAGGTATAAGCATGAGCAAGGATGCAACGTACGATTATGTGGACAAAATCCAAGATTCTGCAGCATTATTCTTCCTTAATAAGTTCTCAAGCAGTGTTAAGGCCAGAGAAGGTTGGCCTAAGAAAGCGTACGTATGCGATACTGGATTGACTAAGATAGTCAGGTTTTCGAGCGATATCGGCAAGTTGATGGAGAATTGCGTGTTCCTTGAGCTAATGCGATTTACGAATGAATCACCGTTATTAAGGCTTTTCTACTGGAAAAGTAAAACCCAGGAAGAAATTGATTTTGTTTTGAAGGAATCAGACAGAGTGTCTGCGCTGGTGCAGGTAACGTACGCGTCTTCCAGGGATGAAATAGCTGAAAGAGAGATAAATGCGCTGGTTTCCTGTTCCAAAGAACTAAACTGTAAAAGATTGGTAATAGTAACATGGGACTACGAGTCCATCATAAAGTTCGATAAAGCAAGCATAGAATGCATCCCACTATGGAAATGGCTTCTAACTAAGCAGCAGTATTGAGGAACACTTTAATGATGATGAGTATAATACAGTCCAATCGTGGTAAATCTTTTTGGAAAGGTTTTATCAAAAACTCTGGGCGCGGCAAACCTTTTTGGAAAGGCTTGACCGAAAACACTGGGTGCGAATACAGCTTGGAACCGCACCTTATCCATTCATATCTCTAGACGCGCTATTATCTGTGTGCGAAGACACAGATGTTCGCGTCTTTGAAAACAAGATACACTGTGGTAAAATGAAACAAGAGCTAGACGAAAAAGCTACACCAGCGTCCGCTTTGCAAGCGGAAGGTCGCGGGTGCGATCCCAGCCAAGTCCACTCACGCTATTAAGCGGGAATTCCTGCGCCAGATCCGCCGCCGGGCCTGGGTGCGGTTACCGCATCTGATACGCATTTAAAAGCGATTATCATAGGACGTTTGCATACAGTCCGATAGAAGGCAGCCACAGATATAATTTGCCAAAAGGCATATCGCATATCGCTTTATAACGAGAGGAAGGCCCAATACACCAGGGCGCTCAGGATAGTGAGCGGTATGCCTATCTTCGCGAAATCGAGGGACGTCAGGGTCTGTCCGCTCCGTTTTTCCGCGTTCTGGACTATTATGACGTTGCTAGCGGCTCCGAGTATGAACATGTTCCCGGCTATGGTGCTTCCAGCAGCCAGAGCCATAACCGCGGCTACCGGCAGCTTCGTTAAAGACAGGAGCTTGAGATAGAGCAGCACCATCGGTACGTTGGAGATGAACTGGCTGCCTATGATGCTCACCCCGAATATTGCCGGCATAGAGTCAAAATTTATGCCCGAGCCTTGCATGAGCGTGTTAATGAATCCGGACTGCCACACGCTCCCGACGAGGATGAACAGCGCTATGAAGAACACTATTGTGCCCCAGTCTATGTCCCTGACTATCCGCGCCCTCTTCTCGCTCAGAATGAGGATAGGCGCCGCAGATATGACCGCTATATAGGCAAGGTTGAAGCCCATGTCGATTTTGAGCGACAACGTGGTAATGTAAGCTATTATCGATATTACAAGCAGCGATAGCGATATCTTGCATATCCCTGCCAACTTCACGTCCTTAATCTTGATGCTCTCATGGGCGAGCCTTCTGCCTCTGAACTCATCCCTATAGAATAGCCTAAGCAGTGCGAACGCTATCAGCAGGTTGATCACGGTAGGTATGGCCAGTCTCGCGAAGAACGTGGCGAAGGGTTCGGCGCCCAGGAGCCCGCTCGATGCTATGAGCAGATTCTGGGGGTTGCCTATCGGGCTCGCAACGCTTCCTATCGTCACCGCAAAAGCCAGCGCCATAAGCATAAGCTTAGGGTTTATGCGCTCCCTGGCAGCGAAGAACAGCATTACCGGCGTGCCTATTATTGCCAATGTATCATTCATCAGGAATGCCGAGGCTAGCCCCATGGCAAAAAGTATGAGCAAAACAAGGGAGTCAACCGATTTCGCCCTTCTGAACAATCTATATGAGAGATACTGCATATACCCGCTCTCGGTCAGCGCCTGCCCAACCACAAAGATCCCGAGAAGGAACACTATTACTGTCGGATCAACATATGATATAGCTGTCAGCGGCGAGATCTGGCCCGTAAGCAGCACTGCTATGGCTCCGGCGAGCATGACCTGCCATATCTGCAGCCTCAATGTGCCCACCCTCCTTACGGCTATCAGTACAAATACGATAGCTAGGACTATGACTGATAGCGGTGCGGAAAACATACTAAGGTAATAGGGACTTGACAAATTTTATACTTTAGTGTAACATAAGACCTTGAACGCAGGTTCTCCTTTCTCTTCAACTGTAAGTCCCCTGCATCAAGGTGATACAGTGTATGTAAAACTACCTAGAGGATAAAATTAGTCGGGATCCATGCGACTGCGCGTGTTGTAGCGCAGAAATATTAGCATACGAAGAAATTTGCGAAGCGTATAGTTGCTCTTACAATAAAACAGGAGAAGAACCTACGATATTACCAACTTACAGAGTTCCGGTCCTCGGTTTTCGCCAGTTCCTTCTCAACCTCTTTTATGATGCTATTGAGCGATTCAGAGACGGAACCGGAAACCGCTTTCATCGCTGCCAGCCTATCGATGCTGCCCCTGAGCTGCGAGCCTAAATGCTCGTCTCCTAGCCTGTCCAGCAGCGCCTCGGCTCTTGAATTAAGCTTCATTATCCTCTTTTCTGAAGCGAATATTACGCCGAATTGCTCCTTGCATACATACCTGTAGCTGGTCCTCCAGTCCGCGAACTTCTTTATGTCCGCCCTGACTATGTCCCAGTTGTTCCTGTTGTAGCCCGCAGAGGTGAGCAGCGCTTCATACTCCTTCTTCCTCCTCGCCTCGTACGCCTTGAGCAGCTCCCGCTTTATCGAGAGCGCAAGCTTTTCACTTATCTCTCCGGTCTCTTTAACATCATACCTGAGGCCGGAACCGGTCAGCATGCTGTATGCCTGGTTTATCATCTTCGTCTTCTCAGTTGCCCCTGGGTCGTCGTTTATGTCAGGATGGTACTTTTTTATCTGCTTCAGGTACGCGTCGCGTATTGCTCTCTTATTCCCGGTGGGCTTTATGCCGAGTACCGAAAAGTACCTCTCTGCCTCGCTCCCGCCTTGCTCTATCCCGAAACCGCTCAGCGCAGAGGTTAGCCTCTTGTCAAGCCTATAAGTCTCCCTAGATATCGCCTTTACCTCGCTTTCACGGTAGCGTCGCTTTATCTCTGATAGGATGCCCATCAAGCCACTGATTTAGGATTAGGTCTGCTAAGCAATAAATATACTGCAACAAATGGCATAGGCTAAGCTAAACATGTACCAAAATAAAACAGAAACAGCGCAAAGGCTCAGTTCTTGCTCTTCTGGTGCTCCGGCGACTCAGAATTTGCCTCAAGTGCGCCAGCAGCCTTCATCTTACGGAACTCTTCAACCTCGCGGTCCCAGCCGAGTTTCTTTACTATAAACTCCTTGACCTCCTTGAAGTCCTTTCCTTCCATTATACTCATCTCGGTCTTGCCCATTACCACATCCAAGTCCTTGTCCTTCTGCACCGCGGTCATCGTAATCGGCCCACCGACTGTGGATATCTTGGCCTTACCGTACTTGGTGTTTTCGTATGTTGGCTGGTTTATGTAATAGTTTTCTAGCATTATCGCCGCAGCCATGGCATCCTCCATCGTCCTTTTGCTTGCATCAGGGCAGTTCATGTTGACAAAGTACTTAAGGAGGTCCTGCGCCATAATGTCCGGTCCCGCTGCATACCCTGCAGGGCTTTCCAGCTTCATATCCACCAGCCTTGCGCTCGCATTGCCTTGCGTTCCTGCATCGCTCGTCGTACGCATCTTTGATATGAGCGACCTTATACTGCCATCGGTGCACTTCACCGTAGCCAGTACGATGCCGTGTTTGCCTCCGAAGGTTTTGCTACCGTTTATGGCGGCCATCACATTATCAAGTTCGGCATTGACCTCGTCCAAGCCTTGGCGATTGCCTGCATTAATGCCCTCCAGACCACTGGATTTACCAATGATCACGCTTACAAGTTCACAATCGATAAGCACGTCGCCCCCATCTGCGGTGACGACCATACCATCCTTTGACTTGGTTATCTTGGATTGCCCATCAGAATAAGTTACCTTGCTCTCGAAATCATCTGCGCTCGAATATTCCTTCGGCTCTATTGTGATCCTGCTGTCGGCTACCACCAATATGCCGTCCTTGTATGGTATCTGTGCTATAACAGTCATGCAAATACATCTTATATAGGGTGAATAAAGTATTTAAGGGGTTCTAAAGCCCCCCAACATAACATTGGCATTTCTGCGGTAACCAATCCCCTAAGATCGATCCGAAGTTCTCACCCATAAGGATAGCCGTTCGACACTGCAGCCTAACGAACGGTTAATAACTTGTTATCCTATTAGGGATTACATGTAATATCTCACTTGCGGTGTACGTTTGAATAAATTATCAAGATCTGTTAATACGCTTCAGGCAGTGATGATAAATCTCGGCGCGATAATAGGCGCCGGAATCTTTGTGATAATTGGCATTGCCATAGGCGAGGCCGGTCCTTCGATAGTAGTTTCCATAGTAATATCCGGAATAATAGCGATGCTTACGGGGCTAAGCTTTGCCGAACTTGCCAGGCATGTTGCCAAGGAAGGTGGGGTTTATGAATACGCAAAAGAATCATTTAGGCCTTCGGCAGGCTTTATTGGCGGCTGGCTTTGGACGTTCGGAAATATCATAGCGATATCCGCGGTATCATTGAGTTTTGGAGGGTATGTCGACAACTTGTTTTCGATAGGCATACCACCGCTTTACTTTGCTCTTATATCAATAGCGGCGTTTGCAGGAATAAACCTGCTCGGGATAAAAAATTCTGCAAAGACGATAACCGTCTTTGTTGTCATAAACGTAGCCGTCCTGATACTTTTTATAATCGCCGGGATTTTCAGCTTCAACCCATCGAATCTTATCGATTTCGCGCCTAATGGATTTTCAGGTACGCTCACCGGGGCTGCTATAATATTTTTTGCGTTTACGGGCTTTTCAAGAATCACCACGATAAGTGATGAGGTCAAGGATCCAGAACGGACTATCCCTCGAGCAATAATAATCTCCATAGTAATATCAATAGCGTTGTACGCTGCGGTTGCTTTTGTGGCAGTTGGAATGGTCCCTTACAATCTACTTGCAAAGGCAAGCGCTCCGCTTGCGACGGCAATCTCGGGCCTTCACATCGGAATACTTTTGGTAATTATAGGGATAGGTGGAGTTACTGCAACCTCCGGAGTGATACTTACAGGGATACTGGGCACTTCAAGGGTCCTTTTTGCGTTGGGGAGAGATGGCGAACTGCCAAAGCAGCTTTCTTTTATTGACAGGTTCTCCACCCCTTCAAATGCCATAATCGTATCTTCCGTGCTTTCCGCGTTATTCATACTTTTCATATCATTCGGGGCAATTGTAGATTCTTCTAATGCCGCAGTCCTCGGCTCCTATTTCATAATAAATTTCTCTGCATTCTACTTCTATTTTAAACTTAAAAAAGAAAAGAAGCGGGAAAAGCGTTATATCCCTGCGGTTTCCATTGCAGGAATGCTTAGCATATTGCTCCTCGTGGCTTATCTAGATATCGTAAGCCTAGAAATTATTTTGGTGACAACTATGATAGGCATTTTTTATTATGCAGCGAAGAATACGGGGCTCTTGAATAGGGTTGTAGGATTGAAAAAACATAAAATAGTCCCGAACCATAGCGACGTCAGGACATTCGGTGGCTCAAGAGTTAAAAAGGATTAGTTTTCTGGATCCGGAGAAATACAATCCCTCCTTAGCCTCTGGTAGGAATATGAAAAGCGCGTTTCTATCAATACGAGCAGCATTTACTGCATTCGTATGTCATATGGCGCCTAAAATAACATTGTCATTTCTACGGCTCCAAAGGTGGTATATTTTTGTCATACACAAGCATGGCTCCACAAAATAGCCTAAACATATTTAAAAGTGCAATGCAATTAATAATAAGGTGTTCTTGATGCAAGAAATAGACTCTTTTGCAAGGAAGGTTCTGTACGCGGCCGACAGGATGTTGCACTTCGACAATGTGTACGCGCACTGCGACTATCCGTGCGGCATATACGATCCTTTCGATGCACAGCTGGCAGCACATACAGTAATAAGGATGGACGATCTCATAAACGAACTCAAGGCTCATGGTGACAATATGTCACTCGATGACAGGCACAGCATGATAAGGGCAACTGAGCTGAAGGAGAAGTACGCAGAGATATGCAAGCACGAGCTGCGCGTACTGTGGGGAGATTATTTCAAGCCAGAGCACATACAGGCAGACCCTAACATACACAACCTGTTCTTCACGGCAATGAAGCAGGCATCCAAGGCCAAACAGACGATAGACGTGAAGAATGCAGAGGCGCTTCTCGATACTGTAATGCAGATAGCCGAGGCGTTCTGGAAGACCAAGAAGATAGAGAGCAAGCGGGTCGAGGCGCCTTACCCGACCAAGAGGCAGATGGTCCTGCCGAAGCTCTGATCCAAGCGCTTCATATGCGCCTGCCAATCAGGATATTCCATGTCAGGGACCGCAGCATGGAGCCTGCGATAATGGATGGCGATTACGTCCTGGTAAGCGCGCTGCACTCCCGGCTCCGCAATGGCGATGTAGTAATCCTTCCGCATCCTAAGACCGGGCTGTACCTGATAAAGAGGGTAAGCGGGATAAAGGGCGATTCGTTGTTCGTACTTGGCGACAACGCAAAGCTGAGCGATGACAGCAGGTCATTCGGCTACGTGAAAAGCTGCGAAATAATTGGCAAAGTAATTTATAAAGTGTAGGAGTATAATAGAACGGCCGCGTGATAAAATGGAGATTTCAAGAAATGGCATTGCTTACATAGCGCTTGTAATAGTGCTCATAGCAATATGGTTCCTTGTCGGGGTGCTTCACGTATTCAACCGCACCACGCCGCCTACAAACTCAATAACCGTGACTACTACTACTGTGCCTAAGACCACAGCGCCAACCTCTACGGTTGTTTCTTCTGTTACGACCACCATATCAGCGAACTACACACCATCATGTTCGGGCTTTGAGATATCAAATCTTTCGTTCAGCGCAAACGTGACGAAGGAGTGCATGTGGCCTGGCGGCGAGCTTGGCCTCTGGTCCGCAACTGGCAATGCGGGTAGGAACCACATACTGGTAAAGGGAACCAACGGCACAGTTTACTTTAACGGGTCAACGTTCTACAACTGCACGACATTCATACAGGATGTGAACCTTCCGCCGCAGAAGCTCTACGTCAACCTGGTGACTGGATCATCAGAGAGCGGTAGTTGCGGTGCTTCGATAGTCCTATTCAATACTTCACTCAAGGCGCCTCTCATAGTATACCACAACGTCTATAATGGGGCATTCTCTACCGGAGAGTACACCGGATGGAACGCCAGCATGCCCGGTTTCGGGACCGGGCCGCTAAACATGAGTCTGGCGAACAAGCGCCAGTGCTTCCTCAGCTCTCCATGGAACCTGAGCAGCTATGTCGGCTATTTCGTCGCAACTACATTCAACTGCGGTCTTACCGACTCGCCGGGCAACCTCACTTCTGACTACTTCAACGCTTCAGAGCCGTTCCTCAACTTCAAGATAATAAGCGCTGACAATTCGGGGCTGTATGTCGAGGTGCTGTACAACAACACGCAGTACATCACCGCGAACTACGACACGTTCAACAACACCGCTTACGGCGTCAACGCCACCACGACGTTCAGGAACGCGAGCATTCCGCTTGTTTACTTCATAGGGAAGCCTGTGCGCGTACGCATAGTGGCTGATACACTGCGAAGGCAGACTTACATAGCAGTCGGTGACTTCGGGATTAGCAACACGCCTCCGGCGCACAGCATAAAGCCCGTAGCTCTCAACATTTCACATGCTTAAGTGCTTATTGTGCAGGGCGTAACTCTGCTCCCGCTTCATGGCGGGAAGGCTCCCAGGTGGCTCTTCGCCAGGATGGTCAAGCTAGGCGGGCTTATATCCGAAGCAGTCATAGATGAATACGGCAGCAAGGAATTCATAAGGAGGCTTGGCGATCCGTACTGGTTCCAGGCTCTCTCGTGCGCCATAGGCTACGATTGGCACAGCAGCGGCACTACAACCGTCACTTTGGGCGCACTCAAGGAGGCGCTGAATGGCAATTCAGATATCTTCATAGCCGGAGGGAAGGGAAATACCGGAACATCAACTCCGGAGCAGATAGCAGATGGCACAGACAAGCTCTCCATACCTAACGAAAGTGAGAGATTCATAGGCTTGAGCAGGACAATAGCTAAAATAGATTCCGGACTCGTCTACAACGATGTAAGCATATACCACCATGTCTTCCTTTTCTCGAAGGACAGTGATTGGGGCATAATACAGCAGGGCATGATTGGTGGAAAGTCCCACTACGCAGTCAGGTTTCAGGTGCTGGGCGAATCTGTTAATGAGAAGGACGTAACTAACGAAACGAACAGGGCAGTTGTATCGAACTTGAGCGAAGTGACAACCGATATGACTTACTCGATGAACAGCGATTTGAAGAAGTTGACTGTTGACTTGGTAAACGATGATATAAGGTCCGTGCTCAACGGCGGACAGCAGAGGCTGTTCATGCCTTCACGGCATAAGATTTATCCGGAAGTGGATCTATCAACGGCAGCCAAGGAAGCACTTCTTGCTGCAAGCGAGATGAGGCCTGGATCTTACCAGGAGCTTCTGAATCAGAAGGGCATAGGCGCCCGCACTCTCCGGTCGCTTGCTATAATATCATCGCTCGTATACGATACACTGATTTACAAGAGGGATCCGGTGATGTACGCCTACAACCTAGGTGGAAAGGATGGCATACCTTACAAGATAAATCTCAAACAATACGATGACGTGGTTAATGCAATGGCCGGAATAGTAAATAACGCCAAGATAGATAAAGCAGAGTCAACAAAGATAATGAAGAGGCTGAGCAGGGAACTGGCCAGAAAATATACCGACTTAACCGGGCCGGTAGAAGCCAAGCTGTGATATAATGGCACTTATTGTTTACAACACCCTTTCGAGGTCTGACGAGGAGTTCAGGCCCATGAACGGCAAGCATGTCAACATGTTCGTGTGCGGACTAACAGTCTACGACGATGCGCATATAGGCCATGCAAAGACGTTCATAAGCTTCGACATAATAGTCAAATGGCTACGTCACATAGGCTATGACGTAAAGTATATACAGAACATAACGGACGTTGATGACAAGATAATAAACAGGGCCAAGGAGGCGGGAATGGAAGCCTCGGAGCTGGCCGGGCTGTACGAAAAGCGTTTTCTTGAGGACATGGACGCCCTCGGGGTAAGGAAGGACGTTGATGACTATCCAAGGTCACATGACTACATAGATGCAATTAGGGAGCAGATACAGCTGCTTATCGACAAAGGATACGCTTACGTGCTTGAAGGTGACGTCTACTACGATGTAGCTAAGTTCAAGGACTACACCAAGCTTTCGGGCATCAAGATAGAGGAGCTGGAAAATCATAGGATAGAGCCGAATCCTGACAAGAAAAACGTATACGATTTCGCACTATGGAAAGCGGCCAAGCCTGGCGAGCCTTCATGGAGGATAAAGATCAATGCGAAAGGCTCAGAGATAGAGCTCGTGGGCAGGCCGGGGTGGCACATAGAGGACACGGCCATAACGTACGTCAACTTCGGGCCGCAATACGACATTCACGGAGGCGCCAGCGAACTGATATTCCCCCATCATACGAACGAGATAGCGCAGGCCGAGGGGGCTTTCGGCGTCAAGCCATTCGTCAAATATTGGGTGCACACCGGAGTTGTAAACGTCAACGGAACAAAGATGAGCAAGAGCCTTAAGAACTTCGTCACTATAAGGGACGTGCTAAAGCAGTACGATGCAGAAACGATGCGGACATTGTGCGCCTCAACGCACTACAGCAAGGAGATGAACTATTCGGAGAGCCTCATGAAGGACGCAAGGAAGAAGATAAACTACATGTATGCTGCATTCAGCATATTCTACAACATGCGCGAGAGCAAGGCCAATGCCGAAGATGACGTATCAATAAAAGCAAAAATTGATTCATTCGTCAAGGATTTCGAGGATGCGATGAACGACAACTTCAACACTTCGCTCGCGCTCTCCAAACTTGTCATACTGATAAACGACCTCCGCAGCTTCGCAGAGACGCATGAATCAATAAATTCTGATGTCAAGAAGCACGCTATATCTTCAATAAAGGAGATGGCCGGCATCTTCGGCTTGCTTAAAAAGGAGACTTACAAGCAAAGCATACCGCTCGAGGCCGACATGCTGGTAAAACGGCGCGAGGAGCTCAGGAAGTCAGGCAATTTCACCGAGGCCGACAGGATAAGGGACGAGCTGAAAAGCAAGTACAAAGTATCGATAGAGGATACGGAATACGGTTCGGTGTGGTATCCGATAGAGTGAATTAAGGCACACCTCCTTTCTCTATAAGCATCTTGGCCATTTCCCTGTTCTCGCTCATATCCGCGAATGTTAGCGCGCTGCGCCCGTCGTTTGCCTTCGCGTTTACGTCCGCTCCGGCTTCTATGAGCGCGCTTGCAGATTCAAGGCTGCCGATCCTCACAGCCCATATGAGCGCAGTCAGGCCCTCGTCATCCCTCGCGTTCAATTCTGCCCCATGATCGGAAAGCAGTTTGACCATGTCTGCTTCTCCGGACATCGCCGCGGCCATAAGCACGGTCCATTTGTTTACGTCGCGCGCGTTTACGTCCTCACCTCTTTCTATGAGCAGCCTTGCTATATCCAGATGCCCATTCTCTGCGGCGTACCTTAGCGCAGTGCGTCCCGTGCTTGTTTTCTCACCGGTCCTGGCGCCCTTAATCAAAAGAAGTTTCACCACACCGAGCTGGCCTGCCTCGGCAGCGACCATCAGCGCTGTCTTGTCCGCCAGCTTGAATTTGCCATTGACATCCGCCTTGTTCCTTATTAAGGCATCCACTATCTCGACATTTCCCAGCGATCCAGCCCATATGAGCGGCGTGTATCCATTATCATTTACGAAGTTGACATCCGCTCCAGCATCGATGAGCTTCTTTACCTCGCCAAGTTTGCCCTCTTCTATCTCGTAAAAAAGCCTGTAATTGAGGTCGTCATTCTCAGCCATTTGTCCCGCCGTAAGACTGGATGATTGTCCGATCAGCTATTGCTTCTTTTCGTCCTTCCTTTGATCCATCATCCTCTTGCCAAGTTCAGTTCTGGCCTCTATCTGCTTCTTTATATCGTTCAGTTCCTCCGGCTTGAGGATCTTCTCCAGGACGTACTTAGAATAGTTGAACGAGACCTGCGATATCTCTATTATTGCCGACTGCAGCTGGTTTACGTTTAGAACAAGCTTGTCGTCAGGCTTAAGGACCTCAATCCCTGCCGGTGAATAGTTGAACGCTATGCTTATGAGCGGCGTGAGTCCGTCCACAAGCATCGTGACCTGGGCGCTCGTTATGAATACCTTGTCCTTCTCCAATGGCTCCTCTACCGCGCCGTAGCAGTATATAACGCCTTTCTCCTTGAGCAGGTGCTCGTTTATAAGATTCACCAGAAGAGGCTGCAACTTGCTCTTGTCAGCGTCCTGGACATCAAAGTACAGCTTGACGAGTATGCCGCCCTTCTCCAATGCGGACCTTGTTATTTCGTCCAACTCGGATTTCGCCATCACAACCACGATCCCTGATAAGCCATAATCATTCTGTCCCTATCGTTTTAATAGCTTCGTCTATCATGACCAGTTTCTCTTCCCCGCTGACCAGGTTCTTGAGCTTGACCTTCCCTAGCTTCTCTTCAGCAGGCCCCACCACTATGGCGTACTTGAACTTAAGTGCGTTCGCATATGCCAACTGGTTGGAGAGATTCCTTGAAGCAACATTCAGGTCGGTCTCTATGGCTTTTTCCCTTAGAGCCTTGGCGACCTTGACCGCATAATTGTGGCTCTGGTCGTTTATCTCGGCGATGAAAACCTTTGCATAGCTGGATTGCGGCGACGCGGAGAAACCTAGCAGGTCCAGAACCCTGTCTACCCCTATGGAGGCTCCTGCAGCCGGAACCGTCTTGCCTCCGTAAAGCCCTATCAGGTTGTCGTACCTGCCGCCACTGCCTATGGACGGACCTTTCTCGTTTTCAGCGCTAGCGAACTCGAACACAGTTCCCGTGTAGTAGTCCAGGCCTCTCACAAGTGAGAAGTCGATCCTTAACTCGCCTTTTATCTGGTACGGCTCCATCGCCGCCAAGAAAGACCTGATTTCGCCGATTGATTCGTGTTTGCCAAGCAAGTTTTCCGCGTACTCTATCCTGTCCTCGTTTTCTCCGCCAGACGTTATGAACGAGAGCACCTTCGCCACTACCTCGTTATTCACCCCTGAATCGCCCAGCCTTTGGGAGACGCCGTCCGCCCCCACCTTATCGAGCTTGTCTATAATCCTGAAGACACCTAGGACCTTCTCCTGCGGCACCCCGAGCTTCTGAAGCGCGGCGTCTATTAGCTTCCTATTGCTGAATCTTATTATGTGCTCTATGCCAATGCTGTCCAGCGCCTTGCTCGCCGCAGCTATCAGCTCGGCCTCCACGAAATCCCTGCTCCCGCCTATTATATCTATATCTGCCTGGGTGAACTCCCTGTACCTTAGCTTCTGCGGCTCCTCCCTCCTCCATGCCTTGCCTATGTAGTATCTCTTGAACGGGAGCTGCAGGTCTCGGTGCATTCCGAAGTACCTGGCGAGCGATACGGTATGGTCGTACCTAAGGCCCAGGTTCTCATCCTTGAACTCGTATATTAGCTTGGTGTCCTCCCCTATGGCGTTCTTAGCCTTGAGGACGTCGAGTGATTCGAGCGTGGGCGTGTCTATCGTAAGGAAGCCGAAAGTCTGGAAGACCCCCTCTATCTTCTTGAGCGCAACGTTCCTGAAAAGGGCCTCGTTCGGCATGAGGTCGCGCATACCCCTGGGGAACGGAACGTCAGGCATAGGATCATCATGTCCAAATGGCCCTCAAGGGCCGTGCAATCGCGCTTGATGTAAAATAAGGCAACCGATCAGAGGTAGCCGTTAATCCACTTTTTCAAGTCCTCCTTCGGAGCTGTGCCCACCCTCATGGCCTTTATGTTGCCGTTCTGTATGAGCAGCGTGGTCGGTATGCTCTCGACATTGTACTTGCCCGCAAGGTTCTCGTTCTCGTCGACATTTACCTTCACGAACTTGACCTTGTTCTCATAGTCCTTCGAGACGTCGTCTATTATAGGGCTGTATATCCTGCAAGGTCCGCACCACGGAGCCCAGAGATCGACTATCACAGGCATCTTGGATTTCAGCACTTCCTCATCAAACGACTTCTCGTCTACGTCTTTTACTGCCATAATATCCACGTGTATTATTTCTCAGTTTTATTATTTATAACTATTTATGGCAGGTTATAAAAAATTGTCGCTGATTCCCCGGGCTGCATCTTTGCGTCCAAGCTCTAAATTGGCATCTCAATAGCATTTAAATACGTTGAGCGAGTCAGTATTAACGTCAGTGAAAATGGTAATCAATATGGCATCAAAAAGCGTTCCTTATGTTGCTACAAAGGCAATAACTACAATACAGGAATACCACGACGCAGTGCAGGACATACTCACGCGCATGTACTCCGACCTTTCAAAGGTGGAGCTGGGCGAATTCGACAGGAAGGAGGTGCTCTCCTGCATAGGTGTGATGCAGGATTCCCAGAGGGAGCTTGATGGCGTTACGCAGTCGATGTCTCCGGAGATGGCAGCCAAGGTGGAAACGCTTTCATATGCATCATTGAGCAAGCTCAACTCCCTAGAAAGGTCGATGACGCAGGCTAACGGAGGGACGAAGCCGTCGGATGGCGAGCTCAGGAAGGCCCTTCAGGCGAGCAGCAACTTCAATACGGATGAGAAGGCGCTTGCGGACCTGGAGATTTCGTCCAAGCCTATGAAGACCGCGCTCGCTGTCTATACATCGATAATGATAATGGACTTCGAGCTGACAGACGAGGCCAAGGAGGAGATACGCGAGATGCTCGGCATAAAGCAGGGCGGCTCCGGCTCAATGCTCAGGAAATGAGCCGTCCGTGTGCAGTCTCACGTCGCCGTGCACAACCTTTTTATTTATTGGCTATACAAGCCTATTGTGATGATCTAGCGCTCTGAGCTTAGGCTATGATGAGGATCTTGAGTGCTGATTCCATGCAGAAAATCCCAAAGTCGGCAGTTAAAAAGATAGTGCGCGAGAACTTCGGCGCGATAATAAGCGACAGCGCAGCCGAGGCGATATCGCAGATGCTCGACCAGAAGGCCAACAAGATAGCCAAGTACGCTGTAGAGAGGTCCAAGGAGAAGAAGCGCAAGACCGTCCTCGAGGAGGACATCGAGGCGTACAGGCTAAAGTTCGGGGATTGAGTGACGGGCAAGGCCTATATGTCGGAGAGCAGCGACGGGCGCATAAGGCTTGACTATTCATCTGGCGGGCGCGCCATAACTAAGCTCTGGGAGCCGGCGAAGCAGAAGGTCCTGGAAGTGACTTTCAACGCCGATGGCTCCATAATGGCGCAGAGGCTCATAGACCACGATAGCAAGCTGCTGCGAGAGATATCGGACGATTTCATAAGGTCGCTCCAGCTGGACGAGGTGGCGAAAGCCGATTACAAGGAGGTCACATTCGACAGGGAATGCCCTAACTGCGGCAAGAAGGAGCTGCGCAGGTACGTCGAGGAGTTCAGGAGCAGCGACATGCTGCCCGTCCTGCCGCTCTATACCTGCAAGAACTGCAGGGCGCAGAGCTATTACCTCACTGATGAATACCTCGAGTACCTGGTCCTGAACAACAAGGAGATGTTCACCGAGCAGGAGCTGAAGGAGCTCTCGGCCGACAAGCCAGCCTTCGTGGCCGAGCTCAAGGGCTACATAATAAGAATATTGTCATCCAAAAAGATAACAAGCATAAAATGATTATTTGGTGTGAAAATGGCGAACATAATGCTTTCTGACCTCTACGGCAAGCAGATTATAAGCAGCTCAGGGCAGATAATGGGTGCGGTCGGAGATATAATAATAGACTTCGAGAAGGGCGCAGTGTACAGCCTCCTTCTTACAAAGATAGACGACGTCATAAGGAGCGACAATACCGCGCAGGTGCTCGCTAAGAACAGCGTGAAGTACGAGAGGGTCAAGAGCGTCTCACAGTCGATAATAGTAAGCAGCGCGCCGAAGTGAAAGGGAAACTGCCAACTGCCTAACAAAGCCGGTCTCGCAAGAAAAAGGGCGAAGTGATAATGGCTCCGCTCACTTAATCAGTTGTCACTTCACGCGCTATGTTGGGCCTCTCCTTAAGTAGGACCCTGCCTCCGCAGTATGGGCATCTTATGAAGCTCTCAAGCTGCTTTATCTTCTTTCCACAATGTGTGCATGCGTACGCCAAACAATCACCTGTTCTTTTTGAGCCACTTGGTGAATTCAGTATGCAGCCCAGACCTGCTCGTGTCTATGGCCCTTATCTTCTGCGTCCCAGTATAATGCTCATCGTTGAGCTCCAATATCGGAGTATAGCTCTTCATCTCCGTGTAATGCACCTCAGCCCAATGCACCTTCCCTTCAAGGTAATCCGATATGACTGCCTTCGAGAACGGGAGCGAGGCGAAACTGAAAAGGTAGCCGTTGCACCAGCAGAGCGGCGCCGATCCGGCAGGTGTTATCCTCTCCCTGAGCAGGTCGTCGTAGTCCACCTTGAGCACTTCGTGCACTATAAGCTCCTTGATCGGGTCAAAGGTTACCTTGAGCATCAAAAAACCTGATCACTGGCGTGAAAGGCTCTGCACAAGGCTCTTTGCAGCCTCTCCAGCAGTGGTAGTCATGGAGTAAGCGCCTCCTGCGTATGTGGTGTTGCAGTGCCTGCACCTCCATATGCTCGTGCTTATCCTCTTGACAGACATCTTGCCGCACACCTCGCACTTGTAGAGCGCCTGCTTCTCGCGCTTGACCGCAGCATTCATCTTCCTTATTCTTGCACCGTACCTTATACTTGCATTAGACATCACAAAGACCTGTTTGTAGCTTTTTCCAAATGCGACTTCAGCTCTCCGTGCTTCTTGAAAGCGACGTCAAGCATCTCATCGATCTCGTTCACCGTTATCCCGCCGTTCAGCCCCTTCTGCATCGCCCTCACGACATTACCGTCGCTGGCTATGGTGAGCCTTGCGTCCGCAGCGTTCTCCTCGTTCCTGTTCATGTCAAGCACGAGGTGCCCGCCTATCTTGGCGAACGTCGATGACGTGACTATATTATTCAGCTTAATGTCTTTAACTCTTTCCTCCCTGATTACCTTCTCGTCCTCGTACTTGGGCACCTTGGTCGTCATGAGCGCGGCCATCGCGGCGAGCTCGCTCGCATCGAACAGGTTGCCGTCATAGTTAAGTATGTATATGTCTACGAAAACGTTCCAGCACTTGCCCTCGCCAAGGATAAGGTCTTCAAGGGCTACGCAGTTTCCTGCCCTTATCCCCCTGTCGACCACTCTTGCGAGCTCTATGGATTGGGGGCTCGGAGGTCCCATCTCATAGTCTGCAGATGCGAGCGGAAGAAGTTCAGCCGACATGCTTATAGTGCCCTGGTCGGGCGTGTCTGCCATGGGCGCACCGTCCGCCAGCTTCACTCCTGCCAAAACCTTCGTTGCTCCGAGGTCTACCTGCGCGGATCCCTCGGCGTGCTCTATCACGCCCGTCTTTATCATTATGCTCCTGAAGTCGTAAGGCCCCCTCGAATCCTCCCTCGCGCCGTTGTTCAAAAGCTCCCTTATGTAATTGCTCTTTATAGAATCTATTGCTTCCATACTAATCACCTCACTTGTTCCCCCTAGCGCTCTCCTCCACCCTGCTGTAATCCTCCTTGAGAGCCTGCCTCTGCAGCCTGCTTATCTCCTTCCCCGCCTCGAGCACCATCCCAATAGCCTGCTTCAGCTGGTCCCTGTCTAGGCCGCCGTCCATCTGGAGCAGCAGCACCTCGTTGTTCCTCGGCGCTATGGCCATTGGCATGTCCGCCTCGGAGTAATTGTCCTCGATCATGTTGAAGTCAAGCACTATCTTGTCCTCTATCCTACCCGCGCTCACCGCATAGACAAGATCCCTCATGAATATCCCGGCGTTCGCAAGCGCCACCGATGCGGCCGTTATGCCTGCAGCCCTCGTACCGCCGTCGCCCTGCAGAACCTCTATGAATACGTCTATCTCGCTGTTCGGGAACTCGCTAAGTATCACTACGTTCTCGAAGACCTCCTTCGTGACCTTTGATATCTCTATGGCTCTCCTGTTCGGGCCAGTCCTCCCGTGCTCAGCAAGAGACGAGAATGGCGCCATAGCGTACCTGCACTTTATTATGGCCTTGGCAGGGTCAGCTATGTGCTTCGGCATCGCCTCCTTCGGGCCGTAAACTGCTGCGAGTATCTTGTTGTTGCCCCACTCGACATAAGCCGAGCCGTCCGCGTTCTTCAATATGCCCGCCTCTATCTTTATCGGCCTCAACTCGTTGAAGTCCCTGCCGTCAATCCTCCTGCCTTTCACAATCAATTCCGGTTTATTAGCTTTAGAAGCCATTCATTCACCCGTTTTCGTTCTCTCTTCCAACATCATCTTTATCCTCTCAGTCAATCCAGCTACATGGGCCTCCCTCTCGACCTTCAGTATGGCCTCCGTCGCGAGCTCCACATCCTCCCCGCGCACCCATATCACTCCGTTCCTGCCTACAGTTATGCTCGTCCTCGTGAACTCCGCTATCTGGTTTATCATCGTGCTGTTCTTCCCTATGATCCTCGGCACCTTCGATGCCTTTACCTCGATCATCGTGCCACCGCGCAGCACCCTTTCCCTGTAAAGTATTATCGTCCTCCTGTCCTCTATGTCCTTTATCGAGGCCTCTATCACGTCGCCCCTCTTCATCGGGTGGGTCTCGAACTTGCTTCCTATGAGTATGCTCCTCTTGAAATACGATAAATCGACCTCATACACGCTGTTCTTAACGTTCTTCACTATGCCTATTACGGCATCCTCTATGTGCGGCACCCATCCGCCCTCGAGCGGTATTATCTCGTTGTGCTCCTTGTCAAAAAGCCCTACTGTGGCTGCATACGTTCGGTTGCCGTAGATGTACGAGTTGTGCATCCTCATGGGCCTCTCGGCTACGACATCACCCGGGACAACAATCTCTCTCATTGGGAATCACTCAAGCAAAATCAAAACGTAATTCATTAATTCATAGAAGCTTTATCTCAGCCCTGCCCTGCGTGGCGCTGTTTATCCTGTCGAAGAAGTCGTTTTGCATCCCTGCTGGGAACTCGAGCGTAGCCTGCAGGCTTCCGTTGTTCAGCCACTGCTCGGTCTTCAGCCCGAACTGCTTAAGTATTCCATAGCATCGGTTCGAGAATTCAGCAGGAATCGTGACCTGCAACTTCGCGGTTGTGAACTTTATCGGCACAAGGAGGCTTATCTTCTTCACGACCTCCTCAACCTGTTCGTTGGCGTTCTTGAAAGGGTCTATCGATACCCTCGCTTCCTTCATCGCGTTCTCTATCCTTAGCGGTGGGTTCGGCGCGTTAGTCCTAGGGTCTATCGAGTTCTTCGATATTATCTCTATTATCTGCTTCCTCTTCTCCTCGGTCAGCTTGCTGCGCTGCTCCGTAGTTATCGGAACGTCGCCGTTCTTCAGGATTACGGCAGCGACCTTGCTGAGCTCTGCGGTCCCGAATATCTTCTTGACCTTCTCCTCGCTCTGCCTCTCCCCTTTCCTGGCATCCTTGAATATCTCCTCGACTTCTAGCACAGTAACCGGATCGCTCCGCTTGCCAGTTATGTACTCGTAAGCCATGTCGGCATCTATAAAGAGTTCGAAATCCTCGCCGTTCCGCGAGTATTTTGCTATTACAGTCTTGGACATCCATACCACACTAGAGGTACTTGGAGATTTCCTGAGGCTGTAGCATTTGGTACCCCGTGTCGGCCTTAATTACTGAAATATCAACGTTGTCTTCCCCTAACTTCTTCTCGTTTACCTTCTTCACTATGCCCACACCGAGGGCTATCGCGTCCTGCACGGTCATGCCGTCCTTGTACTCCTTCACAAGCATCTCCTCTGCGACCTTCTTTCCCATGCCTATCGCATCGGCCTTGTAACCAAGGTACGAGGCTCCCGGCTCTATCTCGAAGAGGCTCGGCCTGCCGCCGCCTATTCCACCTATGAGCAGCGATATCGCGTAAGGCCTTATGCCTCCGTACTGCGTCGCCGCCTGCATCTCCTCGGATATCTCCTTTGCCACCATCTCTATGGACTCGGTCTCATCATAAATCATCCTGTGGGTCTGTGTCTTCCCCCTCATCGCGTTGACCACGTGCAGTCCGTCTGATACCATGCCGCTGTACGTCGCGCCTATGAATGAGTCTATCCTGAATATCTTCTGTATAGTGCTTGCTACAGCAAGCGGGTCGTTTATGTTCTTGTGCGCTACCAGTACCACCCCGTCAGTGGCCACTATGCCTACTGAGGTCGCCCCCCTCCTGACGGCCTCTCTCGCGTATTCCACCTGGAAAAGCCTTCCATCAGGACTAAACATGACTCCCCTGTCGTATGCTTGTACGTTAGGATACATTTTTTCACCGTTTCAATATGAATGAAGCAAGACGCGCAGCCTCAAAAAGCCGGACTGATGATGCGAACGTGACGCCCCCTGAATTAGTATAATAATAGAGATAAACAGATTTATAACCTTTTTGCTATGATTCACGCCATTTTCAGTGAATCCTTCAGGGCCCTTATCGTGCCGGAGCTTTTCAGGGTGTAGAAGCCCATCTCCCTGCCGTCAAACTGTTTCATCAGTGCGAATGCCAGAACAAGGCTCTGGAAACCCTTGAGCGAGCATTTCATTAGGAAGGAGTTGTTGCCAGTGTTGAGCACAAGCCTAGGGTTCACAGAGAAGTAGTGCGCCTCGCCAAGCTCCGCCCTGAGCGCCGCGTAAAGCTCCCTCTCGAACTTCTGCCTCGCGGCCCTGTCGATCCCGATGTCTATCGGCTCGCTCGCCTCTACAAGCAGGTACCTGTGCTTTTCCCTAATCATGCATCCCACCTAGTGTGCCGTTCACCCTGCTTATGCTGTACCTCGCGTACTGCTCATCGGCGCCGATGAGCTTGGCCAGCTCTATCATCTGTATATATGATTCCAAATAAGCCCTGGAGCGTGCCATGCTCACGAAAGCCACGTTAATCCCTGCCTTCCTGCAGGCGGAGAACAGCTTCGCAGCCATGTAGAGCATCTTCGGCCGCGATTCTGCGCCCGCCTGAGTTATCTGGCTTATCGCTATGACCATTATGCATTCTCCATCGCGCATCGTCTCTATCAGGCTGGCGTCAGCTGCGAAACCGTCCGGCATCACCCCCTGCGCGCCGTTCTTGGCATGGTACGCCAGCCTGCCCTGGTTATTGCCATTGGCTACGTACGGCAAATGCCCGCCGCTCTCCTTTCCGGCATCAATGACGAGCAGCTCATTCCCGGCCGTGAATACGCTCTTGTAACCGAGCCTGGCGGCAAGATCGCCATCAGGCTTGAAACCAGGGCCAACCAAGTCGTAAAAATCCAAGATGATGCGCCCTCCGGTTATCGGCCAGCCGTCTCTGTACCTGGCGGCTCCTTTGCAGCCCCGAATATATCGCTCTCGAGGACCTGCTTGGTCTTCTCCGACGGGTACATAAGCTTTATCAGCTTCGTATGGCCGCGTATTCCCTTGCCTGACTCGAAAGATGTTATCAGTCCCTGCATCTCGAGGTCCGCGAGGTACTTCCTGTACCATCTCTCGCTCTTCGACTCCCTGTGCATGCTTTCCGACAGGGACTTGTACCTGTTATATACCTCCCCGCTGAAAAGGTAAGTGTCAACTCCGTCAGTGAGCTTCTTGTATGTCCCGCCGCCGTGGGCGAGCATAGCGATCGCGTAGAGGACTAGCTTCTGGTGCTCAGGCAGCGTCGATATCACCTCGTAAACCACGTCCTCCTCTGTGACCTTCGCGGCCTGCGTAGCCTCGTCCATGGTTATCTTCGATTTGTTGCGCTCCTCGCTGATCTCACCGGCCCTGGAGAGCACCTTGAGCGAGAACCTCGCATCGCCTCCTTCCTTGGCTGCGGAAGCGGCTATGAAGCGCAGCACCTCTTCGGTTATGACATCCTTCCTGAAGCCGACCGCGACCCTGTCCTTTATTATCTCGTAAAGTTCCGTGGCGTAGTAGGGCGCGAAGACCAGCTCTGTCTCATAAAGCGTCGAAAGGCTCCTCGGGTCGAGCTCCTCCTTGAAGGATACCTTGTTCGATATCCCTATTATCGTGACGCCCCCTGTCTTTATGTCGCTGTTTATCCTTGTGAGCGTATACACCAGGTCGTCGAGGTCCTTGACCACGTCTATCTCGTCAAGTGCGACTACCAGTATCCTCCCCTCCTCCTCGATCCAACTGGTTAGCTTCTCGTAGAGATCCACTGCGCCATACCCTCTCTTGGCATAAGTCGGAAGATGGTCGCTTATTATCTTGCTGAAGACCCTGTACCTAGAGTTGTATATCCTGCAGTTTATGTATGATATCTGCGCCTTCGTGTTCGGTATGTTCTTGACCTCGTTTATCACGTATCTAACGCACGACGTCTTGCCGGTTCCTGTCTTACCGTATATGAAAAGGTTCCTGCCTCGTTCCCCCTTCAGCGAAGGAGCTATTGCCTTCTCTATGTTGTTTATCTCCCGCTCCCTATAGATCAGCTTCTGGGGGGTGTAGTGCGGCGAGAGCACCTCCCTGTTGGCGAATATTATGGATTCTGTAAGAAGGTCGTTAAGCGTCTGCATCCTCGTCCCCACTGCCGCAACAGAAAAGCCGCAGGCGATATATGTATGACTGATAGAGGTTTAAAACCTTTTCTACGATCTTCATGTAAAATCTATCGGCATTTTGCATGCTCAAGCGCGGGTGCGCTTGTACGCATCCATACGTGCATTTTCATTGGTGGTTTCTTCAGGCGGCTTTATTTTCCTGAACGTGAAGAAAATCAGTGTGTCATAAAGTATCTTTAGTGAACCGCCTATCACGAAGGGGTCAGCGTAAGCCATCGCCTGTATGAAGTAGCCCGACAGTGTAGGGCTTAAGGCCTGGGCTATTGTCCTGGGCGTGTTTATCAGGCTTCCAGTTGCGGTCCTCTCCTCCGGCTTCACTATCGCCATCATGTACGACTGCCTGGTCGGTACGTCCATCTGTGACATTGACTGCCTAAGGAACAGCAACATGGCTGCGATAAGCGGGGTCGGAGCAAACGGGATCGCTATAAGGAAAACGGATGACGGTGCATGCGTAAATACCATGGTATTTAGAAGACCTATGCGCTTTGCCACCCAAGAAGCCATGAATATAGAAAACGCGGTTATGATGTTAGCTACTGATAATATTATGCCTATGTAAAGCGTTGGAAAGCTAGGGAATCTGGTGATGAACCATAGGGTTATCAGGCTTTGCACAACGAAGCCCCCGCCGAAAGCGTCCAGTGAAAAAAGCGCGCCTAGCTTCAATATCTTGTTTTTTGCATCGCCGCTTAGCCTTGGCGCGCCAACTTCTTTTTTAACTTTGACTTCAAGCTCCTCGCCAAATGTTGCGTAGATCAAGGCCAGCGCAAGCGCCATGATGGAATAGATTGCAAAAAGAATCTGGAAAATGAACTGTGAATTGTTGAAGAAACCGAGCATAGCACCGCCGAAAAGCGGGCCTATCGAAGCTGCCGCGTACCCAAGAAAATTGTACATGCTGTATGTGATGGTCCTGTTAGAATCGTTTGAGAATTTTGTAAGGGATGCGACTTCTATGTTCATGAAAGGCCCTGTCTCTGTCCCGTTTACGCATATCGAGCCTATCAGCGATGCAACTATTATAGAGTAGAAGCCAAGGTTCAGTGCAAAGAGCGCGCCAGATACGGCCATCAAGAGCGAAAGTGCGATAAGGGATTTTTTCCTGCCAAAAGAATCAGCGTATTTGCTGACTAGTATATTGTATATGGCGCCACTGCCTACCGCTATAGCGACTACTATTCCTATGCTTATATCGCTGTAGTGAAGAACCAGGGCAAGATAGAGAGGCAGAGCAATGCTGATAAGCGAATAAGCGAATAACCGTATGGCTTTCGCAGCAAAAAGTGCGGTCTTTTTGGGCGACATGCCCAAATCGTTCCTGACTTCAGGGGAAACGTTGACCAAGCCCCTCTGGGTCTCGGGCTTTTCAGCCGCCACGGTAACCACTAAAGGACGTGCCTCTCCCTTAGCTTGCCTATGTCAAGCATGCTGTACCTCCAGACTATGTCGCCCCGCTCATCGGTCTGCACCACCCACGGCTTCACAATCACTACGTCATTCTCCTTTATCCAGAACCTCCTCCTGAGCCTTCCGGGTATTATGCAGAGGCGCTCCTTGCCATCGCCGCAATTAACCATGAACTTAGTGGCGCCAGCTATCTTAGTAACAGTCCCGACCACCTCGCCCTCCCCCGGCATCTTCAATACGTACTCGGTAGGCCCTCCGCGCCCGTGCTTGTCAAATTTCTTGTATCTATTCCTTCCAAATCCCGGTATGCAATCAACCCTTAGTAACTTTTTACCTTATAGTGCGCACCGCACGCCTCGCACACGAGCGTGAACATCCCCCTGCCGCTGCTGTCAAGGTGCGTGTCAGGCTTGCTGCACTCCTTGCATATAACGTATGTGCTGAAATATCTCTTTATTATCTTGTCCAGGTCAGGAGCATTGAACTTGCTGTTGACTATCAGCCTCTGGTCCTCGACGCTTATCGGCACCGAGAGCTCCTTGCTCATGTACCTGCCTATCTCGTCAGCCTTCCTCCTCGCCTTGTCGGCTATCGCGGCTATGTTCTTTATTATCGTCTTGTTGCCCTGCACCAAAGCGTCTACGTTAGGTATGACGAAGTCGCTGGTGCTGGCAGCCATTATGGGCTTGCTATCGAAAGCCCTGTCAAGCAGTTTCATGTATTCCTCGTCGCTCAATTGTACCACTCAAATGCGCGCTGGCAATCCAACGCGCCATTTATATGTGTTGTTCGGAATATTTATGCCTTATTGCGCTCCAACCTCCCTTTCAGAGCGTTAAAATGGATCAGGGGAGAATGCCAATCTATCCCCTGACCAGTATGTCGTTGCCTTCAATCTTGACTTCGTAAGTTTTTGCGTCCACTCCCCACGGCGTCTCCTTCGCAACCTTCCCTGTAGCGATGTCGTATCTCGCCCTGTGCCATAGGCATACGACGTTGTGGTCTTCGAGCGTGCCTTCGTGAAGCGGACCGCCCTTGTGGCAGCATTTGTCGTTTATAGCATATACGCTGCCTCCTACGTTTGCCAGCATAACTTCCTTGCCGGCGAAATTCGCCTCGATCATCTTTCCCTCGGGGACATTGTCTAAACTAGCTACCTTAACAAATTCAGCCATTGGCACACCTGCTTACGTTCCATCCTACTTGGTGATAGATGTTATAAAGCTTACAGGCAAAAATGCGACCACAATGCCATTTTAGCCAAGTCCGTGCATTGCGAAGGGCCTGACAAGCTTTTTAAACTGAGGCGCGTAATACTTCTGTGGCAGATGGGCCGGGAAGCTAAGGGTTTCCCATTCGCAAATCCCTTCAGGCGGGCCAGTGCCAGTTGAGTGCTGCAGAGTTTTTCAGAGCCTGCACCAAAGCGTAGACGCTTTGCCCCAAGTGATAGTCTGATATGTGAACCAGGCCAGGCCGGAAGGAGCAACCTTAAGCGTATTTAGTCTATGCTCTTAGGATACAGGGCCGAGCAGAGGTGCGGTCAACTCTGGATTTCACTGCAGTGCAATGCTGGCCTCTGCCACATCGATTAAGCTTTTATTGTTTTACTGGAAACTATTAGCGTTTACGTGCCGGGGTCGCCTAGTGGTAGGGCGGCAGCCTGCTAAGCTGTTTGGTCATTTGACCTTCGTGGGTTCAATTCCCACTCCCGGCGTCTTACGCTTTTGGTATGGCTTTTGAATAGTTGTTGCAATGTTCGACTACGAGTACTGGGGTACAAACGACCTGCCTATGTCATCGAACCAGGCGCTCGAGGAGTACATGCTCGAGCGGTCTGCGAGGCTCAACGCAGCTACGGTGAGGTTCTGGAACGTCTCTAAGGATGCCATCGTCCTAGGTTACGGCGAGTCAGAGAGCGTAGTAAAAAAGGTCGACGGCACTTTTGATCTTGAAAGGAGGATTACCGGAGGGTCACACATACAGTTCGACCCTAACTGCTTCGCCTATTCTTTCACCGCGCCAAGGGACGGCAGCTTCAGATATTTCGAGGACATGAGAAAGTATTACGCTGCCAAGATATCCGAGGCGTTCCAGGAACTCGGTATAGAAGTGAGCGCGGTGGACAACAGGGCTTCGACGATAAACGTGGACGACAAGGTAGTCGCAAGCCACGCCATATTCTGGGGCGTAAAGAGCGCGCTGCTGCACGGTCTAATGGTAATAAACGATTACGATGTAGACAGGATACTTGAAAGAGTGATGCTCAAGGAAAGAAAGATAGGAAAGCACGTTTACAGCGAATATTCAGCGCTGAAAAACATTCCTGCGATATCGAAGCTTCTGGATAAGAGACTCGATAGCGTGCAGACCAGAATGAGGGCAGACTTCGTGAAACGGCTGATTGCAAAAGAGGTGCTCAAGCAGGTCACCGAAGGAAAATACGCAGAAAAAAAGCTTACCGAGAGGACGGTTCAAGAGGCGCATGACATGATCGCAAGGACGCACCTCGGCTCGCCATGGGTCGATGAGAGGAAGCCGGCCTTCAAGAAAACTGAAGCCGAAGCGATTCCGGGTGAAGAGCTGGATGGTCCGCTTAAAAAGGATTTGGGTTACTGCCTTTACAGCCAAGTGAAGGACAGGGATTTCATGAAGATGTCCGACCAAATCGAGTAAAGTCTGATAACATGCCGAAAGAGATAGAGCTGAAGGTAATAAATGTCGATAAAAAGGAGGTGGAGTCAAGGCTGCGCGAGCTTGGAGCGAAGCATGTCGCGACGCACAAATTTCGCAGGGTAGTTTTTGAAACGGGGCATGGCAGCAAGATAAAGAATCTGAGGATAAGGACCGATGGAAAAGTCTGCACCATGACATTGAAGGAGCGCACAGGGCCTGGGCTGGACCAGACTTACGAATACGAAGTCGAGGTAAGCGACTTTGATACGGCTGCAAAAATACTTTGCAAATACATCAAATCCAAGCCAATCTATGAGTTGAACACGAGGGAAGAATACATGCTTGGAGGCGTACAGATAACAATCGACAAATGGCCCGGTATACCTTATTACGTCGAAATAGAGGGTCTCAGTGTTGCAGCGATCAAAGACATGTACAAGAAGCTCGCCATAAAAGGGAAGCTGATAGGCAACGTACCGCATGGCAGCGTTTATTCGACTTATTACAATATCGATTATGCAAAAGTGATTGAGAAGAACAATAAGAAGCTCGGTGCAATACTTGGCAAAGAATAGTATTGTCAAGTCTGCATGGCTCTTAAAATTTGTATAAAATTTACAAAGTAATTTATTAGTTCGCTTATGAACTATATAATCCCGATTCTTTCTGCGGTGCTTAGATATTGCAATCATGTCTATAAATAAAAAGTCCGCAAGAGCTCAGTCCTCGATGGAGTACCTGATGACTTATGGGTGGGCGATACTCATCCTCGCGATAGTAGTTGGCGTTCTCTTCGCACTCGGCCTTTTCAACGGCTCTGCGGCAACTCCAAACGGCTGCTCCCCGCAGCCCGGTTTCACATGCTCGAATCCGATTTACACGCCTAACGGCATAACGGCGACGATCAGCCAGGATTCGGGGCAGAACTACTACGACGCATTCGTTTTCGTCGCTTCTGAATCAGAGAACATCGGACCTGGCGGTCTTCCAGTCAACTTCTCAGAGTCGAACACCGTGAACATGACACCGATAGGCACTATCCCTCCTTCAGGCACCGTGACGTTCAACTTCAATCACACAGCGGCCGGCGGCATACCTACTGCTAACATACCTGTCGGGACGGAATTCACAGGCTACATCTGGATCGCCTACTGCCTCAGCCCTGTCTGCCCCACACCAACAAACTTCGCGAAGGTCGGCTCCATATCGGCCAAGGAAACCGGCGTAAGCACTTTCACAGGCGGTGGTTCATCTACATCAATCACGTCGACATCTTCGACATCTACATCAACTACAAGCACCTCCACAACATCAATTCCATACGTCCAGATAACCCTTACCAATACAAATGGCGCGCAAACGCCTAATGGGTTCCAGCAGATGATATCGTTTAATCCATCTCAATACCCTAGCAACGTAGAAAGCTCAAACCTAGGTAACATACGCTTCTATTCCGGCAACGCAATCACTGGATCAGGGCCGCTATACAGTTGGTGCGAAACAAACTGTTCAAGTAGCAGCTCATCTAATGCCATATTCTGGGTCAACCTAGGCTCCGAAGTGGTTCCGGCTGGCGGATCATTGGTGATAAACATGACGTTTGACTCTCCAAATGTTAACTACGATGCAGATTATGCAGGTGAAGCTCCGACTCAGAGCTGCTCCAATCCATCCAATCCATCCAGCTGCACTAGCATTACATATGGAGAGTACGACAATGGAAAGAACGTGTTCCCGACCCTATACCAGAATTGGAAAAGCGGTGGGCCATCTCCCCCTGGCGGATGGGTGCTGAACAGTGATCCTATAAACATAAATGACGGGCTTACATTATCGCCTGGTAACTGCTATACGCCATGTGGCTTGTATAACGATACAGGGATAAGCATGGGATCGGTAACATTGGACATGTACGAATATTTCACAAATCTGAACGTAGGTGGCAACAACAACGATCAGACTGGTTATTACGGCAGCCAAGGAAGTGCTAATCAATACCTGATTACAGCGTATGGCAACACCTACGACGCCAATAACCATGATGCGTGTGGCTGCGGTGGTCAGGATATGGCATTCAACTACGGCTCTACATCGACGCCATCGGTCTGGTCAATAGCGGTAAGCGGGTCGCAGACCGAGATGAGCTACGACTACAACGTCCAAACGTTGGACGACATCAACTACTTCTGGGGCAACAGCACCGGCTACGTCGGCTTCCTTGCAGACGCCAATTCTGCCGCAGGCAATATAGTCCAGTACTGGATACGCATAAGGAATGACCCTGCTGGCTTTACGATGCCCGGAGTCTCATACAACAACGGCAACGTTTAAAGAAGCCGTGCATATACAAACAATGATTGCATGACTCTGATTAACGGCGCGCCAGCAAAGATAAAGGTGGCTACTGTAGTATTTATAGTATTTATAGCAATCATAGCGATAGCTCTTTCGATTAATCAAAAAGAACCAGCACCGCCAAGCGCGGTCGTTATTAATGATACTACTTCAATCGCGGCGTCGACCACTATTGGGATTAAGGCCGCATCATGTGGTCCTGCTAGCTACTGCATCAACGAACCCGAAGCTGCCTCGCTTCTCGGCACAGGCGGGGCATACAATGCCAGTACGTCCACCAACTTAAAGCTTATGCCACTGGCATTGGCGTACGCACCTCGCAACGCCAGCGGTGACCTGGAAAGTAATGTGACCGCCTGGGTCGTCCAATACTCGGTTAAGGGCGGAAAATCCCAGGGCGGTTCTGCAAATCTTGCGCTCACCGAGGAGGTGTTCAGGACTGGCAATGTGGAAAGCCTCTACGCACAGATGATACACCACAGCCAGAACACGTACAATGTGACGAACGTTACGCTGGACGGAATGACCTACGCGTACGAAGGCGTATCAATAAATGGGTACAACTCCACGCAGTTCGTGGGCTACCGCAATAGCACAATAACCTATCTATCGGTCTCGGGCGCGGTGCTTAACAGCACGGTGTTGGCCGGCATTGTAGCAGAGGACATGCAATGATGGCGGCTTCCTTCCACATATAAATCGGTCGATTTCTGCTGCGTCTATGTATGGTCCCCCAAGAGGATGGCGGAGGATTTTCCCCTGCTCACTGCGTATAGTGCCTCGTATCGTATCTTCTCCTTCGCGTCCTTGTAGTTCTTGTACAGGTCGCCAAGAATGTTGGAGTCGCCTTCCAAAATGGTCGTCTTTCAAGATTGGATAGGAAAAGATAACAATTTTACGAAAAATTTATAGTAGCGGAAGTTGTATTACTTTTCAGGGGGTGCTATAGTAAGTCTACAAATCTAACCGATCCTGTATACGCTGCTACCCTCCTCCACTTTGTGCTTCAGCTTCACGCCTACCGAGTCGCCCTTCCCTGCGTCATGCACGTCTACCCTGTCTATCTGCATACTGGTTACCCTCTGCCTCACTGCATCCTCATAGGTCCCTATCTCTATTATGTCGCCCACGCTGAGCGGGGCATCAAGCTTTATCGCAACGACATCTATCTTGTCGAAGAAACGCTCCACTCTGCCTATGAGTTCCTTGCCCGCCTGCTTTTGCGGATCATCAGGCTGTGAAGTCCTGTTCTCGCGCTCTTCAAATTTAGCTATGGCGTCGTCTATATCGTCCTGCTTGGTGAGCTTCTTTCCGGACATGGGCATCAGGAATACTAAGGAAAGCGGATTTATATCTTTAACGGGCTATTGATTACGATAACATGAGGATAATAGTCAAGGCGTTCGGCCATGGTGCAGTCATACCAAGGAAGCATGCATGCGACGGGAACGATCTCTCACCGGAATTGGCCATAGAAGATGTTCCTCCCGGGACAAAGTCGCTGGCCATAATAATGGATGACCCTGACGCACCTGTAGGCCTATTCACACACTGGATCGCCTACGGCATATCGCCTGATACAAAATCCATACCGGAAGGTGCCGGCAATGGGGAGTCGATAAAGTCCGGAATAAATGATTTTGGCATGGCAGGGTACAGGGGTCCATGCCCGCCAGCTGGAAAGCCCCACAGGTATTACTTCACCTTATACGCACTTAACGCCGAAAAGCTTGAACCAGGCAGCGGCAGACAAGGCTTTGATGCGGCTCTCCGTGGCAAGATAATTGAGAAGGCTAGCTACATGGGTACGTACAGCAGATAAGCCGTCGACTTGGGTGAATAACTGCCAGTCAAACCTCAAGCCCTGCTTCTCTGATGACGCTACTTGCGAAATCATAGTTCATCTTCTCGTCTCCTGCGCTTATGACAGGCGTTTCCATTATGAAGCCGCACCTGTTTAGCGCTCCGTTCCTAAACAGCGCAAGGAACCCGCCCCTACCTATGTAACCTTTTCCAAGGTGCCAATGCCTGTCCAGATGGCTTCCAAGCCCGTATTTTGCGTCGTTCAGGTGCACGAGCTTGACCTTCCCGAGTCCTACAGTAGAATCGAGCTCATCCATTACCCCGGCCACGCTGCTGTCTGTGCGGAGGTCGTAGCCTGCCGCAAACGTATGGCATGTGTCAAGGCACATCCCGACCCTTTTTGACCCTACTCCATCGATTATCTCCGCTATCTCGTCAAACTTGGATCCGACGCTGTTCGTGTAACCGGCAGTGTTCTCAAGAAGGACCATCACCTTACCGCTTGATGCAAGCCCGGATTCCAATGCCTTGGATGTATTTGCAATGCCATACTTCAGCCCCTTGCCGAGATGCGATCCTATGTGCACCACAAGGTACTGGACACCGAGCTGCTCACAGTTCCTCATGTTGTCAACAAGCATATGCACGCTTTTGCCGTGCATCTCCTTATTGGTTGATGACGGATTGCAAAGGTAGGGGATGTGTGCGTATGCTGCCAAGCCGCCCCCGCTTACGAGCCTCCTGAACTCATTCGAATCTGCTGCCCTTATCTCCGAATGTTTCCACGAGCGCGAACTGGTGACGAACATCTGGAAGGCATTATACCCGCTGGCTATGGCACTTCTCGGGGCGTTTGCCACTGAACCGGCTATGGACATATGGAAACCGAGCTTTATCATGGGATCATATCGCGTTTCAGGTTTAATATCGCTGTAGGCAGCATTTAATAATATATAGCATCGCTTTATCTATTGCTTAGGATGGAATGATGACGAACATGCAGCCGGTAGGGATAAAGCCGATGCCGCCTCTCAAGGTAGGGGAAACAGTGAGCGTAAAGCTCCTTATGGTTAACAAGAACGGGAAGGACGGCGTAGGGAAGCTAAACGGCACATGGCTCATAGAGGTTAATCATGCCACTGACAAGGCCGCGCTCGTACCTGAAAGTACGATCGATGTGATGATAACGAAGCTGTTCCCTGGTGGCGCCCAAGCCACGCAGATTTAGAGGTGCGTTCAATGCCTGAGATAAATAAAAGACCGACAACAAACCGTATGACCAAAGTCAACATGCAGGTCGATCAGGCTGACTACGCGGAGTTCCAGGGGTACGTGGAGAAAAGGTTCAATGAGTTGCTCGACGAGGCAAAGCGAGTATACTACGACACCGCAGGCGAGGCCTTCGGTACGGGAGTTAAGCCAAAAGAATTTGCCGATATAAAGACGGTTTATCACCAGTTCCCGGAGAAAGGCGTAAATAAGACCCTCGCGTCATACAATCCGGCTAATTACACTGTAAACTTCTACTTGTCGTCTTACGAGATGTTCCAGCAGATGAACGACAGCAGGACTACCGAGAAGCAAAGGAAGCTGATGGCGGAAATGCTGGATGAGACCATAGGGCACGAGCTAGGGCACGCGGTGTTCGACGCGCTGAAGACCGAGGACAAGATAATCAACGGGGACCAGTACAAGGATATGACAAAGGAATATCCGAAGTGGCTAGTTTACTCGGGCCCAGGTAAGGTATACGAGGAGAGCCTCGCTGAAGCTATAGGAGCGTACATTTCCGCGAGGAGGAGCGGCGAGAAGTCCGACAACAAGAGCCTCTCAAAAAGGATGGCCGCAGAACTTTACGATATTGCGTCGCGGGCCAGCAATATGCACGGATACCTGGCTGACGACTTCGAGGCCGCGATCAAGCACCTAGGGATAGAGGCGCTCATAGCCAGAGGCGTATCAAAGGAGTACACCGAAGAGGAGGTTACTAATGCAGGCATGGAAGAGGTGCGCAAGGCATGCAAGATAAACGGCTACTTCCTCCTGGTTTACGGGATACCGCGTTATGGCATCATACTGGGACTGTCGGAGCGCGGCTCGGACAGCTTCGCCGGATTCCTGAAAACGGCTTTCGAGAACCCAGATGCGCTCGGCAATGGCGTAGCGGACCAAATACTCGACAGGGAAGGCAGTATTTCGAAGCTCGACCATGAACTCAGGCGCTCGAACCTGGAGCGCAAGAACTCCATCCTCGCGAAGAAATTCGCTGAACTTGAAGAGAAGATATCAGGAGAGATGTACCGCAGATGAAAAGCCTGCTCCAATTAAAATATCACAGCATCTTTGCGTGTATATTGGTTATCGGCCTGAAGCCCTGCTTGGCATAGAACTCCACAGATATCTTGTTCTGCGAAGGAAATTCGGCAGAGACGATCTTCACCCCTTTGTGCTTCATCTTATCGAGCGCCAGGCGCATGAGTTCCGTGCCTACCTCATGCTTCCTGAACTCTGGCATTATGTAGAACTCTATTATCCTTCCTTCAGTAGCCGGCTCGTTGAAGAAGCGCTCCCTTAGGTCGGCCTTCAGCAGGCCTATGACCTTGCCCTCGGATTCGACAACGAGCACTATGCAGTTCTTGTCCTTTATCGCCTTTGACACGTAAGTGCGCGCCTGCTCCCTTATATCATCCCTGACCTTAAGCATCGAGTCAAACTCCTCGTTCAGCCTCTTGAGTCTTACCACGAGATCCGTAAGCGAATCAGTATCGTTTTCCAGCGCGTCCCTGAATCTTATCTTGCTATCGATCTTCACCATGCAAAAACCCGTATTGAATGCACTATCTATTATGATGGAGGCATTTTAATTAATTTGTTTTTTATCAGCGTTGAGACCATCGACTTGCTGGCGTCCATTATCGCTTTCGCCCTGTCATGGAACTTCTTTGATGACATCGAGTGTCTTGCTATCCTCTGCTCTACCGCCTTCATCGCCACTGCGGCGGCCACCTTGGGGTATACGTCCCAGTCCTGCATCGTAGGTATTATGTGGTCGTCATTAGCCCCGTTGTCGTGCGCGTACTTGGCAAGCTCCGACGAAGCGGCCACTATCATCTCGTCGGTTATTGTCGAAGCCCTGCAGTCAAGCGCACCCCTGAACAATGAAGGGAATATTATGCTGTTGTTGACCTGGTTCGGGAAGTCCGATCTTCCAGTCGCTACTATACGGGCTCCCATCTCCTTGGCCTCCCAAGGCCATATCTCTGGTACCGGATTGGCAAGCGCGAAGACTATTGAGTTCCTGTTCATCCCCTTGATATATTCCTTAGGGAAAGTGGATGGTCCCGGCTTCGATGCGGCAACTAGGACGTCTGCACCATTGAGCGCCTCTTCGAGGCCGCCCTTCACCCTCTCGGCATTTGTCTTTATCGCAATGTCATACTTCCATGGGTTGTGCAGGCTCAGTTCGTCCATATCCTCCCTCTCGGGCTCGAGTATGCCGCTCGAGTCCACCATGATTATGTTGCCAGCCTCGAATCCTGCGCTGGTAAGTATCCTGACAGTAGCTATGTTCGCCGCGCCTGTCCCAAGGAATACTATCTTCGTATCCGCAGCTTTCCTCCCAGTGAGCTTTATCGCGCTGAACAGCCCCGCGAGAGTCGCTCCGGCAGTGCCCTGCTGGTCATCGTGCCACACAGGCACCTTCACCTCTTTCCTGAGGCTGTCAAGAAGGAAGAAGCATTTTGGCGACTCTATGTCCTCAAGGTTGAAGCCACCGAAAGCGGGCTCAAGCGCCTTTACCGTGTTGAAAATTTCCTGCTGGTCGTGCACGCCTACTGTTATCGGCACTGCGTTCACGCCGCCAAGGTACTTGAATATCATCGCCTTGCCCTCCATCACTGGCATCGCAGCCTCGGGCCCGACGTTGCCCAAGCCAAGGACTCTCGTGCCATCGCTAACTATCGCTATAGTGTTCCACCTGCTGGTCAGCTCGAACGACAGGTCGTGGTCCTTCTCTATCGCCCTTGACACCGCAGCGACCCCGGGCGTGTACCATATGGAAAAATCGTCCAAGCTGCGTATAGGCACGTTAGGCATTACCGATATCTTACCTCCGTAAAACTTAGAATATCTCATAGCCAGGCCGTACAGTAAAGCAGTCCTGTCCTTCTTTTTCGGCATCCGACCACGTATAAAATGCAATGTGCAAATCGCAGAGATAACTTTGCTGAATGGTATTTAAAGACCTTGCATAGCATACGCTTATGTGCGTAATCGCAGCGATACTGGCCCAGTTCAAATGGAGGACTTCCAAAATTCATTCTGCATCGGTATCATTGCATAAGGTTTTATACCATGAGCCAGCGAATAATACCATGCAAAACACCGATGATGGGCGTTCCAATCCGTACAATAATGAGACGTCTGGAAACGAGGCATACTGGATAGGGCACAAGCTGATAGGCATATTGGGCGCCAGCATATCCACTAGGCTGGATTATGCGGTGCGCTTAGCCTCGGCGGATCGGGCATTCATGGAGTCGCTCGACCACGGCATGATCCCTCATTTCGTTTCATTGGCGCTGCTTGACTTCTGCGGCAGACCTTTTAACAGGATAGAAATAAAGGCGATAGTAGAAGCGCTAGGTTTCGAATTCTCGGAAAAGATGGCAGAAATAATAGGCTCATTCCACTTCGGATCGCACTTTGTGCGTATAGCTATAGCCGCGTTTTTGGAGTCGGCAGGCGCAGAACCGACCATCGAAAACATCATGAGGTTGGAACGCATACTTGATATCGTTCCTGCGGCAAAGGTCACGGAAGAGGCGATAGGGATCTACACCTCAGCCCATTCAATCCCGCAAGCGACTTACAACCACGCAGCGAATGCTGTAGATGCAAGAGTGGAGAACATGATGGTGATAAGCAGACAACTCTCCATAGTAACACAGCTGGCCCTGGAAAAGTCGCTGAAAGAGTACCTGCAGAACGGTTTGATAGGCGAGACCGATTCGAAATCATTGGCGGCCAATTTCTTCGCTTCCGTGGCAACCATGTTCGCCGGATATGAGACTGTCGATTCGGGCATTCTCACGAAGATACTTTCAGCATCCGGCATTAAGCCTGATGAAAAACTTGTGCACCTGCTCACAAAGCAGGGAAACAAAAACTACCTCATGTACGTAGCCGCTGCGTTCACGATAGCAGCTTCGAATAGGGAGGTGACCGACGATCGCATGCTTGCTGTGCTCAGGGCCATGTCAGTCCGGCCTTACCTAAGCACCGTAAAGTACGCCATCGAAATAATGGATGAAGCGGGAAAAAGTCGATATTATTAATGTGTTGCATTAGAATTAATGTGATCGTATGGAAGCAGGTCAACCAAAAAGGCTCTACCGCACGAAGCACAATAGGATGGTCGGCGGAGTCTTCGGCGGACTTGGGGAGTATTTTGGCATAGAGCCGATGCTCATAAGAGGCATTTACGCCTTAGTTCTCATACTCTCGATACTAGTTGTCCTTGTACCAATATTCCTGGCAGAGGCGTCCTTCATATATGCAGTAATAATAGTACTGATAGCGTTTTACATAGTTCTTTGGATTATGGTGCCAGAGCATCAACATGATGCTGGCAAATGACAAAGCAGTAGAAACAGCACGGGATGGAAATTGCTTACCACTATGTGATGAAGATGGCAATAAACCCAAAGGACGTCGAAGTCGTCCAAAAGCTGCTCTGGAATGGCGAGAATATAGAACTAACTGCAAGACAGCGAAGGATAGGACCGGGAGGCTCGGTCACTACCCCAACATCGATCATAGTCACGAACATGAGGCTCATAGTAGTGAACAGGGAAGCGCTCGGTATAAGGAAGGACTACGAGGTAATACCATATAAGGACATAGCCAGTGTAAGGTTGGAGAAGGGCATAATAGCCTCGTCTGTCTTTGTGAGGGTGCTGGGTTACGATAGGGACAAGGGCCTACTCAAGAATGGTACAGAGGAGGGCGAGATAGGCGGGCTCAACAACACCGATGCGCAGGCCATATCGGACAACATAGAAAAAAAAATATCGGGCACTTACGCCCCATCGGAGGCAAGCGGCATCTCACCGGACATCGACGCCAAACTCGGCGCATATATTTTCTGTAGCAACTGCGGTGCGAAAGACGCGGCCAGTGCTCACTTCTGCAAAAAATGCGGCTCAAAGCTCGAGTAATCCCTTTTAAAAAGCCCGAAAGCGTTTGCAACAAACGTTATTTATTATATAGCTGGGGAGTTGACAAATAAGCGTAAAGCGGAGGAATAAACGTTAAGCAACGAATTTCTGGAAATGGCTTGTAGAGGAAAATCCACTGTAACTTCCATTCAAACGAGAAGAAAACAGGTCTTTCTAGATCAAATGTCAAGTCCTATATATAGCGTATTCGGAAAGGTTTTTATAATTGCTCAGCGTGTCACTAGAAAGTTTCTTTGTTGGCAATGAATGCAGTATAAGTTAAAATCATAAACGTCAGTTGTATATTGCCGTCGCAAACGCATTCGTGGGATCAATGGGAAAGTCAAAGCAGCGTCTACCAAGCGGAACTTACGCTCTGTTGGGAGTTTCACTAATCCTGATCTTCCTTTTTTCTCAGCTGCTGCTGGCGCTATCCATCGTGAGCATAAAACCAAACCCGGCGTTTAGCGCTTCAAACACTGGGGGTTTCTTTTTCAGCTCAGCAAATGGTACCTCATCTCAAAGTAGCGCTCTTCAAGTACCATACACTAATGGCACAGAGACCGGCTGGGAGCTTATCAATATCAGCAATTTCGGCACACGAAAGTTTCAGATAGGGAGCGAGAAGTTCAGCATGTTCATAAATCTGATAACGCCTAGCAGTGCTTCGTTTATATCAAACGCCAACAATTACACAATAAACGACGGTCAGACTATAGAGCTGCAAAGCTTAGGTCAGGAAGTGTATTATGCAAGGCTCATCCGGATTAATTACACGCAGAATAATCGCAGAATAGACATGCTGGTATACGCGGTGCCAGAGAATGAGACCCATGCAACTACCACTATAATACGAACAACCTTGAGCACAACGGTTAGCACAACTATATCGACTACTTCGATTACAGTCGAGCAAAGCGTTTTCGTAAGCCAGACCAGCGCGCTGGCAAGCCAGGTCGACACCCTACCTATAATAGTCGCCGCGATAATCGCTATTGTCTGGGCAAGCTACTTCGCCAAGAGGGTGCGGAGCCGCGGTTGAGCGCGCTTCGCCATAGGTTCTGCAATCCACAATGCTTGATAAGATTACTTCTTGGGCTTCTCCTCCGGATCCTGCCCAAGGACCTTGTTCACGTCTATGCTTGCAGTCGCAGCTTCCAATAACGCCTTATCTTCGCTGAATGGCGCATAGACTATTTTGGTCGCGATGGCGTCCATGCTCTTATGGCCGCCCATTTTATACTCTTCAAGCTGCTTTATCGCGTAATCTATGTTATCAATAAGCTTCCTGTACTTGTTTTCGGCAAGCGACTTTCCGTTGGTGAGTATATCAATTCCAATCGATATAGGAACATCCGTATCTTCCATGCCAACACGCTAATACTCCCACCGGCAACATATTTAAAGTGTCCTTATAAAATTGATCTGTCAGTGGCAGCGATCCAAAAGTGTTAAAAGTTGCAAACCCCCACTAAGAAGCGATGGACACGCTAAGGATATCCGCCAAGGACCTAGATAGCCATGAGGACCGTACCAATCTCAACAACTTGATAAGGCAGGCCAGTGGCTGGTTAACGAAGATAACGTTAGGTTGATTGATTGAAAAACGTAGTGATATCAGGAGGCAGCGGTTTCATAGGCTCAGCTCTTGCGAAGGAGCTCTCAGATGAATATTCAGTTACAGTACTGACAACTAACGATTCAAATGTCTCGACAAATGCGGATGGTCGCATAAAATATGTGAAATGGGACCCGTATTCCAATGACACGACTTGGTACGATTCGATAAACGGTGCCTACGCTGTTGTAAACCTTGCCGGATACTCGATATCTAACAGTTGGACAGATGAGAACAAGAGCAAGATAATGGAAAGCAGGGTAGTTTCCACCCGCGCTCTCGTGTACGCAATACTAACCGCGCACGAAAAACCACCTATAATGGTCAGCGCATCTGCGGTAGGGTTCTACGGCAATACCGGAGACGCCACTGTCACAGAGGGGACGCAAAGGGGCAAAGGCTTCCTCAGCGATGTGTGCAGCGCATGGGAGGCCGAGGCGCACAAGCTTGACGGAGTCGGCACATCTCTCGCGATAACAAGATTCGGGGTCGTGATAGGTAGCGGAGGGGGTTCGCTTCCTGAGATGATAAAGCCGCTCAAGGTGAGGATAAGCATAACGGCCGGCTCTGGAAAGCAGTGGGTGTCATGGATACACATCGACGATCTTGTATCGATAATAAAGCTGATAATAGGGGGGCGCCATGCCGGAACTTTCAACCTTACCTCGCCCAAACCGGCTACAAACCAGGAGCTCTGCGATGCCGCATCGGCAGCGCTCGGAGTGAAACCGTTACTCAAGATGCCCGACTTCATGCTAAAGCTGGCTCTAGGGCAGAAAGCGGATGAGCTCCTCTTCTACAGCCAGAGGGCAGTGCCCACCGAGGTGCTTAAACTGGGCTACAGGTTCAAGTTCGAGCGCATAATCGATGCGGTCTCTGAAGCGTTGAAGTCCAGTAAGCAAACCTGAGTCACATCCTGATAAGCTCTCTGATTAGAAGTTGCTCAAAATCCGCTAATGTCGAGACTATCGCGCCCTTTATCCCATATGCGATATAGCTTTCCGCTATGCTGCTATTCGGCACTACGATCACCGTGCGCTTCCCGGACTTGGCCATCCGGACCTTTAAGTCATCCGTGTGCTTCTTAAGCCCGGTCTCCACCTCTATATCGAATGCTTTAGTCTCCACGTCAGCCGCTGAGGTCCCACTGACTGCTTCCTTCGTAACTTTTACCCCGTGCAGCGCCAGAACAGAAACAACGAAACTCTGCATGTACCTGTGCAAAGCTTGGCTGCCTGAACCACTGTTATAGTATGCCGAATAGGCATTGGACTTTGTCATAAGCCTTACCATATTTATCTCGGAACAGTTGACCATCTTTTTGAGGGTTTGCATCACCTTGAGCTTGACTGTGATCGAATCTAAACCGTATTTCTTCGCTATAAAGGCGGCAATCTTGCCGCATCTGGCTACCCCCAAGTCCCTGAGCGCGAGCTTTATCTCGCTCCAGTAATCTAATGAAGATGCATCAATGCGCCTCTCCGGCTCGCCTTCTGCCTCGCCTTTCTGCATTACTCCATTGAAGTAAGCCCTTGGCCTATCAACAGGAGTATAGCGAAGTATGAACTCTGGGACGAGCTCGTGCACCCATTCATATCTCGCATCTGTGAAAAAATGCAGCGGCATCGACGAAGCGGCCCACGAGAGCTTGCCATCGGCCAACTCCAGCGCGCGCAGGTCATCCGGATGCGTTGTGTTGAAGCACAGCTGGGTTGCGAACTGGTTCCTAACATCGTCCCCCATGTCGGTAAAGTTCTGCGACGATGCCCACAACATCCCAAAAGCCCTTATCTCCCTTGAAATCTCCGAGTATATGCTCCCGTACTTATCGAACCTTCTGATGAGCCTGTGCGCCTCGTCTATGCAGAGCAGCATTTTTTGCGTCTTTCCAGATGCCATCATTTTCCAGAGCATCCTGAGCAGCAGCTCTGCGTAGAATGTCTTCGCGTCATCGTTGCCTAGCGTCGAGAAGTCCATTATTAGATCATTATCGCCTATTTCTATAACGTTCGTACCATCGCCCAGCAGCGCCTTTGCATGCTCCTCTATGTAGAGCAAGGCACTCATCTGTATCCTGTCCTTGGTCTTTGATGCGATTGTGCGCAAATTACCCCTGAAGCTTTCCCATGAGGTTGATTTTGCAGCGATCTCACGCAGCATTATTGGGATGTACTGCGCAGTTATTCCTATCTCGGCTATCGGGAAGGTTATAAGGAAAGCGTTGACGAAAGCCTCGGTGTCATTGAACGGGTTAGGCAGCGCCTTGCTCATGTCGACTATAAGGTAGCCCAGCCTCAGGTACTCGTCGTCGGGCTTGAAGTTGAATACGATCTTCTGCATCCTCATCTGTTCCAGCATGTAGCGCATCAGGAATGACTTCCCCTCGCCCGAAGTCCCGCATATGAAGAGGTTGCCGTTGGGCTTCTGTCCCAGGTAATTCCTCAGGTCTACCGGCCTCTCCGCCATCTCGAACCTGTAAGCCCTGTCCGGCGCTATCACCGAGGCGGTCCTTACTGCACCCTTTCCCCATCCAAGGTTAGATTTCACAAACAGAATCACGCATAATGCAGGATACAGTGCCCATATCTCGAAGAAAAGCAGCGGATACAGCCTGCCGAGCACGAAACCGGACAAGCCCCATAACATGAATGAGGCAAACAGGCTGTATATGACTCCATGCATGAAGTATCTGGGCGGCAGCTTGACACGTAGGTAATGCTCGTAATAGAAGTCCTTCACGTACTTCTTGGAAGACCTCTTTGCATCTTGTGCCGCCTCCACGACCCCGGAACCTGCACCTTTTTCAATTTTGTTCGAATCAGCCATACCCGCACCTTCCCCATAATATACGCGCGCAGGTGTGGTGCGATGCAATAATAGCAGTTCTGGCCCATACTGCCAGTTGCTTAGACCTTAAATATCTTCATTTGGTTAATATTTTGGGCTATTGCATGGAAAACAGAGAAGAAGCAGGCTATTTGCTGCTGTTTCTTGGGGTTGTGATACTGTTGTTCACTTTCTATCTAGGTTACCGGATTTATGTTTCCGCAACCGCTATCCATCCTCCGTCTGCCTCCCCGCAAATAAACTACCCGAGCGTCGGATCAGGTTCCAATGCGTCATCAATAATAGGGCCCATAATAACCGGCGCGATACAGAGCGTCACATCAAGCCTGAACCTGAGTGCGTATGCAAACTTCTTCATAGAGATAATTGTTCTGTACCTCTTCGCGAACGTTGGATATAAGATAGCTAAGCTTGGCGTAGAGATGCTCGTGGAAATGCAGAAGAGGGAGAAGAAAGGAGGGAAGAACGGCGAATGATGACCACAAAACCCCAGAACCCTCACATTTTCCAATTTTGTTCGGATAAGCCATGCCCGCACTTTCCCAATAATATACGCGCGCAGGTGCGGTGCGATGCCTATTTTATTGCTTTTGCAGCAATATATGATAAGGGAGACCGGGCTTACCCAAGTGCGCCGAATGATGGACATAAACATAGCGAACGGGGTTGACATAGACGCACAGCTTGTCATGACCGGCAGGGGCTGCATAATAGGCCAGAGCGGCTCAGGCAAGTCATATCTGGTAGGCGTCATAACCGAGGAGCTCTGCAGACTGAACCTTCCGTTCTGCCTGATAGACACCGAGGGGGAATATTCCCGCCTCAAGGACGCATTCCAAATAATCACCGTAGGTGGCAGCGGCGCCGACCTTGGCCTTTCCATAGACCTATCCGAGATATTCAAGCGCAGCATAAGCGAAGGCATACCTGTGATACTTAACGTTGCAGATGAATTGGATAAGCAGAAGACAGCAGAGGCCGCGCTGCGCGACATATACAAGATTGAGGAGGAGGTGAAGAAGCCGTATCTTGTCATAATAGAGGAAGCCGACAAGTTCGCCCCCCAAGCGGTGCGCCAGAAGCCCAACATTATAGAGGAGATGAGCGTAAGGGGCAGGAAACGAGGGATAGGTCTTGTGGTGGCAACCCAGAGGCCCGCGAGCATAAGCAAGAACGTGCTCGCTCAGTGCTCCTATGGTTTCATAGGCAAGCTCGTGATAGACAACGACATAAAGGCTGTAGTCACGCTGCTGGGCGAAAGGGGGAAGGCGGAGAGGCTCGCAAAGCACAGGATAGGTGAATTCACCTCGTTCGGCATAGGCTACGAAGAGTCGTTCACGGTCAAGCAGCGCACGATGGAGCACGGGGGCTCAACTCCCCCTATCCATGGAGGCGCCATGAGCCCGGTAAGGCTGGAGGGCATAATAAAGGAGCTCCAAAAGTTCAAGTTCGGGCAATCGAAGCAGCCGAATGGCAAGACGGAGCAGGGCAAGGCAAAGATCAACGTGATACCTGCAAGGATAAGCGCAGAGGAAGCGAGGTCCTACGCCATCAGGGCGGAAAGGAAGAAGTTCATACTCTTTGGTGGTGCGGCGGAGGACGTGGACAGGGTAAGCGAGAGGTTCATTTACATAGCGCTCGTGCAGATTCGCATGCCCACCGGGCAGAAGGACGAGTTCGAGGAGCGCTACATAATGATTGACAGCAGGCTACGCCCAGTGAGGCTGGAAAGGAAGATATCTTTCGTGCATGGCAGCGTTGATCCAAAGGTGAAGATGTCCCAGATAGACAGGGAGATCCTTTCATTCGTGGCCTCAATGAAGAAGACCAATTTCGATTCGATACAGAGGCGCATAGACAGGGACCCACTGCAAATAGATGACAGCCTGAACAGGCTGAGCTCAGCAGGACTGATGAAACTGAAAAATGGCAATGCGTCAATCGTAACGAACAGGAAGCTGCTCATTGACAAAGCCCCAGAGTACGATGAGGAAACTCACGATAAGGAAAGCGTACTCAAGGCAGGCATCGAAGAGCGTGCGATAAGGGACTATGTATCGCTCCTATTCCCAGGTTCGTTCATCATCTCGCTCACGGGCGTATACCTACCCGCATATGAGATAAGGCTGAGGCACGGCAACAAGGTCAGGATATTCACCATAGACGCGTTGTATGGGGCAAGGCTAAGCTGAGCACTGCATAGTAGGGATATACCAGACATCTACAAAAGCCGCTGTGAAGCAAGTGCGATGTGAACTTCGAAGGTATAATATAGTCGTCCACCAAGTACTCCAACTACTGGCTCCTATGTGTTGAAATGTATGTATGGTTATCATATGGCAGTGCCAGCCCTAGAATCGGATGGATTTAAATACTATTAGCATAAACCGTATTATGCAGTTGAGATGAGATGGCACCAAAAATAATCGCTGTTCTGTCCGGGACGCGCGGCTCAGGCAAGTCGACCATAGCGCTCAATCTCGCCATGGCTCTAATGGAGCGCGGGCGCAAGGTGCTGCTCGTGGACGCCTCGGAGGAGGACCATTCCATAGCCAAGCGCTTGGGTGTAGCCCCAGCAAGGTTCGGCTTTGCGTATGCGCTCAACGGCCTGGTCCCGTTCAAAGATGTAATAACGCGCTACAGGGATACCGACCTGTACCTAGTTCTGAGAGAGTCGGATATAAAGCCCGAGTTCACGTACTTCAACATTGCAAGGCTTCTGTTAAACGGGATAGGGCTCCTAAGTTATGATTACATAATAGCTGATGGACCCACGCCCATGCTCGGCAAGAAGTTCCCGGCGGCTTTCGATGTACTGCTGGTATCATCAGCTGACAAGGCAGAGATCAGGAAGAACCTGGATGAGATAAGGTCGGCATTAAAAAGACACGACGTTCACACGGACCTCGTAGTAAACATGGCTCAGGAGGAGATGGGGGACTTCAAGGAAGCACTGGTAACGCTGCCTGAGGAGAAGGGGGTGGCCAAGTCCGAGGAAAAACACAAGCCGATATACCTCATGGACAAGAATTCCGGCTTCTCAAATGGTATAGATCTCCTTGCCTCATTTTACGAGGAACGGAAGTTCGCCAAGAAGAAAAAGGGCTTCCTGCATTTCTGAATAAATCGCCTGTGAATGCACACTTCAAGCCCCTGTGCATGGCCTTTAGGAACTATTATATTAGTATATTCGCCAAACTTCTATATTGGCATTTTGACTGGTGCTGAAAGTCTGTTTGGTCTTAGGAAAAGGTGCTTTCATGGTGGGTGGAAAGGTACTATCATTCATAGAAATATTTGTCGATCCAGCGCTGATGGACGATGTGATAAAGGAGCTCACATCTATAAGCGAAATCACTGAGGTTTACGAGGTCACTGGCGAGTTCGACATAATAATAATGACTGAATCTAAAGACATGGAGGACTTCAGGGACCTTCTGAAGAACAAGGTCATGAAAATAAAGGGCATAAAGACCACTGTGACATCTCTTGTGCTAAAGCCCGACAAGGGGCCTAAGAAGTAGGCATATTGACAAGGAGACCCTTCATGAGCGCACTTCCGTACGTTTTCTGGACTGCTTTTCTGTTCGGGTTAATCATAGCCCTGGCTTGGGCCATCTCAAAGTACCTATTCGCCGTCTATACCGGAAAGAAAGGGAGGCTCGACAGGCTGTTCGACCCTATAGATAAAGCAATATACAAGATAATAAGAGCAGACCCGTCAAGGGAGATGAGCGGCAAAGAATACTTCATAGTACTGCTTGTATTCAGCGCATTCACCGTGGCTCTTTGCTTCATCATACTTCTGCTTCAGGGGCTTCTCCCGCTAAATCCACAGCATTTCGCAGGACTTTCATGGGACCTTGCACTGCATACGGCGCTATCATTCGCAACCAACACCGACCTTCAGCATTATGCCGGCGAAACTGCGCTCTCCTACCTTAGCCAGATGATGGCATTGCAATTCCTGGAGTTCACTTCCGCAGCCATCGGGCTGTGCGCTGCGGTCGCAGTTTTCCGCGGTTTCTCAGGAAAGTTCAAGGGCATAGGCAATTTCTACTACGATTTCGTCAGGAGCGTCACGAGGGTAATGCTGCCTTTGAGCGCCATCGCAGCAATAGTGCTGGTTGCATCCGGTCTGCCGCAGACCCTTGGCGGCTATGTCACAGCTAACACTATAGGCGGCGGCATGATAACCCTGCCTGTCGGGCCGGTAGCGTCTATGGCATCAATAGAGCAGCTCGGCACGAACGGCGGCGGATACTACGGCGCCAACTTCGCCAGCCCATATCAGGACCCGTCGCCTTTCACTAACTGGTTTGAGTTCGTGCTTATGCTTGTCCTGGTAACATCGATGCCATTCCTCTTCGGCAGCATGGTAGGAAACAGGAAGGAGGGCCGCACGCTCCTCATCGCAACATACGTGATATTCGGGATAAACATAGCAATAGCTTTCATAAACTTCACTGGTTTCGGGCCATACATGGAGGCAAGATTGGGCGCTTTCTCATCAGTACTCTGGACGGCAGCTGCGACTTCTACGATGACAGGATCGCTCAATGCATCGCTTTCTGCGTTCAGTCCGTTTGTTATAATATCCGCGCTCCTGGGAATGTTCATTCAGGCGGCGCCCGGCGGCCTCGGCGGAGGTGTGATTTACCTCCTTATGTATGTCGTCATAGCGGTTTTCATAGTCGGCCTCATGGCGGGCCGCACGCCCGAATATCTGGGCGCCAAAATAATCCCGCAAGACGTTAAGCGCGCAGTGATAGCGTTCATATCCCACCCGCTCCTAATACTCATACCTCTTGCGCTCGCTTTCTCGACTGGTGCCGCTGCGGCCATTGGCTCGGGCGCAGTACCGAACGGATACACCCAGGTGCTTTATGAGTTCGCGTCCGCAGCTGCGAACAACGGCTCTGATTTCCTAGGCGCATCCGCTAACACGCTGTTCTTCAACATTTCTACAGGGATAGTGGTATGGTTCGGCAGGTTCATCTCGATAGCCATAATGCTGATCATAGCGGACAGCATGTCAAAGCGCCAGCGTACACCGGAGACCGGGCTTAGGACCGATAACATGCTTTTTGTTGCAATTCTGGTAGGCAGCATACTCCTGCTTGCCGTGCTCACGTTCATGCCTTTCATCGTCTTGGGGCCTGTGCTGTCCTTACTTCAGGGATTCCATGCAATCTGACAATGACAAAAGCAAGGGCGAGGTCCGCACAACAAATAGCGCAGCGGATGCAAAAGCAGGCAATATAAACGGCATACTCCGCGAATCGGTTTACAGGATGGATCCGCGCAGGCTCATATCAAATCCGGTAATGTTCATAGTCGAACTGATGTTCATAATAGTGGCGGGCATGGCGATAGACCCGACTCTTATACCAATTGTGTCAAGCCAGTCAATGCAGACGTTCTACTTTTACGTTGCGGTGATACTCATTGTTACGGTATGGTTCAGCACGCTCTCCGACTCGATTGCAGAAGCGCAGATACGCGCAACAGCGGAGAGCCTCAGGCAGATAGAGCACGAGGTAAAAGCCAAGAGGATGGACTCAGATAGGAAACTTGAGGTTGTCTCATCCAAGGTGCTGAAGAAGGGCGACATAATAAGGATAGACAAGGGAGACTACATACCGATAGACTGCGCCATACTGGAAGGCGTCGCGATGGTGGACGAGTCGCTGCTTACCGGGGAATCCGCTCCGGTAAGGAAGGCTCCAGGGGACGTGCTAATAGGCGGTTCGGTGCTCGCATCGGACTCGCTGGTCGCGAAGATATCCGTGGATCCCGGTGACACTTACCTGAGCAAGCTCATAAGCATGGTTGAAAACACGAAGAGGCCTAAGACGCAGAACGAGCAGGCGATAGCTGCGCTCCTGCTCGGCTTCACCGCAATCTTCACAATAATAATAGTGGCGGTCCTCTGGCTTTCGGTCTCGCTTTCATTGGGTGTCGACCTTTCTGTTCTTATCGCGCTTTATGTCTGCCTGCTCCCGACCACGATAGGCGCCCTGCTCCCTGCGATAGGCATATCAGGGATAAGGAGGATGTCCGTCAACAAGATAATCGCGAAGTCCGGCAAGGCCGTGGAGACCGCTGGCGATGCGGATGTGGTGCTTCTTGACAAGACCGGCACGATAACTTTCGGGAACAGGATGGCGACCGAGTTCATGCCGCTCGGTGGCCATACTGAGAAGGAGGTGGGCGATGCAGCTTTCCTGTCATCATGGCACGACGACACCCCTGAAGGCAGGAGCATAATAGACCTGGCTTACCGGAAGGGTTTCATACCAAAGGTGTTCTGCTCCATAGACAGGGCTTCCGCGGTTGAGTTCAGCGCGGTCACGAGGATAAGCAGCGTGAAGCTCGAGAAAGCGGACAAGTTCCTGCTCCCCAAGGGCAACAAGGGCTCAAGGCAGGGCAGCAGGATACGCAAGAAGTACCAGACCGACATACCTGTGGAGGAGCTCAACATCTCCAAGGGCGCTCCGGACGCAATAATGAAATCAGCGCAGAGGATCCCTGAAGGCTTTCAAAAGTTGGTAGACGAGATAGCTTCGTCTGGCGACACTCCGATGGCGATAGCGGTGGGCGATGAGGCTATAGGCCTCATAAGGCTCAAGGACCAGATCAAGCCAGGGATAAAGGAGAAGATCGAATCGATAAAGGTGATGGGCATAAGACCAGTCATGATAACAGGGGACCAGCCACTCACTGCGAAGAGCATAGCCTCAGAGGTCGGCATAAACGAGTTCGTATCCCAGGCTAAGCCTGAGACAAAGATAGACATAGTGAAAAAGGAGGAGGCCGCCGGTATGATAGCGGCAATGGTCGGTGACGGCACAAATGATGCCCCCGCCCTGGCCGCAGCTGACGTTGGCCTCGCAATGGGCTCCGGCACAGTCGCAGCGAAAGAGGCAGCCAACCTCGTCGACCTGGAATCAAATCCCGCCAAGATAATAGACGTCATAATACTCGGGAAGCAGCTGCTCATGACAAGGGGCGCAGTGACAACATTCAGCATAGCTAACGACGTCGCGAAATACTTCGCCATAGTCCCCGTGATGTTCGCAGCGCTCCCTGCGTTGAACCAGATAAACGTACTGGGCATGCCCCCCGAGACCACCGTGCTCGCAGCCCTCATATTCAACGCTGCGATAATACCTGCGCTGATACCGCTTGCAACGAGAGGGGTGAAGCTGAAGCCGCGCAGCACCATGTCAATATTCCTTAAGAACACTGTGACTTACGGGATAGGCGGCGTGATACTTCCTTTCATAGGCATAGAGCTGATAGGGCGCCTCATACTGGCGCTTTGAGGTAGATCGTGATGGACATTTTTGAGACTATCAAGTCCCCTTTGATTCTTGCGATAGTGATAATGCTGCTCTGCGGGCTCGCTTATCCGGTAGTCATAACGCTCATAGCGGGGGTTGCATTCCCATTCCAAGCGAACGGCGAGCAGTTCACGATCAACGGTTCGGTAGCAGGTTCTTACCTAATCGCACAGGGCTTCAACGCCAGCGTATTCTTCCATCCAGAACCAGCCAACTTCTCTGCTTCAGGGATTGACCCTACGATAACTCTTGCCGATGCGTATTCACAGGTCGCTCGCATAAGCAACGCGACAGGCCTTTCCGAGTCAACGCTCACAGGGATAGTCAACAACCAGAGCCAGTATACGATATTCTTCTTCGGCCCGAAGTTCATCAATGTGGTGCAGACAAACCTGTACCTGATAAAGAAGTATAATGCGATTTACTCGAAATATGCGAATTTGAGCGGGTAGGCTATAGCAAATGCAATCAAAAAGAACAAGAATGGAAGAGCGCCATCAGTAAATGGCGCCCACGAAGAATACTTATGGCACTACAGTAGTATTTGTGCTGTTGGTTACGAGGCCATGCACAAGCGAGCTTATGCTCTGCCATGGGAACGACATGACCCCCTGGTTCGTCACGCCCCCTACCACGTAAGCTATGGCGCTGACGAGCGAAAGGCCGACGAGCAAGAGCACCAGCACGCTGAGGAACTCAACGAGCAGCAGAGCCAGTATCGCCTCAAGCCTCTTGACCTTCTGCTGCACCGAGAGCGCTATGACCAGCACGATCAGGCTCCATATCGGCGCGATTATTATGAATATGCCGTTGAGGAACGGCACCGGCGTAAGCCAGTAGAGCAGCAGTATAGGGAACGAACCCATGATCGCAGCCGCGAAAGTCTTGTCATAGCTGCCCTTCCATATGTTGAGGAAGAACCTGGCCACTATCTGGTACAGCAGCGCGTCTATCGCGAGACCGAGGGGCAGGGCTATGAAGAAGAACCCTATCCCTCCGGCTATTATGTAGAAATACGACACCGAGCTCACGAACGACTCGACCACGCCGGCCGGGAAGGACGGCGCAGCTATCGCACCGGCGTAAGTGCCCAAGGCAACAGCTATCGAGCCTATGACTGCATACGCTACGAAAGCGAAAAACGCCAGCGTGTAGTAGAGCTTAAGAGCCCCGAAGAAGTCAAGCTGCCTCTTCACATTCCTCTCCGGATCCCACACAGTGGCCCAGAGGAACTTCAGATCGTCCATAAATCCCATAATACCACCGTATAATATCTCATCCAAAGGTTTAAAGCCTATCGAATGCATTAGTCAAAAAGCAGACATTTCTGGTTGGCCGGCAACCTTGTCAGATGCAAAACAGCCATCCGGGAAAACTTAAGACTTCAGATTGGTTACCCTATCCGGTAATCTGGCCGGCGGATTCCCTGGTCAGACCTGAGGAAGGCTCACTTCCCTCCTATCTTGAACATCTTGGTGCCGCAGACTGCGCACAATCCGGACATGGCCTTCTTCCCGTTCTTCATCTCTACGGCCTTTGCGTCCTTCATCTCCCTGGTCTGCTTGCACTTCATGCAGTACGCTTCCATGATATCCCATTTATCTCAACATTATAAAAATATGCCGTATCGGTTAGCCCGGCCGATCCAATGGCAAAAGGGCCACCCACAAGTATTTTAAATGTAGGACACCATATATGTATGATTAAATGGTAGATACCGTCTCTAAGGATGAACTCAAGCAGAAGATAGCTGAAGGCTCAGTCGTAGTGGTAAATGTACTGTCAAAGGATTCGTACGACCAGGAGCACATAAAGGGCTCTATTTCAATCCCTATCGAGGAGCTGGAGAAGGATGGCTGGAAGAAGCTGGACAAGAACAAGCAGATAGTCACTTACTGCGCCAGCTATACGTGTCCGGCTTCGAAAAGAGGCGCCGAATTCCTGAAGGGCAAGAGTTTCAATGTCTCTGCTTACGAGGGCGGCATAAAGGAATGGTCGGAATCCGGGTACCAGACTGAGGGCACAAAAGGCAAATAAATCCTCCCTGCCGTATCATTCTATATATTGCAATCTAGCCACCGCAATCCTAGCACAACTTTAATAAATCCTAACATAGCTATAACAGAATACTAGTGATATCGATGACCGAATTAAACTGGTCCATATCTTTCGATGAGAGGATTTCGCCCGAAGGGATGCCTAATGCAGCCAAGGTTGATGACTACGCAAATTTCCACAAGAAAAGCATAAAGGAATACAAGGAATTCTGGGCCGGGCTCGCAACTGAGCTTGACTGGTTCAAGCCGTGGGACAAGGTGCTTGACGATTCTAATCCTCCCTTCTACAAGTGGTTCGCCGGGGGCGAGCTGAACGCCTCGTATCTCTGCCTTGACAGGCACGTGAAGAGCGCGAGGAAGAACAAGGTAGCTATAATATGGGAGGGCGAGCCTATGGAGGATGGCAAGCCGAAAGAGGTCAGGAAACTCACCTACTATGACATGTACAGGGAAGTGAACAGGGTAGCGCACATGCTCAAGGAGAAGTACAATATAAAGCAGGGCGACGTGATAGGCATATACCTGCCAATGATACCTGAACTACCAATATTCATGCTTGCAGCTTCAAGGCTGGGCGCGGCGTTCTGCGTAGTGTTCTCGGGTTTCAGCTCCGATGCGATAGCTGAAAGGATGAACGATGCAGAGGCCAAGATAATAGTCACGGCAGACGGTTCTTGGCGCGCCGGAAAGATGCTTGATCTTAAGTCCATAGTGGACCAGGCGATGCAGAAGGCCAAGACTGTAAAGAACGTAGTTGTCGTCACGAGGACGCGCAACAAGGTCAACATGGTTGAGGGGAGGGACGAGTACTTCGAGGATGCGATGAAGGGCGTGCATACGAACGCATATGTCGAGCCGGAAAGGGTCAAGTCAGAATCTCCGCTTTACATACTATACACATCAGGGACGACAGGTAAGCCCAAGGGCCAGGTGCATGACGTGGGCGGTTATATGACCCTGCTTCATGCCACTATGAAATGGGTCTTCGACATAAAGGATAGCGATGTATACTGGTGCATGGCGGACATAGGCTGGGTCACTGGCCATTCATACATAGTGTTCGGTCCGTTGATGGAGGGCGCCACCGAGGTAATGTACGAGGGCTCCCCTGTATTCCCGGAACAGAACAGGTGGGCTTCGATAATAGAGAGGTACGGGGTGAGCGTGTTCTATACCTCGCCGACAGCCATAAGGGGCTGGATAAAGGGCGGCGAGCAGTGGGTCAAGATGCATGATACAAGCTCGGTAAGGCTGATGAATTCCGTAGGAGAGCCGATAAACCCGGAGGCGTTCAAGTGGCTCTTCAGGCTCGTCGGCAGGGAGAAGGTGCCGTTCGGAAGCACATGGTGGATGACAGAGACCGGTGGGATAATGATAAGCCACGTACCCGGACTCATGATGCTGCCAATGAAACCAGGCACTAACGGGTTCCCGATACCTGGGATAGATGCCGAAGTGGTTGATGAGAAAGGCAATCCCCAAAAGGCGGGGGAGAGGGGCTTCCTAGTGCTGAAGAAGCCGTGGCCAGGAATGCCGCTCACTATATTCAAGGATCCGAACAGGTTCGTGGACGTATACTTCTCCAAGTTCCCGGGCCAATTCTACGCAGGGGACTACGCCGTAAGGGACCCGGACGGTTATTTCTGGGTGCTTGGCAGGGCAGACGAGATAATAAAGGTCGCAGGGCACAGGCTCGGCACATATGAGTTGGAGTCAGCGCTTATACAACACAAGGCAGTTGCCGAATCGGCCGTAGTTGGTGTGCCGGACGAGATAAAGGGAGAGGTCCCTGTAGCGTTCGTTATACTGAGACAGGGATTCATCCCAAGCGAGCAGCTCAAGGGCGAACTCAAGGAGCTCATACGCCAGCAGGTAGGGCCGATAGCATCGCTGAAAGACGTATTCTTCGCGTCGAAGCTGCCGAAGACGAGGAGCGCGAAGATAATGCGCAGGGTGGTCAAGGCTGTCGCGATGGGAATGCCACCAGGCGATACAACAACGCTGGACGACGAGGCATCGATAGATGAGATAAAGAATGCATACGCGCAGCTCAGCGGCGAAGTTGGAAAGAAATGACTCGCTGCTGATTTCTGCCACATCAATTTTAATCGTATCGCACTATATTATGTGCGCTTTCATCGTCTCGACCCACACCCGAATCAAGTGCGATGGCGACAGGCTTAACGCTTCGCATTATTCAAGGCGGAAGCTGGCCGATGGCGGCGAACCTCTTCTTGCCCATGTCGAAGACGAGCGCTTGGTCCTGCGCAGGAGACGACTTTGCAACCATGCGATTAGACGCCAGCCCAGAATTAAAATCCTTTTGCCGCGATTGTCAGCCGGCGCGCTCACTGCACCGGCGCGCATGATTGACTTAGGGCGCTGGGGCCGCACTCCGTCTGTGGCATCTGGCCGGCGGGCGGGGACGACCTACCTATCACATAGTTAATTTCGGCGCTAGAACCTCCTATATTCAGGTTCACAAATGTTATGCCTATATATGAATTAGCTATAGGAACTGTAGAATCGGAGCTCGTCAATTTCGTTCCTAAATTACTCTCTGATGCGTATTCATTTCCGGTGGCAAACCATCCGACTTCGACTACGTCAGGGAAGCTTGGGTTTGAAGTGCTGGTAGACAGTGTAGTGCACGAGCCGCTGGGGCTGTCAACAATAAACTGTACGTATGGCGAACTTGTTTGTATGAATCCGAAATAAGAGGAACTGTATTGGCCGTAGCATCCCCCTGTGTGGGAACCTGATGTCGTTTCATATATGGCAGGGTAGGTGTTGCTCTGAGAGGCGATGTACTCTTCTGTTATATAAGGATATGGGAATGTGGATTTTGTGTAAAAACATAGCCAGTTTCCATTCGGGCTGCCAATTAAACCATTATCAACATACCACTGATTGCTGCCAGAGCCTTGGCTGCCACCGCACGCACCACCGCTTACGTCATTATACCATTTTGTCTGGTTCAGGCCGTGCCCTGCAAAGTTGTCATAGAAGAGGTTGAAGACAGTTGGCCCGTTGTCGTACTGGGCGTAAGAGGGGCTCAGCTGCGGCGCCTCGCCCGCGACAGAGCCATCGAATTCTGTGCCGAGCGAATTGAAGACCATGTAGATTACCGTGTTGGGCGTTGACTCACCACTTGGCAGGTTGACCCAGAATAGCGCCTGCGTCGATGATGGCGAGCACGGTGTCTCAGGGCAACCCTCCAGCCATGAATCTAGGGGTCCGGACGGTACGTTGCCTGACATGGACGAATAGAACCTTATGTTGCCAAGGTCGCTGCTGACGCATGTGCTCCCGAGAGCCGGGCACTGGCCTGAGTACGACGATGGGCTTATCGTTATGTTCTGCTGGAACGGTGCTGACGTGGCACTTGAAGGGGTTAGTGTTATAACAACGTAGTAGATCGATGTGGTGGATGTGCTGGTTGTGGACGAAGAAGTAGTGCTTGATGATGTGGTGGTTGGTCCGCCGCTCGTGAAAGTGCTTACGCCGGTTTCCTTGGCTGATATGGAGCCGACCTTCGCGAAGTTTGTCGGGCCGCTGCAGACAGGGCTGAGGCAGTAGGCGATCCAGATGTAGCCTGTGAACTCTGTTCCCACAGGTATGTTCGCAGTAGGTATGCCGCCGGCCGCTGTGTGATTGAAGTTGAACGTCACAGTGCCTGAAGGCGGGATAGTGCCTATCGGTGTCATGTTCACGGTGTTCGACTCGGAGAAGTTGACAGGGAGACCGCCTGGCCCGATGTTCTCGCCTTCAGAGGCTACGAAGACCCATGCGTCGTAGTAGTTCTGGCCGGAA
>JAJYYB010000003.1 GCA_021801355.1 Microcaldota archaeon | reverse complement strand
GCTGCGGCGCGGCCAACTCAGTGGTGGCATCCGGCACCTCATCCACGGTCACCAACGCCCCTACGTCCAACACCCTGTTCTGCTACACGGTCACGGACACATCAACCAACGCTCCAGTAGTTACATCCGGGCACTCAACCGTAACCGTGAACAATGCCTTGGTGGCGGGCAAACCAACACCATCAAGTCCCGCAATCGATTCAGGCCAGCCTATAACCCTAACCGCGAATGAATCGGGCGGCACAGGTTCTTACACATACCAGTGGTACAGTACGACCACAGGATCGTGCAGCTCATCCAGCACTCCTGTCGCTTCGGGCAACTCCGTCACACTCACAAATTCGCCAATTTCGAACACAATATTCTGCTACACTGTCACAGACACTTCGTCCAATGCCCCTACAGTGACGTCAGTTAACGTGATCGTAACGGTCAACCCAGACCTAATCGCAGGCAATGCTACAACATCCAGTCCAGAGATAGATCTCGGCCAGAGCATAACCATTACCGCACATCCTTCCGAAGGAACGGCACCATATGCATACCAGTGGTACAGCTCCACTGGCGGCAGCTGCGGCGCGGCCAACTCAGTGGTGGCATCCGGCACCTCATCCACGGTCACCAACGCCCCTACGTCCAACACCCTGTTCTGCTACACGGTCACGGACAACTCCGTCTCTCCGGTTACAATGACATCGGGCAATGTGCTGGTAAATGTAAAACCGGCGCTGTTGGCAGGCATTCCAAATCCGGTACGTCCAAAAACCGATAGCGGTCAGCAGATAACCCTTAGCGTTAACGTATCTGGCGGCACGCCTCCATACACATATGAGTGGTATTACACGGAATCACCCCCACATTCATCAACAATATGTGGTTCTGCCTATTGGACTTCAGCATTGACCACCTTCCCGACATATGCGCCATCACCTACGTCCAACACCTATTTCTGCTATACTGTAACGGACAATGCATTCACCCCTGTAACCAACCAATCGGCAAATGATTTGGTCTCTGTAAGCAATAGTCTGATAGCTCCTTCAACGCCAATAGTGCTAAACAAAAAGATTGACCAGAATCAAACTGCTACGCTTATCGGCACGATTCCTACTAGCGGCACATCCCCGTATTCATACAAATGGCTTGTTAAAATTCCAGGATCCGGCAATTTCATTGCAGCCAACTCAACGCTGTGCGCAGTACCTAGCGGCTCCAACCAGATTGCTGGCAACGTGGTCACCTGCTCGTTCGTCACTAACACTTTAATCGCAACCGGCAACTACCTCTTTGAGCTAAATGTCTCAGACGCTGCATATAACCCGGAAAGCGCCGCTTCTGGCTCTAACACTGTAATCGTAGATACTGCGCTGACATCACCTTACGAGCCAACCGTAATATATCCGATACTGGATCAGGGTCAGACTGCAACAATTACAGACACGATACCATCGACGGGAAGTCCACAATATGCCTATACGTGGCTGGCTTCGCTTAACGGCGGTCCATTCGTTACTGCATCCGAGTGCGCAACCCAATCAGGTTTCAACCAGATGGCGGGCAACACGGTCACGTGCTCGTTCGCCACTACTCCCAGCACGGCAACTGGTAACTATATGTTTGAACTTCAGGTAAGCGACAATGCGTCTACACATGTAATAGTTACCTCATTGCCGAATTCTATGGTGCTGAATAAGGCATTGACTGCCCCAAGCCAACCGTCCATATCCGCTCCAAAGCTCGATTCGGATCAAGTTGAGAGCGTAACTGGAATAATGCCCTCTACCGGTACACCGCTATATTCCTACGCATGGCTCATGTCAACCAACGGCGGCGCGTATTCTGTAGCAACAAAGTGCGCGTCCAACAGCGGCTCCAACCAGATTGCTGGCAATGTCGTGACATGCAGCATACCCGCGAATTCCCTTACGGCAGGTGATACCTACACCTTAGAATTACATGTCAATGACTCTTCATCAATTCCGCAAACTGCCAACTCAACGGTATCTTCAAACATAGTCGTGTCATCACCCATCTCTGCACCTTTGCAGCCATCGGTTTCAGCAAACGTAATCAATGTAGGCGAAGCCGAGACAATAACTGCCAACATACCCTCTACCGGTACACCGCTATATTCCTACGCATGGCTCATGTCAACCAACGGCGGCGCGTATTCTGTAGCAACAAAGTGCGCGTCCAACAGCGGCTCCAACCAGATTGCTGGCAATGTCGTGACATGCAGCATATCGGGCAATACGCTTTCCGGCGGCAATGACTACAATTTCGAGCTCCAAGTGACCGATTCCGCCACCGTATCGGAAAGCGCGACCTCACAAGCCTCACAGACAATAACCGTTGGAAGCACTGCAACGGCGCAGCAGCCATCAGTTTATGCACCGTATTTGGATGTGAATCAGAACGAAACCATAAACGGAGTAATGCCCTCCAACGGCATCTCGCCATTCAGCTATAATTGGCTTGTTTCAACTAATAGCAACAGCCTCTATTCTATCGCTACCCAATGCATTACTAATAGCGGAACAAACGAAGCTTATGGAAATACCGTACTCTGTAGCATACCGCCAAACACACTTACCGTAGGCAACACCTACAATTTCGAGCTCCAGGTTACCGATCTTTCTGGAACAACGACAAACTCCATACATTCGAATGCGGTGCACGTTCAGTCCGCACTCACCACTATACAAGCGCCTACCATATCCGCATCGAGACTTGACCAAGATCAGCCGTCTTCAATAACCGATGTGATCCCATCAACCGGTACACCGCTATATTCCTACGCATGGCTCATGTCAACCAACGGCGGCGCGTATTCTGTAGCAACAAAGTGCGCGTCCAACAGCGGCTCCAACCAGATTGCTGGCAATGTCGTGACATGCAGCATACCGGGCAATACGCTTTCTGGCGGCAATGACTACAATTTCGAGCTCCAAGTGGCCGATTCCGCCACCGTATCGGAAAGCGCGACCTCATCCGCATCCCCTACGGTTGCTGTGAAACCCGAACTTACTCCTCCCTCCTCTCCCACAATAAATAATGTGACTATCGATCAAGGCCAGCTTTCTACTATAGAAGGAACAATGCCTAATACCGGCACTCCGCCGTTTACCTACAACTGGTTAGTCCAGCCTCCTGGTTCATTAGTCTTTATGGCAGCCAACTCAACGCTGTGCGCAGTACCTAGCGGCTCAAACCAGATCGCTGGCAACACTGTATTGTGCCAGTTTGCAACAAATTCGCTGACCACACCCGGTAATTACCTATTCGCCTTGAATGTAATAGACGATGCCAATACTACAGAGAATGCAATATCTCCTCCGACTTCTAATTCTGTGAATGTTTACAGTTTCACCGCGAACCAGATTGTAATAAATGGCACTACATCTACTGCCGCAACCCAAAATTCGATAGTCAACGTGACCATAACGCAAGGCAGTTATGTAACGCTTAACGTCACCGTGCCTTCAGGTTACGGCGTAGGGCCGTTTATAGTCGACATAGAGAAACTAGATCCGACTACGATAGCTACCAACACGATACCTATTGGTGGTGGGTCAGCTACCTTTGATCTGGGGTTCAACACGACAGGCGTCACATCGTTGGAGTCAGTAATTACTGATACTGGGACATCGCCGCCATATGTTTTCAACATATCAAAGACAAACGTAGATGTAATACCAAAAGCCGCACCAGTGAGCGGTGGCGGTGGCGGCGGCTTCGGCGGCGGAGGAGGGCCAGTCAATTCTACCACCCCTGGCGGCGCAAGCGGACCACAGGTCATACAGGACGGTCCGGCGTGCTACCTTATAACAAGATTCGCTACGTTCAGCCATGCAACTGTCTACTTCCCATCGCTAGAAAGATCGTTCTTCGTATACGAGTCGGTCATAAGCACGAACTACTCAACCGAAATAATAAATAACAACGCCACCTATAACACCTATCTCGGCCAGAAGACGTTGATAGCGCACACAAACACCACAAACTTCACTCTGGAACTCATCAATGTATCGTACGTGCCAATACTGCATACTGTGGAACTGCAACTGTGCGGGCAGAGTATCCCTGTCGCGCCAAAGCCGCTCAACTCCACAGTGTACATCACAATCAAGAACTCAACCATTACGGCCACAAGCTCCAATACGTCAGATAATGTTGCACTGCTTACTGGCGGCAAGCTGCTTTCAAGCGGCACCGGCGTAGCAAGATACAACCTGTCCCAACTGCTCCCAGGCACCTACACCATAACTGGATTGGACACTGTGACAGACAACTATTCGACGGTCTTCTACATAAGGCCGAAGTACACACCGCAGTTAGTATTCCTCCATGAGTGCGCCAATTACACGTACGATGGGCTTGGATGCACCACCATAGCAGAGGTAATCAGTATACATAACCAGTTGCAAGCGACCATGGTCATCAACAACGTCTCCATGGGATCGACCTACTCAAAGATGAATTCGACAGAGGTGAATCCAGGCACGTATGATTACGCCTTCGAGACATCCGGCAACGCCAACTACAGCGCGGCTTCCATCACATACAATTACAAAATTGGTGATTCCATCATTACCGTTATAAGCGACATCCTCGCGTATCCGGTACACCTGGCAGACGCAATAGCGGCTTACGGCTTCTTGATAATACTTGTCGCGGCGCTTTTACCACCGTTTATACTGCTCAAAAGGCACAGGAACAACAAGGATATAGTCACCCGCCTGGTATGGGGCCTTTCCAACGGGTGGTCCGTGACCGGGGTAAGGGACGTCAGGCTGATGATCAGCAAGAAGAACGCATGGGCCGTCGTAATCAACAGCGGAGTCGCAGAAAAGAGAGAGATGAAAGCCATAGCATCCCTGGCCAACCAACAAAGGGTACGCGTAGTTATCTTGGATTCAGACAGCGACTTTGGCCGCATACTAAAGTCCTACGATAACGTAGGTGTTGTGCTGCGGTCCAAGAGCAAGCGCGAGAACGTGCATCCGCTCATAAAGAATGAGAACCGGATAATACTCAGGCGCGTAAAGAAGGTAACGGACAGTATCTGAACGGACTTACAAAGCAAGCCCCGATCAGGTGTTTCCGATGCAATCAAAATCCGGATCGCAGCGACTATTCTGCGCGGTCGAGATCCCAGAAAGCGCCAAGGTGCTCATAGCAGAGGCAAGTAAAGGATTCAGCGCGCATGGAATAGCGTTTGTGCAGTCCAATAACATCCATCTTACGCTCCTGTTCCTTGGAGATGTTGCGAACGACAGTATAGCATCAATAAGATCAAAACTAAAGCTCGTGAGATTTAACGGATTTGATGTGCGTCTGATCGGTTTCGACACGTTCTCCAAGACCAAACCGGGCGTGGTATTCTGCAGAGTTGCAGGGGGCAAGGATGAGCTAGGCTCATTGCGCGGTAAGATAATTGCAGCTCTGGGCGATATTCCCATAAGTGGTATGGATAAAGGTGGGTTTTCCGCGCATGCAACCATAGCCAGGATAAGGCGGCTTGATACCGATTCGGCCCAAAACCTTGGTGCATTCTTGGATAAAAACAAGAACACGGAACTCGGAACATTCAGGGTTTCCTCATTTGTGCTCAAAAGCAGCGCGCTGACGGGTGAAGGCCCGATTTATTCAGACGTGGAAACTTTCAATGCTGAGCGGTAGCCTGCATGGCATCCTGCCGCGCAGCCTGGGGCTGTACCGCTTGCTGCTGCACCATGGCCTTGTTAGCCAGCTCTCCGGGCTTGTAAAGCCTGTTCTCCAGCAGTATATTGTAGCTCATTCCAGTCTTCGCATCGAAAGCCACATGCCTTATGTTGCTGCCGAAGAGGTCGATCTCCATTAGCGGTAGTTTGTTGGCTTTCACGAATCTCACTATATCACTCAGGCCTTCATAAGCCTGGCCGTTCTGCATGCCGGCTATGCGAGCTTCGAAGTGCCTATTTTTCGGATCATTGAATTTGCCCATGAAACTGGAGAACTGCTGCTCCACATCTTTGCTCCAAGCGGAAAACCTCGCAACGAAAAGCGACAGAGTGCTGACCTCGTAAACGCTCATTACAATGTCGTTCGTCACTTCAGTCTGGGCTATGTACCTGACAGCCAAGTCGCTTGTGTAAGCCGTCGAATGCGCCTCCCCTACTCTGTTGTAGTAGGATGCACCGTACCTGTCAAGCTTCTCCTTGGATATGTTGTTCCTAGTGACTGCAAGGAAGTCCTTGAAGGTGAGCACATAAGCCTTAGAGTTGAATCCAGGCTCCCTCATTTTAGTCTCAAGATTAGTTTCGAAGCTCAATCTCCCACCGCGATAAATATCTATTTAAATGTTGCCGTCATATAAATATGCAGCCCGCATGTTTCTGTCATCAGTTGGTGCCTATTGCTGCAGTGACTGAGATAATATGACAAATCAATAATAAATATCCAAGCGGTGCTTTTGTAATTGTGTTGTAACAGCGTGTATCCATGAAAATCGATGTTGTCGAGAGCAACGATAAGGTCCTGAGGTTCAAGCTTACCGGGGCCACCAACTGGCATGCGAATACGCTGAGGAGGATCGCGATAAACAACGTCAAGGCGTTCGCCATAGATAGGGCCACATTCTACGAGAACACTGGCGCCATGTTCGACGAGTACATAGCGCACAGGCTGGGCCTGATACCTATACTCACGCCAAACAAGGGCTACGACGAGAAGGACGAGGTCCTCTTCACGCTCGAGGCGGTCGGCCCGAAGGTTGTATATTCGAAGGAGCTAGAGAGCGCGGACAAGGAGGTCAAGATCGCGAACGGCAACATACCGATAATAAAGCTAGCAGCGGAGCAGAGGCTCAGGCTGGAGTGCAAGGCGGTGATGGGTACGGGCCTGAAGCACGCTAAGTTCCAGCCAGGAATGGTCACTTACGACAGCCCTGAACAGGGCACTTACAACTTTTACGTTGAGTCTTTTGGTCAAATGCCACCCAAAGAAATTATTAATAAGGCTTTTGAAGTAATAAGAGAGGAAATAAAGGACGTGAGCAAGGAGGTAAAGAAGCTTTGATAATTGTGCAGGGGTGGCAGAGCTTGGCCAAATGCGCTGGCTTGAGGGGTCAGTAGCTTTAGAGCTTGCGTGAGTTCAAATCTCACCCCCTGCATTGGTGATTTAATGCGTATAAACGTTGAGAACAAGGATGTGAAGGAGTGGCTGGACGTGCTTGAGCAGGCGTCGAAGGGCCAGCACTACGGCGCGCTCTGGGAGAAGGTGCACTACGAGCTGGCCATACCATCTAGGATACGCGCATCCGTGAATCTTTACAAGATAAACAAACTGACGAAGGACGGTGACAACGTAATAGTGCCAGGCAAGGTGCTGTCTGTAGGCTCTATGGACCACAAGATAAACATCGCGGCAGTGTCATACTCCGGCGCGGCGAGGAAGGCGCTGACGGACGCGAAGTGCAACATGGTCGGCATAAAGGAAATGGTGAAGATGAACAGGGTAAACCTGATAATTTGATGCTTGAAATGGCAGAATTTAACATCAAGGAGTACGAGATTTTCGACGCCGAGAACAAGATACTCGGGAGGCTCTCCAGCGTAGTCGCTAAGCGCCTGCTGCTAGGCAAGAAGATCGCCATAATAAACGCGGACAAGGCGGTCATAAGCGGCAACAGGAACTTCATAGTCGAGAAGTACAAGACCAGGCTTAATCTCATGGAGAAGGAGAACCCGGAACACTCGCCGTACTGGCCGAGGAGGCCCGACATGCTGGTCAAGCGCATAATAAGGGGCATGCTGCCGTACAACAAGCCCCACGGCAAGACTGCTTACAGGAACCTCCGCGTATTCATGGGTAAGCCGCCAGCCTTCGCGAGCGCCAAGATATCCGCAATGGAGAGCAAGGATCCGAACAAGCTTTATGTTAGCCACATGACCATAGGGGAGCTTTCGGAGCTGCTCGGTTACGATTACAACAGATAACTCAGATGAATGGTTTTCACTATGCCCGAAGATAAATCCGCCCAAGCACAGCAACCTTCGCAGCAGCAGGCCCAGGAGGCGCCGGCGGCAGCGCCAGCGCAGAAGAAGCGAGCGCCGAAGGCAAAGAAGTCCGTGAAAAAGCACGAGAAGGTACTGGTGCTCAAGAGCAAGAGGAAGGAGGCGGTAGCAAGGGCCGCGATAAAGTCCGGCTCAGGAGTCATAAGGATAAACAGAATGGACGTCAACACCATAGAGCCGAAGGAGTTCCGCAGCGCGATACTGGAGCCCGTGAACCTCTCGAGCATAACTAAGGAGCTCGCGTCAAGGCTTTCGATAGACGTTACGGTAACGGGAGGCGGAGCAAGCTCCCAGGTCCAGGCTGCGCGCGGCGCGATAGCGAAGGCAATGGTGGCATTCGCCGATACGGATTCGATAAGGAAGGAATACTTGAGGTATGACAGGTCGATGCTTGTCGATGACACGAGGAGGGTCGAGCCGAAGAAGTTCAAGGGACCGAAGGCGAGGGCCAGGTTCCAGAAGTCTTACAGATGATGGTGCGTAAATATGATGATGCCTGTTAGATGTTTTACCTGCGGCGCAGTGGTAGCCGACAAGTGGGAGGAATACGACAAGAAGGTAAACAAGGAGCACGAGGAGCCGGGCAAGGTGCTGGACTCGATGGAGGTGAAGAGGTACTGCTGCAGGCGAATGTTCATAAGCAACGTCGAGCTCATAGACGAATTCATAAACTTCGGGAGGAAGTAATTAATAGTATGATGATAAATAAAGTGCAGGGGCCGTCTGCTAGCTTGGTAGGCTTCCACCTTGGGGTGGTGGCGACCCGAGTAGGCTACAATGCCTCGGGAATTCAAAAAGAAATTGAAAATCTCGGCGGCCCCACAGGTGTTTAATATGCCAGAAAATGATGAGAATCTTCTTGCAACCCAGAGTGCCTACCTCGAGGCGGGAATACACATAGCCACGAAGGTGAAGAGCCCGGGCATGAAGAAGTTCATATACAAGATAAGGGAGGACGGTCTGTACCTGTTCGACCTCAAGACCATAGACACGAGGATAAAGACCGCTGCCTCGATGGTCGGAAGATATGAGCCGAAGGACATAATAGTCACTGCTTCTAGGGTATACGCAATAGCGGCCGCAGATAAGTTCGCAGAGATAATAGGCGCCAAGTTCATAAAGGGCAGGGTCACACCCGGAATATTCACAAACCCGAACAGGAAGGACTTCACGGAGCCGAGGCTCATAGTGATAAGCGATTCAAGGAACGAGAAGCAGGCCATAAAGGAGGCCAGCAAGGTAAACATGCCAATAATAGCGCTCAGCGACACCGACAACTCGACTAAGTTCCTCGACCTTATAATACCAGCAAACAACAGGGGAAGAAAGTCGCTGGCCTTCATATACTACCTCCTCGCGAGGGAAGTACTTAAGTCTAAGGGCGCGATAAAGACCGACGACGAGTTCAAGTACAGGGTCGAGGATTTCGAGGCAAAGATCGAGGTCCCGAAGTAACTGCTGGAAATCCTGATTATCTGCAACAAAAGAATTGTCTAGCAGTAGCCATACATCTGTATTAAGCGCAACCACGATTCTTACGGCTATAACAAGCGCCAACAAGCGCCGCGTTAACTATCCCTAAAATCAAGAATCATGCATAGAAGCTCTTAAATATGTATGATGCGCCATGCATTGTAATAAACAACGGTATCAAAGTATAAAGACATTCGATATATGGGCACCGATAAAATGTGCAACCCATCAAAGCCGCACAGTTTACTGGTCCGCCGCTCAATTGCAATACTACTCTATGTATTAACGCTATAGGCCATGATGAACTATGCGGGGGGCTTATAACGCTGTGAGCGTGCAATGCACTGTCAACGCTTCATTGGGCGCGCTTTATCCTGTCACGTTCATTCCCACAGGGTTGTGCACCAATGCAGAACAGAGTCCTTTCTGGTGGGAGGTCAGCGCGCAGAGGCTTTCGCCTAAAGTGTGCGCATCCAATACGACAGTTGCAACGTTTCCGTATAACAAATCAGCGACGTTCCTGCTCCACGCAGGCTCTTACCAGTACGAACTCAATGGTGGCGGGTCTTTCGTTGGCAGCAATGGCACTTTCACTGTAGGAGGCCCTACGACTGTATACCCTGAATATACACTGACCAATCAAACGTTCTGCGAAGGAGGGAATGACGTAGCAGTCAACAAAACTCTAAATGGCCTAGTTCCGCCATCGGTGCAGGTCACTTTCGTAGCTCATGGGTTACCACAGGGCCAACAGAGACCTTGGTCAGTGATAATAACACCGTTAGGCACGTCATCTTCTACCACCCAAATACTTAACGCAACATGGCCTTCACAAGGGTCCATAACCGCGCAGCTGCAATATGGCACCTACCAAATTTACGGTCTGTCCAACTGCGGAGGCACGGCATATTCAACTTACCCTAAAAATTCATCCGCACTGAATGCATTATACATCCAAGTGAGCGCCTCTACACCTGATTCATATCAACTTAACTTCATCGGAATGGCGGGCCCAGTCGGATCTCCATCGAATGCCCCGTGCAGCCAGGCCACGACTACAACGATTACAACCAGCACAACGGCCATAAGCAGCACATTCACGACCACTACCACAATTGCTCAGAACGGCTCCGCGGTGTGCGAAAAATTCCTCATATTTTTCGGCTGCGGCGGTGACTATGAAGTCACTTTCACCGAAACTGGATTGCCGCCCACGCCTGGCTGCTGGTTCTCTTGGGATTGCGGGGTCCTGCAGTGGGGCGTAGACTTCGATGGCGTGGTGCAGAATACAACAGGCGCTTCCATATCAAATCTATACGTGCAGAACGGCACGTACGGCTACACAGTGACGGCGCCGCAGAATTACACTGCCAATCTGACCGGAGTAGTTAAAGTAGACGGAACAACAGTAGTGACGATAAACTTCACGAAGACCAGTATATCGGAGAATGCAACAACCACCTGCGGCGGCCCGGTTACTCCGACATTGGGCAGCGAAGGTCCGTGCATAACGGTGAGCGCGAGCCAGTGCATTGGCAACATCGCATTATGCCCTAACGACTCATCACCGCTTTATTATGCGCTTACATTAAAGTTAACTCCTGCGAGCAATTACTATGAGATGCTTACTCAAGCCCAGGTTAGCGGCGCCGTAACCAATCTATCTACGTCTCTATCAGGGCACAAAATAACAGTCTTTAATCTCCCAAATATGAGCCAACCGTATGCGGCTATAGTTGTGAATAATACCGCCACGTCTACTGAGGATGCTCTGGGTGGCCTGAACTTTTTCCTGTGCGGCAGCGAGGTTGCCGCTGTTCTGACCGAAAGTTTAGGCGCGGCCGCGGAATCAGGTTCCAGTCTCGTAGGATTAGGCGAGGCTGCGTTCAAGGTTTCCACAGAGTTCACGTGCCACGATACAATATCAGCACTAACAAATGCGGGCCTATATACTGATATAGATGGTCAAATCGCATTTAGTAATACAACGGTTATAGCAGAACTTAAGGATGGACATGTAGGTCTCACTACATCGGCAGGAGGAACGGATTTAGATGAGTGCCAGTGCCTTCAGGTTGCAGGGCCGTATCAGCAGGTTGATTTAGTGATGAAGCTATCGGGCAGCGTTGAACAAGACCTATTGCCCGTTTCCGGGGCAGGTTATGTATTTGCGAATCCGGCTGACATAGGTGGATTGGGCCCTGCATGCGGCGCAAATAAAGGGCAGTGCATAACAGTCATTACGGCGAACTTCTCGCAGAAGGTTGACGTCGGCGCTACGTAGATGGTGTAAATTATGCAAAAACTAGTTAAATATGCTTTGGCCGTGCTCATTGTATTACTTTTACTGACGATACTATCTGCGCTCAGCAGCCTAAAAACTCAAATTACTCCTCCCACTGTGATAAAGAATATAAATCTAGGTGCGAGTGACGGGCTACCTAGTCTTTCAGAGCTTGCAATTGTTCCAAACGGAAAATACATATATGCTACTTATGACAGATTTGCAACTGTGGCAGTAATAGCTACTTCTAACAATACTTTAGTTAATACGATTAATGTTGGAGAACCGGATAAAACTTTTCCGAAAGGCATCGCTGTCTCATCAAATGGGCTCTACGTTTATGTTGCAGAATCTGGATCAAATACCATATCCGTAATTTCTAGCAACAATGATAAAATTATATCTAACATCAGCGTGAATGATGCACCGTGGTGGGTTGCTGTAACCCCGGATGGTAAATATCTGTATGCTGCGGGAACTAGTGATGTTTCAGTTATTTCGACATCAAACAACACCGTTTTAAATAATATAAATATCTCCACTGCAAACAAAATTACATTTAGTCTCGATGGAAAAGACGCATATTTTGCTAACTGTGCAAATAATAACGGTAGCGTTTGGATAGTCTCCAATCCGAAAAATACAGTCACAGATTTGATAAATAATGTAGGTGATTGCCCTTTTGGAGTTACGATGAATCCTAATGGTAAATTTTTATACGTGACCACCGAAGATAACATCACGATAATTGGAACCGCTAATAATTCGGTGCTTGATAAAATAAGATTAGGTTCGTTACCATCCGGCATTGCAATTAGCCCGGATGGCAACTATTTATATGTAGCAACTACCACCGGGATTTCAATCATATCAACATCAAATAATTCAGTAGTATATTCAATCAGTGGCGTAGGTTCACCGGAAGATGTAGCAGTGATGCCTAATGGAACCGATGTATACGTTTCATATGAATATCCATCAAATTTTACTCCAGGAATTGTAGTATTATCCGCGCCAACAAAATATACCAACTTTGTATCTCTACAGTATACAATTGCAATTATAGTAATAATTATATCAATAATACTTTTGGTGCTTTACGATGGGTTGTCCAAGAAACGCATTATTAAGACAGAGACAGACGTGTCGTAAGCCTAGCGAATACCAAATCACCTTCGCAGAAACTGTTGCGCTGGTCGGGTTTTGGATTTTTTCCGGCATATTCTGTTATTTTAGCTCAGGTTTGTGCAGCGTTCCGCAATGGGGCGTAAGCATCAAAGGGGGCCTGACTGCGTCTTCAAGCAAAACTTCCTTGCCATTAAAATTCCAGAACGGCACTAAAGGAGCATACAATTACACTGTCATAACGCCCCAGAACTACACGACAAACAGTTCCGTCACTCCTTCTACCTCACCGGCGAACCTCAAGACATCCCTGTAAAGTTTGACAGGGGGAAAAAACGCTGCCCCAGAAAACTACAACGTCACGTTCAACGAAACTGGGCTGCCTTTCAAATGATTCACAATGTTTATCGGGTTGATATATATGATTGATGAAGTTTCTAGAAATACAGGCGCATATAATTCAAAAAAAGTTGTAGTTTGCATATTATTCGTATTAGTAATAAGTATCGCTGTTATCGTATTTTATTTCTTTGATAATAACACATATTACATCTCTACCACCACAACTATATTAAAAAATAATGCGCTAAATTTAACAATTCAAAATATAAGCGTTGGCAATAACCCTGGTGGTCTTGCAATTACACCAGATGGTAAATATCTATATGTCGCAAATGCCGGCTCAAACACGGTTTCAGTCATATCAACTGCAAATAACACAGTAGTAAACACGATAAGTGTAAAAAGCGAACCATCCTATATTGCGATTACACCGAATGGTGCTTACGCGTATACTGTAAATGAAAATAATATATCTATAATATCCACTTCGAATAACACAGTAATAAAAACTATAAAAGCTGGCAAGATACCAGTTGCAATAGCAATTACTTCGGATGGCAAGTACGCATATATATCTAATTATGTATCAAACAACGTTTCGATTGTAGCGCTCTCGAACAGCACCATAATAAATACAATAAGTATGGGTCTGGGTCCAAATGGATTGGTACTTTCACCTAATAATAATTATTTGTACGTAACAAATTTAGCATCTGATAACGTTTCTGTCGTTTCTACATTGAACGATACAGTAGTCGATACAATAAAAGTAGGAAGCGGGCCAGCATTTCCTGCAATAACTCCTGATGGAATGTATGTTTACGTACCAAACTATTATGAAATGCAGAATACACCCGACGTTTCTATTATATCAACCTCTAATAATACTGTGGTAGGCACAGTACAAGTTGGCAATAATCCAATTGCAATAGCTTTTAGCAGCGATGGTAGATATGCGTATGTTACAAATTATGGCTCGAATACAGTTTCTGTTATATCCACATCGAATAATACCGTAGTAAGTACGATAAAAGTTGGGCGCAACCCATCTAGTATCCTAATCGCACAGAACGTAAAAAGTCTTTATGTTACGAATAGCGGATCCGATACAGTTTCAGTGATATCTGTCATATAAATAGAAGAGCTATAGTGCTTTGATTAAAATAGCAGTCATACCGCTGCTGTAAGCGGTGCTATAAGGAAAGCTAGCAGAGCAAGCGCCATGGCTCCAAGGCTTATGTTTCTGGCCATATCGAAGAATCTGGTGTCTGATTTGCTACCGTCCAAGTGAACCATGTATCCTAATGCAATGTACATTAGCGCAAGGTCCGTTACCAGTATAGGGATTATGTAAAATATATTGTAGAGGAACGGGGCGTAGAAGAAGAAGACGAATATGCTTATCGCCACCGCCTCGCCATAAAGTACCAGAGATATCAGCGCCGATTTCCTGATCCCTATGTAATGCACCAGTCCTTTCATCTGCCTCACTCTGGCGTCCCCCCTGAAATCCCTTATCATGCCGTGTATCTCCCTTGCCAGCCCGCTCAGGAATATTATCATGGATATTATCACGATGCTTGGCACAAGGTTGAAGTTGCCAGACACTACAAAGTCGCCGTATATGAATGCTATCACCATCGAAAGCGCTATGTACACGTTGCCTACAAGCAGCGTATCCTTCAGCCTATAACTGTAAAGGAACGCAAGCACTCCGAATATTATCGCGAGCACGAAAGCGGATAAGTTTATGAAGTAGCTGACTGCCACACCAAGAATGAAAGTACTCAATGCCACGTTCAAAGCGGTCTGCCTGCCAAGCGCGCCGGAAACCAGCGGCCTGTCAAACCTCTTGTTTGCGCGGTCGGTTTCAACGTCGAAATAGTCATTTATCGCGAAGGATGCCATGCTTAGGAAGATTGGGGTTATCAGGCTGAAGAGTATCTTGTACTGCTCGCTCATCCAAAGGATCTGGATGCCGAGCAGCCCTGCGGTCTCCAGCTCCGCCGCTATCACTGCTATCACGAGCATTATGCTGTGCTCTATCCTTGTGAGCTTCATCAGCGCTGCAAACTTGCCGTCACGCTTCTTGTTCTTCAATATAGACTCACCTCAGCGCTCGCAATACGGATATGGGCATCCGCCAGCGTATTCAGAGTCCGCTATCACCGGTACGTTAGTCCCATGGTGTATGCTTAGGACCTGATTTTCCTTGCTCCCATACCTGTAAACGGTTACGCCTTTACATTTCAGCTTGTAAGCCAGCATGTAAACTTTGTAAATGTCCTCAACAGTTGCCTGGTTTGGAAGGTTTACGGTCTTGGAAACTGCATTGTCCACATGCTTCTGGAAGGCCGCCTGCATCTTAACATGCCATTCAGGGCTGATGTCAAATGCGCTGACGAATACATCCTTGGCCTTACTCGGAATGCCTTCGATTTTCTGCAGCGAACCAGATACTGATATCTTGTTCATCAACTCGTCGCTGTAGAATCCGTTCTTTTTGGCGTATTCGCTGAAGACTCCATTTACCTCCAACAGTTCGGTCCCCTCCATCACGTTCCTTACGTAGCTTATCGCGAAGAGCGGCTCTATCCCGCTCGATACATTTGCTATTATGCTTATCGTTCCGGTAGGCGCTATCGTCGTAACTGTAGAATTCCTCATCGCCTTGTAATCCTTTGCCAAGGTGCTCTGCTCAAAATTCTGGAATGATCCGCGCTTAAGCGCTATGTTCATCGATGCTTCCTTCGCGGTCTTCTGGATTTCTGACATCAGTTGCTCCGCCAGTTTCAGCGCGTCGTTGCTGTCGTATCTTATCCCAAGTTTCGTTAGCATATCCGCCCAGCCCATTATCCCAAGACCTATCTTCCTGTTCGCCTTAGTCTTGTAATCAATCTCCTTGAATACGTAGGTGTTCGCGTCTATGACATTGTCAAGGAAATGGACGGCCGCTGTAACCACGTTTCTGAGCATTGCCCAATCAACCTCATTATTTTTAACCATCATAGACACGTTTATCGAACCGAGGTTGCATGACTCATAAGGCAAAAGCGGTTGCTCACCACAGGGATTTGTTGCTTCTATAGACTCAACTTTCCTCATAGGATTTAACCTGTTAACTTCGTCTATGAATACGAGCCCAGGATCACCAGTCTTCCACGCATTGGACACTATCTGATTGAATAAGATCTTTGCGCTTATGCTGCGCACAACCTCATCGCTCCTCGGGTTTATCAGGTCTATAGCGCTGTCATTTATTACGGCCTTCATGAATTTGTCGTCGCTGCTCACCGATATATTGAAGTTTGTCAATTCATCCTTGTCCTGCTTTATAGCTATGAACTTCTCTATGTCAGGGTGATCGTATCTGAGCATCCCCATATTCGCGCCCCTCCTTTTCCCGCCTTGCTTTATCGCTTCAGTCGCGGCGTTGAAGACCTTTATAAAAGAAACAGGGCCAGAAGCGACGCCCTGCGTTGTCTTTACGAAATCACCTTCAGGCCTCAATCTGGAGAAGCTGAACCCTGTCCCGCCTCCAGTCTGTTGTATCTTCACCATCTTGTATACGGCATCGAAAATCCCGTCAAGCGAATCCTCCACAGGCAGGACGAAGCATGCGCTGAGTTGGTTCGATCCGGTTCCTGCATTCATGAGCGTTGGGGAATTTGGCAAGAAAATCCTATTGCTCATAATATCATAAAATGTCCTCCTGCTAGTGTCTGCGTTTTCCTTGTAAAGCTTGTCGACTTTCGATATTGCATTTGCCACTCTGGCGAACATCTGTGCGGGCGTTTCGACGGTCTTTCCGTTCTGGTCTTTTACGAGGTACCTCCGTTTGAGCACGCTTATCGCATTAGGGCTCAGCTTGAGATCATCACTGCTTATGCCCATCATTGATTTTAGAAGTCTTGCCTCCCTGTGCGAATTCCTGTAAAGTATATAATTTCTGGCAACCTTTGGATAACCCTCCTCCATCAGCGTCTCCTCCGCCAGGTCCTGCACGTCTTCAACTCCTGGAACGGTCTTTGCGAACTTCTTGTCTACCTTTTTTGATACAATCTTGGCTATCCGATCTGACTTTTTACGGTCTTTGTCCTCCTCGTTTACATCGCCCATAGAGTTGTGCACTGCATCCGCTATCTTCCGCAGCTCGAACTTGACGACCCTGCCATCGCGCTTGGTTATCTTGGTTGGCATCTTGTAATCAATATTACATGGTGTATTATCAGTAATAAATACTTTTGTCAAGCCATTATTTTCATGGACAGGAAGTCGCTGGTCAGGCGTAACGCCCGCATGCTCGACAAGCTCGGATTCAGCCAGATAAGCGTAGCCGATACCCGCTCGTGTTTTGACATACTGGCAGAGAAGAACGGCTCTGTTCTGCTCCTCAAGGTGGTAAAGAACGTGGATTCGCTAAACAGGACCTCGACCGATGCGCTCAAGAAGCTCGGCGAGTTCCTTGATGCAGAAACCTTCATAATAGGCTACATGAACAAGGGTGTAAAACTGCCTGAAGATTCCAGCCTCGACAGGCACGGCGTGGCGTGCATATCGGGAAGCGCGCTCGAATACACTCTAGTGAGCGGTGACAGGCCGGTGCAGCGTGAGAAGTTCATGGGCGCGAGGTACAAGATAGACGGTCAGGCATTAAAGCGTCTCCGGTCCCTATACGGCGTAAGCATGAGGGAGCTGGCCGAGATGCTGGGCATATCAAAGGACAGCATCTACAGGTACGAAAAGGACGAAGCCTACGCCACAAGCGACTATGTCGAAAAGCTGGAGAGGTTCTTCAAGAACAGGATAACATACGGCGAGCTTTCTGGCACACGGGCAAAAGGCAAGCAGAGATACGCCTATAAGAAGCTGAACGACAAGCTCGAAATGGAATTTATCGAGCTCGGCGGCGCGCCGTTCGAACTGCTTGGCAAACGCTCCAACAGGTACGAGGTGGGCGAATGCATGGATCCAAGGACCATAGAAAAGCTATCAGTGGTATACAAGCAACTCGCCGAATTACTCAAAAATGATTACCCGTTCTTCATAGCGGAAAAGGCAAAACGCAGCAAGGTAAACGGCATACCAGTGCTTACGAAGAAGGAGCTTCTCGCAGTAGCCGACGAGAAAGAACTCGTGAGCCTGATAGACTCCAAATAACGAAACTTGCTTCCAGTCAAATGAAAGGCGGGGCTATTATGAATATAAGTAGATTGCCAAAGTAGAGCGCAAGTATCGCACCTATTAATATCGCCAATGCCAATGGCATGGCCTCCTTGTAGACCGGGAATTTGGTACTGACGCGCTTCCTTATCATCTCTTTTATCATTCCCTCATTCACCAGCCTCTCGAAGCTCTTCACTTTTGACTTGACTTTCCTTATATCGGATTCCTTCATGAGGTTTAGCGCTATTATGTCACCGCTGTCGAATTTGTCGGGCTTTACGTACTCTATCATGCCCCTTGTTATGAGCCTCTCAAAAAGCACTATGGCGATCGATGACAGCATTATCAGTGCAAGAAGCAGGAACTGCAGAAATCCTATGCCGACAACTATCACGAGGAATCCAATGAAAATTATATACGTCATGCCTATTACGACTGCCTTGGCTAAATCCGCCTTGCTTATCATCTTGAGCGCGCCCTTTACCCTGGAATATCCCTTGGGTATGTAATAAAGAGGCACTATGATGAGAGCCGCTATTCCGGTGTTTATAAGCAAAGAGAATATGAAAGGCATCGTGGCCGATTCCCCTATTCCGTAGCTTATCACTTGGTATGGCATCAGGAGCGAAAGTACTGCGAACTCCACCACGTCCGCGGCCCCTATCTGCCCTACCTTGTAAACAGCGTAGCCCGCAAGCCCGATTGCGCCTGCTATTATGAAGCTTACGAGAGTGCCGGAATTGAAGTAAAACAGCGCGACAAGAACCGCGTAAACCAAAGATGCGTAAACTATCGTGTTCGGTATGTTCCTCCTGTTGAAGACGTCGAATACCATGTACACAAACGCTATCACGATTATGCTCGCGATGCTTATCGTCATATCCAATAAACCAACTTTCCGAGGGAACTCTGTCCAGCACTGGAGTAATTGAACGCTCAAGAATTTATAAGATACTGACCAATCTTATCTGTCCAGCACTGGACTGAAGGTTTAACGGTAGTGTGAATGGTGGATTACGCTGCTATAGAAGAGAGGTGGCAGAGGGCATGGGCCGAAGCGAAGGCTTTCGAGGCAGAGCCGAACGACAAGCCCTCAATCATAGTCACGGCCGCGTTCCCTTACCTGGACATGCCGCAGCACATAGGCCATCTCAGGACCTATGGGACCGCTGACACTTATGCAAGGTACATGCGTATGCAGGGCCATAATGTCCTCTACCCAATGGGTTTCCACGCTACTGGCACACCAGTGCTCGCCATAGCCAAACGCATAAAGGCGAGGGAGCCAGAGATACTCGACACACTAAAGCTTTTCGGAGTGCCTGAATCTGAGATACCGAATATGGAAGATCCGCTCTACATAACCCAGTACTTTGCGAAGGCGATGGAAACCGGCATGAGGAAGGCCGGTTACGGCATAGATTGGCGCAGGTCTTTCGTTTCTATAGATCCGCTTTACAGCAAGATGGTTGAGTGGCAGTTCATCAAGCTGAAGGAATTGGGCTTCCTGACGCAGGGCTCGCATCCGGTCGGCTGGTGCACCAACGAGGGCAACGCAGTAGGCCAGCACGACACGAAGCACGACGTCCAGCCCAAAATCGACGAGATAACCGTTGTAAAGTTCAAGGATGCAGAATCAGATGCATACTTCGGATGCGCAACGTACAGGCCGGAGACGATATACGGTGTCACCAACATATTCGTCAATGATTCGATAGGCTATGTCCTTGCATCGATAAACGGCACGGACTGCTTCGTTGCAGAGGAAGCTGCTGGCGTACTCTCCAACCAGGCGGCAGTTGTTGTAAAGTCAAAGGTAAGCGGAAAGGAGCTCCTTTCCAAGAGGGCGGTAAACCCTATAAACGGCGAGACAGTACCGATACTTCCCGGCTTCTTCGTAAAGGGCGATACTGGCACAGGAGTCGTGATGAGCGTGCCATCCCACGCTCCATTTGATTACGCTGCACTTGAGAGGCTCAAGGTAAGCGGATACCCTGTGCCCCAGATGGCATACAGGAAGTTGCTTGACATAGAGCCTATTAACGGAATAGCGCTAGGAAGGTCAGTGAGCGAGGTCGCATCAGGGTCAATCAAGGCAGAGCACCCGGAGATACCAGCGCTCGCATATCTCGAGATATTGAAGATGAACCATGACTCCGATGTAAACATGCTCGAGGTTGCGACCAAACTTGTATACCGTGAGGAGGCGCACTGGGGCGTCATGGCTGTTGGAAAATACAAGGGCATGAAAGAGCCCGATGCCAGGGAAGCACTGAAGAAGGATTTGATTGAATCAAATGACGCATTCCAGATCTATGTGCTCGGCAACGAAGAGCCAGTCATTTGCAGGTGCAACACCCGCGTCATAGTCAAGCTGGTTACCGACCAGTGGTTCATAAACTACGGGGACAAGGCATGGAAGGACAAGGTCAGGTCTATCCTACCAAAGGTCAAGTTGCTCCCGGAAAACACGAGACGCAGCTACGAAGCCACTATCGACTGGATAGAGGAACGCGCAGCGGAGAGGGCGCAGGGTCTTGGTACTCCGTTCCCTTACAATCCGAAGCACATAATAGAGTCGCTTTCCGATTCCACGATATACATGGCATTCTACACCTTCGTGCATGTGCTGCGCGCCAACAAGGTCAAGCCGGAACAGCTTAAGCCTGAATTCTTCGATTATGTGATAAGCGGCAGGGGCGGCAAGGAAGCGGTAGCCGCATCCACAGGGATAGAGGCAATGGCCGTGCAGAAGTGCAGGGACATGTTCGATTACTGGTACTCCTTCACATCAAGGCACTCGGGCACCGACCTGGTCACCAACCATCTAACAATGTACCTGTTCAACCAAGTTGCAATAATGCAGGAGAAGAACTGGCCCAAGCAGATAGTCGCCAACGCGCTGGTGAACTATGAGGGCGAGAAGATGAGCAAGAGCCTCGGCAACATAATGCCTCTCATCGACGGCATAAAGGAATACGGCGCCGACAACCTCAGGCTCGTAGAGATAGCCGGTGCAGATCTAGAGACAGTTACGGAATTCTCTGTAAGCGCGGTCAACGGGATTAAGGACAGGAACGAGTACCTTTACAAGATAGCACTTAGCACGGGTGACTTGAAGGCAGGCGGGCTAGGCCATATAGACTACTGGTTATACTCAAAGCTGAACTCCAAGATAAAGTCCGCTACGAACTACATGAACGAACTCAGCCTGAAAAACGCTTACAGCGAGATATTCTACAACTCAGTCTCAGAGCTGAAGTACTATTTCGCCAGGGGAGGTTCGAATTCGATTGCTGTAAGCAGCTACATGGAGGCCGTATCGCTCATGCTCTCCCCAGTGATGCCGCACTTCTCGGAGGAGCTGTGGCATACGATAGGGATGAACTCGCTCGCAGTGCAGGAGCGCTGGCCGACTCTCGATGAAGGCATGATAAACGAGGAAGCAGAATACGTAGAGGAGCTGATAGGCAGCGTGATAAGCGATATATCAAGCGTAATAGCGCTGACCGCTAAAATAGACGCGAACAGGGGCAAGAAGCCTAATGCAGTCCGGATAATAATAGCATCGCCATGGAAGGCAAAGGCAGTGAACGCATTCGTGGACAGTAAGGATATAGGCAAGGTCATGTCCATGCCGGATATTCCTTCGCAGGACAAGGGGCAGGCCGCGAAGCTGCTGGCCCAGCTGGCAAAGAAGGGCCAGGGGCTGATAAAGGTCAATGACATCGATCCGAAGAAGGTCAAGGAGGGCTTCGAGCAGGCCAGGGATTACATAGCTAAGCAGTTCAAGGTTGAGGTATCGATAGAGCTGGAGAGCGACTCAAAATCCCAAAGGGCTTCCAGGTCCATGCCTGACAAGCCCAGCATCGATGTCTCGTGGGCATGAAATGTTAAAGGGAATTAAGCATGGTTGTCACGAAAAACAAAGGTCTGCTCGCCCAGTTCGATGTTTTCATATTCGATTGGGACGGCACTCTTACTCAGATGCATTTCCTGAGGAAGCTGAACCAGATGCTCAACCCGAGCTGGCTCTACAAAAAGAGGAAGACAAAGCAGATGATGAAGAGCGGGGATACCGAATTGCGCAACATAGTCCACACGAAGAGGCGTTATGCCGTCGAGATGAGGGCCATGGAGTTCAAGAACCGCATACTCATAAGCATGATAGAGATATCGCTGAAGTTCGTCAAGCCCCACCTGCAAGAGTACGTGAAGGACGTGATACGCACATTGGCTTCGAGCAACAAGAAGATAGCGCTGCTCACTGATGCGAATGCGTACAGGGCTCTCAGGGAACTATCTGAGGAGAAGCTTTCCAATTATTTCGATGTCGTTGTCAGCGGCCAGGAGATAAACGCGCTCAAGCCGAACCCGGGCGGGATAGACACCGTTCTGTATGCACTTAATGCGCACAAGAACAAGGAGAAAGCGGTGTACATATGCGACATGGTGGATGATGTGCTTGCAGCCAAAAACGCTGGTGTAAGGGCTTGCGCCGTAGCAAACGGGGTTGAGAGTTACGAGAGGCTTTCGAGGGCAAAGCCATGGCGCCTTTTCAGGAGCATGGAGGCGCTGAGGGAGGCGCTTTGACGTCGGCAATCCGATAAGCCTAATCCTCCGTTATTTTCGGGCAATAATTAGATTGGGAATAAGAAGTTGACAAATAAGCGTAAAGCGGAGGAATAAACGTTAAGCAACGAATTTCTGGAAATGGCTTGTAGAGGAAAATCCACTGTAACTTCCATTCAAACGAGAAGAAAACAGGTCTTTCTAGATCAAATGTCAACTCCCTATAATTGGGAGGGCATTCGCAAACTTTAAGAACCTTCGTGTACTAATACTAAACAGATACGGGAGTAAGCGCATAAAGCGTCAGAATTTCGTATGAGATAGATAAAATGAATGACGAAGAAGGAATGGATTCCGCAGAACGCGGCAATCATGGAAGGAGAGGAGGAGAAGGAGGATACAGGATAAAGCCGAGCTACTTCCTGCCAAAGCCTGTAAAGGTCGGAGACGAACTTGAGGTCAAGGTAGAAGCTGTCGGGGCTAAGGGAGACGGGATAGCCAAGAAAGACGGTTTCGTCATCTTCATAAAGGGTGCACAGCAAGGCGCCGACGTGAAGGTAAGAATTGTCGACGTAAAGGCAAAATCCGCTGTTGCTGAACTGATCCAATAAATCTGCAGCATTTTTTATATTTTTCTTTCTATTTATATTTATTGTTTTCATTTAGACACTACAGCGTAGCCTATAGGCGTGTTTGATGTACGATTCAGCGATAGACGCAAAGTGGGACAAGATATGGAGGGATAGCAAAGCCTTCCTTTTCGATGAGAAGTCCGACAAGCCGTCCTACATAATAGACACGCCCCCGCCTTTCACCAACGGCGCGCTGCACATGGGCCAGGCATTCTGGGTCTGCTACATAGACTCGATAGCCAGGTACAAGCGCATGCAGGGATTCAACGTCCTCTACCCGCAGGGCTGGGACGCCCACGGCTTCCCGACGGAACTTGCGGTCGAGCAGAAGTACGGAAAGGGGTTGGGCAGGGACGACTTCTACAAGAAGTGCGTTGAGGAGTCCATGGGTAACATAGCCAACATGAAGGACGAGATGCTCAGGCTCGGCGCTTCCTTCGACAGCAGGTACGAATACCTTACGATATCCGATGATTACGTATCAAAAGTGCAGCTATCAGTGCTGCAGATGTACGAGAACAAGATGGTCTACAGAGCAGTGCATCCGGTCGAATGGTGCGTCAGCTGCGTGACCACTATATCAAGGGAACAGGCAGAGGAGCGGCAGGAGGACACAAACCTCAACTATCTCGATTTCAAGCTTTCAGGCTCAGACAAAAAGATGTCCATCGCTACGACAAGACCGGAGCTGCTGCATGCCTGCGTCGGAGTAGCTGTAAATCCCAATGACAAGAGGTTCAGTGGACTGATAGGCAAGACGGTCACAGTGCCGATCTACGGCAACGAGGTCATGATATTCGGAGATGAGGCAGTAGACATGACGTTCGGGACAGGCGCCGAGATGGTGTGTACTTTCGGTGACAAGGCCGACGTATCGATGTACTACAAGCACAAGCTCGCGCTTGTCGATGCCATAGAGGAGAACGGCAACTTGAAAGGCGCAGGCAAGTTCACCGGCATGAAGCTGAAGGAGGCGCGCAAGAAGGTGATAGAGGCGCTGAAGGAGGCCGGTGCGCTTACGAAGCAGGAGAAGATAAAGCATACGGTCAAGATACACGACAGATGCGCTACCCCGATAGAATTCCTCTCATCGATGCAATGGTTCATAAAGATAAAGGACAGCGCGCAGAAGATAAAGGAGCTTGGCGGTGAGATACAGTGGGTGCCTGACTTTGCACTGCAGCGTCTCGAGGATTGGAGCAATTTCATAGAATGGGATTGGGCCATATCAAGGAACAGGATCTTCGGGACCCCGATTCCATTCTGGCACTGTGAGAGGTGCGGCGAGATAGTCCCGGCAGACAAGGGCAAACTGCCTGTGGACACGCTTAAGCAAAAGCCGCCTTTGAATGACTGCCCGAAATGCCACGGCAGCCTTGCCGGGGAGACAAACACACTCGACGGGTGGGTCGATTCATCAATAACACCTCTTGTAATATGCGGGTGGCCGGAAAATAGGAAGAGCACTGTCCCGCCCGCTTCTGTGCGCATACAGGGCACTGACATAATAAGGACATGGGCTTTCTACACGATTTTCAGGACATGGGCCCTGACTAAAGGGAAGCCCTGGGAGAGCATAATAGCCCATTCTATGATACTCGGTTCCGATGGCAGGGAGATGCACAAGAGCCTGGGCAATGGCGTGTACCCCGCCGAGCTGCTGAAGAAATACACAGCAGACTCGATAAGGCTGTGGGTAGCGCTGAGCGGCGCCATAGGCAAGGACAAGATATTCTCATATAAGGACATGGACTTCGCGAAGAACTTCATAAACAAGCTCTACAACTCGGCTCTCTTCGTGCAGAAGGGCCTGAGCGAGGCAGGCGTTCCGAAGACAGAGCCAAGCAAGGACCTCGGAATATTCGATATATGGATACTCAACGAATTCAACAAGCTCGTTGGCAGAGTAACGAAGTCGTACGACTCGTACAACCTCTACGAAGCAGCGAACGCGATAATAAACTTCTACTGGCACGACTTCTGCGATTACTATATAGAGAACGTAAAGTACAGGATATACTCAAAGGACAAGTCGATGGAGAGGAGCAAGCATGCCGCGGCGTTCACACTGAATTACGTACTGCTCAACTCGCTCAAGCTTATAGCTCCAATAGCTCCGCATGCAACAGAGGAAATAAACTCCATGTTCTCCAAGGAGAGCCTGATGGGGCAGAAGTTCCCTGTACACAAGGAGGCCCCGCACAATATGGACTACGTAATAAACGGGGTGGTATTCCAGAGCGATATCGTAGACATAGATTTTGCAGACGTCGGCGCGCTGCTGAACAACGTGATAGGCGAGGTCAGGAAGGCGAAAGCCAAGGAGCATATGGCGCTCAACTCTGAGATAAAAGGCATAGAGGTGACTGTGCCCAGGCAATACCTGAAGGCCCTAGAGCAATCCAAGAGCGAGCTCATTGAGATATGCAAGATGAAGGAAGTGAAAGTGAAAGAAGGGAGCGACTACGCTGTCGCTATTAATATATAGGTTTCTGTGTAAATATATTCTGCCGCGCTGGCAGCCTCGTTATAGTGGGGGCGTCTGTCAGGTAGCAGCAATCATCATTTTATGATAAGGTGCCTTTGAAGCATGGCGAGGATGCATTCCAAGAAGCATGGCAAGTCCAAGTCGAGGAAGCCGGTCCTGGAGCCGGGAGCAATGCCGGAAGGCTTGACGCTGGGCAAGGAGCAGATAGTCGAGATTATCTCATCATATTCTAAGCAAGGGCTCAGCCCTGCAGCGATAGGAGAGAAGCTGAAGAAAGAGCACAACGTGCCATATATAAAGCAGGCCATGGGCAAGAGGCTCTCGGTCATACTAAAGGAGAACGGCCAGGGCAGTGAGATACCGCCGGATCTTATGGATCTTATGAAGAAGGCCGTAAGGATAAACCAGCACATGGCCAAGAACAAGCAGGACATGCATAACAGGACCAACCTGCGAAGGGCAGAATCGAAGATTTGGCGCCTTTCAAAGTACTACATAGGCACAGGCGTGCTTCCAAGCACGTGGAGATACGATCCACAGCAGGCTGCACTCCTCATAAAAGGAAAGGTGTAATCGAATGGCTTCACAAAGGTCTGTTGATAAGTGGAAGATGAAGAAATGGTTCTCTGTCTACGCTCCAGCCGTGTTCAACGACATAGTTGTCGGTGAGATGCCTGCAAATGACGACAAGTCTGCACTAGGCAGAAGGGTCGTCGTTAGCATGGATGTCCTGACCAAGAATCCGGCTCACGCTTATACCAACGTGGTGCTTAAGGTAGTCGATGTAAAGGGCGACGCGGCGCACACCAAGGTCGTATCGATAGAGCAACTTTACAGCTATATGAGGTCCCTTGTAAGGAGGTACAGGAGCGTATCCGATTCAGTGCTTCCCATCATGACCAAGGACAACGTCCAGATTGTCATCAAGCTTATAGCCATAACAAAGGGCAGGACGACCCACGTCAAGCTGATAGGCATAAGGAAGGAGATGAACGACATGGCATCAAACTTCCTGAAGGAGCACACCGCTAGCGAGGTAATGAGCGCCATAATAGAAGGTAAGTTGCAGGCAGAGCTGCAGAGCAACCTTGACCACATAACGGGGATAAACAAGGTAGAGATAAGGAAGTTGGAGGTAGGCGGCTGATTCTCACATACACTACTTCGTACTAATTCAAGAGTTCTTTCAGTTCACTGAATGTCCCGACAGACGAGCCTCCGGCGGCCTTGTACACCCTGTTCATTATCGCAAGGCCGATGCCTTTTTCATCAAATTTCTGTATAATACCCAGCTTCGCGCCTGTCGCATCCAGCGCCCTGAAGCCGTCGAACAGGTTCCTTGCGACCTCGTAAAGGTTGTCGTCGCTGCCAAGCACTATGAGCGATATATTGCGCAGCTTGACTCCGTTCATAAGCGCATTTGCCTTCTGCTTGCTGCATAATATGGCTATCGGGTCTTTGAGTCCTACCGCAAGCTCAGCTGCAGCATGCAGAAGCGTGTCGTCGTTCGCAAGCACGAGTTTCTTATCAGGTGCGTAATGCCTATACTTCATGCCAGGCGCTATCGCCACATCATCGCTCTTAAGCGACTGGTTTATCGTTTTCGGCACCTTTATCATGCCAAGATACCTCTCTATCTCCTCAACCGTGAACGCCCCAGGCCTAAGAAGCGTCGGCGGATTCACGGTCATATCTATTATGGTGGATTCGACACCGAATGTTGCGTCCCCCCCATCTATTATCACATCGACCTTACCGTCAAGGTCCTGCAGTACGTGCTCAAATTTGGTCGTACTCGGCTTTGTTGACAGGTTAGCACTCGGGGCTGCGATAGGCACCCCGCTCTGCTCTATCAGGCCTAATGCTATCCTGTGCGCCGGACACCTTATCGCGGCCGTCTTGAGCCCTGCAGTCACTATGTCTGGCACATCATTGTTCCTCTTCAGCACGAGCGTTATCGGTCCGGGCCAAACTTTCTCTACAAGGTCCAACGTCCTCCTGTCAACGCCATTCGCTACCCTATTTAGCCACGACGCTGCGGCTATGTGCAGTATTAACGGGTTGTCGGCAGGCCTGCCCTTAATCTCGAAAATCCTGCTGCATGCGTTCGCATCAAATCCATTGGCCCCCAAGCCGTATACCGTCTCTGTAGGAAACGCGACTGTACCCCCATCTTTTATTACCTCAGCAGCTCTGGCCAAGCGTCCCGTTTCTGGGTTGATCGGATCAATCCTTATTATCTCAGTCATCGCACCATCGCCCGCTATAAATAAACATGAGCAAACTCTATTAAGCTGATTGCGCATTTATAAACTAAGGATTGCGGTGTGTTTGTGGAATACGGCCTGATATGCACGATATGCAAGAGCCGCTATGACAGCGTATTCGGCAGCCAGATATGCAAAAAGTGCCACGGCATACTTGAGGTGGAATACAAGGCCAGCCCGAAGAAGGTCGATATCCGGGCCAGCAAGTCATTCTGGGACTTCGAAAGCGTTCTGCCGAATGGCGATTACAAACACTACATAGTCGGCGGTACAAGGCTCGTAAGGGGCGAGTCCAATGACAATGTTTATATGAAGATAGAGCCAGAGAACCCAACAAGATCGTTCAAGGACCGTGGCTCAGTCATTGAGATTGCCAAAGCGCTTGAATACGGTTATAGCGAAATAGTCTGCGCCTCAACCGGGAATATGGCTTACTCACTCGCATACTACTCTAAGATCGCCGGGATAAAGGCCAAGATATTCATGGGCGAGGGCGCAAATCAGAATAAGGTCGCCAAGATAAAATCTGTCGGCAGCGCCTCAGTCCACATAATAAACGGAGACTTCACAAAGGCCGAGGATCTCGCGAAGTCGTACGCCGAGAAGCACGATGCTTTCCTGACAGGGGATTACTGCTACAGAGAGGAGGGCCAGAAAACGATATCATACGAAGTGATGGGGCAGCTTCCTGATGTAACTCACATAATAATACCGGTCGGGAACGCGACTCTCATAAGCGGCATGTTTAAGGGCCTTGTCGAAATGGTTGCTTCGGGCACGATAACCAGGATGCCACGCCTGATCGCCGTGCAGGCCTCGGGCAGCGATTCAGTGGTCGAAGCGTTCCGCAGCGGCAGCAACGCTATAAAGTACATGAAACCGAAGACCAAAGCGGATGCTATAGCGGTAGGCCTACCGAAATTCGGGCTACAGACGCTTGACGCGATAAATAAGACTGGGGGCTCTGCAATATCCGTTACCGATGCTGAAATGGAAAGGATGCAGCACAAATTCTACGAGGAATTCGGCATGGTCGCGGAGTTGGGCGGCGTGGCCAGTCTTGCGGCACTGGAAAAAATGAGATTGAGCAAGAAGGACAGGGCCGTCGCGATAATAAGCGGCGCCAACGTTTGAATCAACTCATCCCTACAAGTATGACCCCTACAGTCACGACCAGTACGCCTGCCCATCTTGTGGGCGATACGCTCTCATCCAGCACTTCTGCTGCAAGTATGACTGCGAGCGCATAAGTCAGGCCGCTTATCGCGTATGCCCAGCTAAGGTGCACCCTGCTAAGCACGTAAAAGTAGAATAGTGTCGATAGCATATACACTACGAGACCGAGGCAGAAGTATAAGCCGAAATAGCCTATAACGTTGTATGCGCCTGACTCGAATGCTAGCTTGAAAAGCAACTGGCCCAGCGCGCCGAATACTGTTGCAATGCCCATGACCCCAAGGTTGCGCCTTTTGGTGTTGGTCACTATATCGCCGAGACCGCTATTATGCTTATTCCGATGAAGACCAGCGCGACGCCTGCAATGCGCAGCTTGCCTATCCTCTCCTTGAGCACCAAAGCCGAGATGAGGGAGACGAAGATGAACGAGCTGGCGAAAATAGGATATACGACAGACAGGGGCGCGGCCTGGAGCGCGTAAAGGTAAACCACGAGGCTCAAGACGTATCCAAGTCCTCCGAGCAAAACCGCCCTGTTTGTAGCCAGCGCAAGGAAGTCGTGCACGCTGACGAGCTCCCTTCTTATCCCGTTCTTGTACAGCAACTGTGAAACTGAGGCGATAAGAGCCGCAACAAGTGTTATAAATATGACCAAGTATATATTCAAGATATCACGCGGTGATCTGCTGGAAAGCCGTCAAATGGAGCTGATATTGTCTGCTTCAACAGTAATACTTGCAGTATTAGCTATAATCATTTATATATATTATCAAGGGAGTCTGGCGTTTTACGCCGCTGTGGCTCTCACTATAATAATAGGCTACATGAACCTTAGAATGCTCTCCAAGGAAGAGGAAGCTGTGGCAGTAGAGACGCAGAAGGGCGCTCCAGCGAGGCGGCCGCAAAGGAATGGTGGCAGGAACCCTAAGCCCAAGGCGCAATAGTCTTTTCGTATGATTGGATGAACACACTTATAGTTGCAGAAAAACCGAGCGTCGCCCTGAGGCTGGCCATAGCGCTCAGCGAAGGCTCCCCAAAGAAGATATCAGATGCCCGCAGGGTCAGCTACTATGAAATAAACGCGAAAGAAGGCACGATATACATAGCAGCTGCGGTGGGCCACCTTTTCACCATACGGCAGGTAGGCAATTCAAGGGGCTATCCTGTGCTCGACGTCGATTGGGCCCCATCACACGAGGTGAGCAAGTTCGCGGGCTACACCAAGAACTACCTCGACGTGCTGAAGGATCTCGCACCGAAGTGCCAGGCTTTCATAAACGCATGCGACTTCGACCTCGAGGGCACAGTGATAGGCACCAACATAATAAAATTCCTGAATAACGGCTCACTTGAAGTCAATGCAAAGAGGATGAAGTTCTCGACTACGACAAGGCCGGACCTTATCAACGCGTACGCTAACCTGATGCCGCTTGACATGAACAACTTCCAGGCAGGAGAGGCAAGGCACATGCTTGACTGGATATGGGGGATAAACTTGAGCAGGGCTCTCATGCACGCCGTATCGAGCGCAGGCTTCAAGGTCCCATTGAGCATAGGCAGGGTGCAGGGCCCAACTCTGGCTCTGCTGGCGAAGAAAGAGCGCGAGATCGCGATTTTCGTACCCAAACCATTCTGGCGCATAATAGCAGTGATATCCGGCACTGAGTTCACCAACGTAAGGGGTGACATATTCGAGAAGGAGGTCGCGCAATCGGCTTTCGATGCCACGAAGGCAAAGGAGAAGGAAGGCTTGATAGAAAGCGCGGACGGCGCGATGCGCAATGTACCTCCATATCCGCCGTTTGACCTTACCGCGCTCCAGTTGGAGGCGAGCAGGGTATTCCATATAGACCCCTCAAGGACGCTCGCCCTTGCGCAGTCCCTTTATGAGAGATCCTACATATCATATCCAAGGACGACATCCCAGAAGCTGCCTTACACGCTAGGCTTGCCCAAGATATTGGAGCAGCTTTCGAAAAACCCTAAGTACGAGTCGCTTTCAAATTCGCTCATTTCTTCAAAGAGATTCAAGCCGCATGAGGGCCTGAAGACAGATGACGCACACCCGGCTATATTCCCTACCGGCGAGCTGCCGAGGGGACTTACCGCGGAGGAGGAAAAGCTTTACGATCTCATAACAAAGAGGTTCCTCTCCTGCTTCGCAGAATGGGCCACAGTCCAGAACACGAAGATACTCGCCTCGTTCGGCGATGAGAAGTACGCCGCGAACGGCGCAAAGGTCCTGAAGCCGGGATGGCTCGAGTTCTACACCTACTCGACAATAAAGCAGAACGAGCTCCCGCCTCTCAAGAAGGGCGACGGGGTTGAAGCGAGCGATGTTAAGATGCCTGAGCTGCGGACCCAGCCGCCGAGGAGATACACCAAGGCGAGCATGATAGCCGAGCTTGAGAAGCTAAATCTTGGCACTAAGGCCACGCGCGCCGCAATAGTGGACACCTTGTTCAAGCGCGGCTACATAGAGGGTGGCAACATAACGGTCACCAGCTTCGGTATGAGCGTATATCAGGCGCTGAAGGACAACGCAGGCATGATAGTCGACGAGGCGACGACAAGGCAGCTTGAAGAGGACATGGAGAAGATCGTCAAGGGCGAGAAGAGCGAGCATGAGGTAATAGACGAGGGCAAGCAGCTGCTCGTCCAGGCGATAGAGCAGTTCGACAAGAACAAGGACAAGATATCACAGTCCATGACCATAGGGATGCAGAAGAGCGAGAACGTCCTCGGCAAATGCATAAGGGACGGCGGCAACCTCATTGTAAGGCACTCGAGGATGGGTAAGCAGTTCGTTGCGTGCTCCAACTATCCAAAGTGCACGCAGACCTACTCGCTGCCGCAATACGCCAAGATAGTCGCAACCGGAAAGGTGTGCGAGCACTGCCACACCCCTGTAATAAAGGTCATAAGGAAATCGAAAGGCGTGTTCGAGATGGACCTGGATCCCAACTGCATAACGAAGAAGGACTGGGGCGCAAAGAGAACCGCAGCAGCTGAGGAGAAAGAGGCGGCCAAGCCAAATGCGGCGGAAGCTACTAAGTCTGAAGTAAAGGCTGCCGCGCAGAAGGCGAAGGAGAATGCATTCGAGCCCAAGCACGGGCAGAAAAAGAAGGCCAAAACAAAGGCGGAACCAAAGAAGCAGAAGAGAGGCGCGGCTAAGCTCAAGCCAAAGAAGCACAAGAAGGCCAAGGACGAAGATGCATCGACTGTGATTTGAATGCTTGTCCCATACTCTTATAGGAGGCTCAAGAGAGGGCCGCAGGTCATACTGCCAAAGGACATAGGAATAATAATGGCCTATTCTGGGATAGGCAAGAACAGCATATGCGTAGACGCCGGCACCGGAAGCGGCTGGCTGGCCGTTTCTTTGGCAAGGGCCTCCAAGCAAGTGACGAGCTACGAATTGAGAGAGGATTTCATCAAGATAGCGCAGCGAAACAAGGAAATAGAGGGCCTTGGCAACCTCGTGCTGAAGAACGCTGACATAACTAAGGGCATCGCAGAGAAGGACGTTGATCTTGTGACTTTGGACATGCCAAATTCGGAGAAGGCACTAAGGCCCGCCTACAAAGCATTGAAGCCAGGGGGAATAGCCGTCGGCTACCTCCCTCACGTAGAGCAGGTAAAGAAGTTCGTCTCAAGCATGGTAAAGCTGAAATTCTCTAACATATTTACGATAGAGGTCATAGTCAGGGACATGCTGGTCAGGGAAGAAGGGATGCGCCCCTCAACAAAAGGCGTATGGCATACGGCTTACCTAGTTTTTGGGCAGAAGGAACAGCTTCCTGAAGCCTTGCAGCATTGATCTAGCATGCAGAGTGGCGAAAGCACCGGAGTTATCTTATTAGGCGGTTCATGCGCCTCCTCCTAATGAATATTGCAGCTGCGATCACCAATATCATAAGGACGATAATTATCGCATAGCCTATAATCGAGGGTTCTGTACCTCCTATAACAGGTATCTTGACCTGTGTACCGTTGCTGCCCTGCTTAGTCTGCTGCGATATGGCCTGTTTCCAACCAAATGTAGCATTCGCTACGGCGTTTTCGTAGTGTGCTATAACTTTATAAGTGCCATTTGTCCACTGTACGTTGTTTCCAGCCGTAAAGCTTAAATTAAACGCTCCTGTAGGCTTTATCACAGCGCTGAAAAAGTCAACCAAGCTGTAATCTGGCGAAATAACAGATATTGAAACAACGCTGCCGTTTATCTCCGGCGGCCCGGATAAGGCTCCGCTCAACTTGACTGTCTCGGTGCCTGTATAAGTCGGCGCTCCTGTTCCAAAGACCATAAAGCTGTAGTTCGCTGTGGCATTAGAAGTTTGCTGCAGTGGACTTTTCACCCAATCAAAAGTCACATTTGCCGTGGCCCCAGAATAGCTCGCATCAATAATGTAAGTCCCGTTCCTCCAATCGGACGATATCCCAGGTACGATAGTCGCCCTAAAAATCCCATTGGCAGATACCGCGGCGTAAGAGGTGTATACGCTGGTATCCTGCGGGGAGATAACCGAAAAGTTTACTACGGTGTTTGCAGATTCTGGGCTTGGCAAAATGATACCGGATAATACTACGGGATGCAGGCCCACATAATGCGTAGAATTTGTAGATATATTCAAAGAGTACTGGCCTGGACTGCTCGCATACGCTAATGACTGCAACGCAACAAAAATACCGAGCATGATGCAGAGCCTTAGCTTAGGTAGCGGCATAAGATACGCACCTACGACCCGAGACCGTAAATGTAACCTCCATCGTCTATCTGGCTAGCCTGCGTGGTCGAAGAGCCGCTGCTTTGACCGTTGTACCCGTTCTGAATCCAGGAGCTGTACTCCTGGCTGCCTGGCAGCGAGAAGTAATGGGTTGTTGTTACACCTAGATAAGTGAACGAATATGAGTACCAGGTTCCATGGCTCGCATGCACAGGGTATGATGGCGCAGGTCCCGTAGGTGCATTGTTTACAAGATAATTATTCACCTGTGTGTTTACAGAGGCATAAGCTGAGCTCTCTGTCGAGTTGAGGTCCAAAGGATAGGCGTTCGATACTGATATATTAGTGGCGCTATAGCCGTTTGATATGCCCCAAGAACTGCAACCGTTGCACCAGTCATCGTAATAATAATAACTTTCAGGGCTGCCGAAATAATATATCCTTACGTTACCGAATCCACTGGACCAGTTCGCCACCGGTGCAGCCAGAGTTATCGGCACCGATTCGGTTCCGCTGGCTATGGTATTGCAGTAAAGGTAATAGTAATCCTGGTCATTATAAGAGCTGCCGCCATTATTGTTATTGACTGTGCCGTTGTAAGTGCAGTTCTGGTAATCGTAGGATACCTGAACTTGAGCAGATCCAGCTCTAACGTAATTATTCGTGCTGCTGAACTGCGCCACCTCAACTATCGCTCCGGTCATATTCACATGGGCAGGAACGTAAGAAACGCTGTACTGGGCCTGGTCTCCTCCGCAGCCGCCGCATCCTCCTGTTGTTGCTGCACCGGGCGCATACAGTGCCTGCGATGGCGAATATGACTGCTGGAAAGAGCATCCTGGATAACAGTCGCTCTCTGAGAATGATCCGCTGTTAGAGTACCGATAAGGATCCTGCACGTCGGCTCCTGCGTAACCGCCGCCATACCCTACTACGAAGCCTGTGAATTCATATCCTGGGTTAGCTCCTACTGAGAAAGTCACATTAGTGTGTGGGCTGAACCATTCAACATTCTTGCCTCCGGCAAGTGAAACTGCTCCGTATTGCGTTGTGTTCTGGGCTATCCCAGATCCTAGCTGTTCAAGTATCTCGAATTCGTACTGCTGCGCGTAGTTCAGCTCTATCGTGCAGCCTGGTGTTATAGTTACTGTGCCGTTTCCGTTGAGCGTGCATGTGGAGCCGCTTGAGTTTGTGAAATTGGCCCTAGAACCTCCGAAGTATCCATATACGCTCTTAGTGTAATTAATTGATATCACTGAGTTCGGTGGGTATGGGAGCGCAGCAGTAGTATTAGTGAAGTACTCACTGTGGTCTAACGTTACTGGTATGCCTGACTGGCCTGTAGAATTGACATGAACATCAGTGGTAGGCCCTCCGTACACAGTTGTGGTAACCGTGGTAGTTGTGGGTGAAGGCACGCTGCAGCCCGATATCTCGTTCTGCAATGTTAAGCTGCATGTTATAGTCTGGTTGTTCAGTTCACACACCA
>JAJYYB010000001.1 GCA_021801355.1 Microcaldota archaeon | reverse complement strand
GATAGGATTAGTGCAGCTGAAGTTAGGCTGAGTTGAGCACCCGTTCGTCGCACCAGATCCTCCGTTGAATATGCCCAAAGCTGCAAGAGTTGCCACCCCTATCGCGAGGATGAGTATCGCCCATCCATATGTCATCAGGTACTCCATCGATGACTGCGCCCTGACGTTCCCGTATTCATCGACTTTGCTCTTGCGCATACTACCGCTTTGACTGTTTAAGATTTCGGAGCGAAGCGGTTTATTACTTCAATTTTATCTCTCCGCTCTTTATCTTCGCTATGACTGCCTTTGGATCCTGCCCCTCGCAAGTAACCCCCATGCTCTTGCAAGTTCCAAGCACCTGGTTTACCTTGGCTTCTAGGCTGTTACCGTATATGGTGGATTCCTTGGATTTTGCTACCTTCTTTACCTGCTCAAGCGTTATGTTCCCTACAATCTCTCCCTTAGCCTTCGCGCCAAGAGCTACGCCTATCTCCTTCAGTATCAGCGCGCTAGTAGGCGGCGCGCCGATCTCCACTGTGAACTGCTTCGTTTCCCCGTTGACTATTACTTTCACTGGTATCTTCACGCCCTCGAATGCCTTGGTCTTCTGGTTTATCTCTGCTATTATCGCGTTTATGTTCACGCCGAGCGGTCCAAGCGCTGGCCCAAAAGGCGGTCCTCCTGTTGCCTTTCCTCCTTCTATCAGACCAGCAATAGTTACTTCAGCCATACGATCACATCTGTTTATCTAGTTCTATTCACTTGACTTTGAAGCCTTCTGGACCACTCTGGTCGTGCTGCCCTTCGTTGTTATAGGTATGGGCACTACGACGTCCATGAGCTCCACAGTAATATCATCTTTTACCTCATCAACTTTTATCACTTTTGCCTTGTAACCCTTGAAAGGTCCTGACGTGAACTCAACGGTGTCCCCCTTCTCTATCATCTGCGAAAGGTTCTTCACCTCTACGAGCTTGTTTATCTCGTCCACGCTCAGCGGCTTCGGCAGTATCCCGCGTATGTTCCTCTCCTTCGTTATGAACGTGCGTACGGATATCTCGTCCTCTGCCTCGACTATTATGTAGCCGCGCATCCCCTCGACCACCAATATGGAATATATGGGGGCGTCGCCCTTGGCAAGCCTGTTCTGTAGCATGTTGACTGCTATCCTCTCCTGGCCCGCGGTTACTTTTACGACGAAGTACACTCAACTCACGCTTAAATATTTCTTACATATTTAAATCATAACATATAAATTAAGTAGGCAATAGCCGATGGTTCACTATGCTTTATGCAAAGTCTTTATCAAGGGACGCCGAACGCATCAAGCGTTACCTGTCGCGGATGGATGTGATCGACAACCACAACGATGTACTGCATAGCGGCAGCTATGTATATTTTCCAGTGAATATTAGCGATGCAAGGATTAAAAAGCTTATCGAAAAATCAGGTACGGGCATTGTCAAGCTAGATCGACCTGCCAATCGCAAGCCTTCTAACTATCAAGAGTTGCTGAAGGAGAAGTTGGGCGTCGCGGAGATGAAAGAGCTTACCGTCGGATTCGACCTCTTTGGCAGCATCGCGCTGATAGACGTTCCATCCGGGCTTGAGAAAAAGGAAGGCATAATAGCGCATGCGATAATGATGGCCAACCCAAGGATAAAGACCGTGCTTGCGAAGGCCGGTCCTATATCCGGAGTGTTCCGCACAAGGAAAATGAGGTTTGTCGCCGGTGAGAAGAATTTTATAGCACTCCACAAGGAGAACGGTTGCATGTTCAGGTTCGATGTCCGGAAGGTCTTTTTCTCGGGCAGGTTTGCTTTCGAGCGAACGAGGATAACGCAGCTCGTAAGTCCGCGCGAGCGCGTGATGGTGATGTTCGCCGGCGTTGGTCCGTTCGCAATAGAGATAGCGAAGGCGCAGAAGAAGTCAAAGGTGGTCGCCATCGAGCTCAACAGGTACGGCTACAAGTACATGCTGGATAACATAAAGCTTAACAAGACGGACAATGTCACGCCGGTGCTCGGAGACGTGAGGACCGCAGTAAATCACTTCAAGGGTTTCGCTGACCGCATAATAATGCCGATGCCAAAGAGCAGCGACACGTTCCTTGACGAGGCCCTCCTGGCCGCGCGCAAGAAGGCAATTGTCCATATATACACATTTGCACCAGTAGAGAACCAGTTTGAGAGGATAAAATCGGAGATAGTCCAGCATGCAAAGGCCAACGGATACAAAGTGCGTTTTATCTCCGGGAGGGTGGTAAGGCCTTATTCGGCAAAAGAGGCGGAGGTAGTATTGGATTATGCGATAATAAAGTAGCGTAGTTTTCGCTGCCAAGCCGCTATAAAAAAGGAGCGGCATTTACGAATCGATAGAAACCTAAATGTTACATGCTACTATTTATTTTAATTGGTGAAACTGATAACGGCATTGTGATGAAGACCAGCAATCCTGATGATCCTGGTTACGCGGCAGGCCCTGGCGGGAGCTCAAGCCAGCAATCGGATCAGCAGCCGGGCCAAAAGCCGAGACAGGCCAGGAAGCGCACGAACCCGATATTCTACATAATAATTGTAATCCTCGCAGTGGCTTTGGCCGGGATAGCATACTACGTGCTCGTAGGGAGCAGCGGGTCTGTCGCACCATTCAACTTTTCAAACACTACTGGACTTAATGCAACGCAAAAGATGTATATAGACGATTTGAAGAGCGCACAGCAGTCGGGGGGCATCGAGGTCACATACGCCCGTGGTCCGGCAATATCCCAGAGAATCACAGAGTCTGCAAACCTGACTGTCGAAGAGAATGTATCCCAGGAAATAACATCGTATGCACTCGGAAGCGACAGCAGGTCCATTTACGCAGTCAATGCCACATTCACTAACGTAGCAAATGGTAAGGTACTCAACTGGAGCGCGTCCACAGTTTACTATTACAACACCACTAGCGCCACTGTAACGTGCCAGAGCAACACAACGACAAGCATGCCGGTCAACTCAAGCCCCTACTGCTTTACTGGCGCCGGAGGCGCATCGTTCTTGCAGTCATTCCCGTTCACACTAAAGAATCTGAGTTACATGGGCTATCTGTCTGAGGATAACGGAGTGCTGCTTGGGAACGTATCGGTCTCTTACGGGGGTACCAAGACATATGCTGGCAACAGATGCGATAGCTTCGTGATATCTAACGCCACGGCCGATTTGCTATCCAACTATAGCGTTTATGACATATGCATAGATGGTGCGCTGGGGCTGCCGCTCTACTTCAACCAAACCGACATCGTAGACGGAGCCGTCAACGATACGTATTACCTGCAGGCTGTAAGCGTCTCTACGAACGTCTCCAGCTCAGACTTCGTAATACCGTCCGCTTACATAAGCGGAGCCTAGTCCCAAACCCAAATCTAGAGCTTCTTGATCACGGCATCGGCGAATTCTGAAGTGCCGAGCGCCTTGACGTTGAGCACCCTTGCGAGGTCCTGTGTCAGCGCGCCGCCCCTCATAGCATTCTCCACCGCTTCGTATATCGCGTCGTGCGCCTCCTTCCATCCCAGATGGGCGAACATCATCGCACCGGCGAGTATCATGGACGTGGGGTTGGCTATGTTCTTGTTCGCGTATTTCGGCGCTGAGCCGTGCACCGCCTCGAATATGGCGTATTCATCCCCTATGTTGCCTCCCGGCGCCACTCCAAGCCCGCCGACCTCGGCGGCTATCGCGTCGCTCACGTAATCGCCGTTCAGGTTGGGCGCCACTATCACGCTGTAATCCTCAGGTCTTGTTATTATCTGCTGGAGCATGTTGTCCGCTATCCTGTCGTTCACTAGCATCATGCCTTCGGGCACCTTGCCGTCGTATTTCTCTGTTAGCTCCTGCTCTGTTATGAGCTTGCTGCCGAGCCTCTTCTTGGCCACATCGTAGCACCAGTTCATGAACGCACCTTCAGTAAACTTCATTATATTGCCCTTGTGCATTATCACGATTCTGTCCTTTTTGTGATCCAGCGCATAAGTTATGGCCTTCTCCATTATCCTCCTTGTTCCGCTCTCAGTGATTACCTTTATCCCTATCCCAGCATCGGCCTTTATCAATATCTTGAACTGTTCCTTCATCACCTTTATCAGCCCCCTCGCTTCGGCTGAGCCCTCGGCGAACTCTATGCCGGCATAAACGTCTTCGGTGTTCTCCCTGACTACAGTTATGTCCACGTTTTCAGGGTTCTTGAGCGGGGATGGCAGCCCGGGGAAGAATTTCACGGGCCTTATGTTGGCGTACATGTCGAAGGTCTGCCTCATGAGCACGTTTATGCTCCTTATGCCCTTGCCCACCGGTGTGGTCAGTGGTCCCTTTAGCGCAACATGATAATGTTTTATCGCCTCTATAGTGCTGTCAGGCATGTAATTGCCCTCCTTCGCGAATGCCTCCTCGCCAGCATCGAGCTTAACCCAGGTTATGGATCTCCTGCCTCCGTAGACTCTCTTGACGCAAGCGTCAAGCACCTTGAGCGTCGCCCTTGTTATATCCGGTCCTATACCATCCCCTTCCATGTAAGCCAGATCCAGCTTGTCCGGCACCTTCATCTTGCCATTCTTGATTTCTATCAAAGCCATAGCGCACCAACCATGCAATAATCAATCCTCTATCTCGAGCATCTGCCCCTGCCCAAGGCCGCTCGGATAGTTGTCGAACTTTATGACAAGCATAGGCTCTGAAACCTCTATTATCTTGCCCGGCCACTCCTTGTTGTTCTTGTCATAGTACTTCACCTTCTTGCCCAGAGCGGTAGAGAAATCAAACTCGCCAGTTGGCATCGCCATAAGCTTTTCCTTGTCGGCAACGGTTACGATAGCGTTCACCATTTAAGCACCCAGAATACTCTATGCAATTAAGAATTTAATGATATAGCGTGCAGAACTAGTGGTTCGTTGCAACAGCTGTAAGGATCTACTGCAAAAGCGGAGTCGGATTTAAAAAACTTAAATAAAATGTTCTCACATGACAGATCTGTTCCTAATTTATCTTTTAAGTGCGTTCTTAACGGGCGGAGCATGGGTAGCCATTTCGACCATAATAGCAGAGCGCCTCGGCAGCCGCCTTGGAGGTTTTGTTATAGGACTGCCTTCGACTACCGTAGTGTCATTCCTATTCATAGGTCTATCCCAATCGCCCCAGGTTGCATCTCAGGCCACTACGGTGTTCCCGCTGATCTATGGCTTTACTGGCATTATGCTTGCATTTTACGCGATACTTAGCAGGAGCCACAGATTCTCCATCTCCATTTCCGCTTCTATCGCCGCATGGTTCATCCTGGCGATAGCTGCCGTAGCCATCAACGCGAGCTTCGCCGAATCACTTGTCGGTTACCTGATACTCACCACGTTTTCCCTATACCTGTTAAAGCCAGCAGCCGGCAAGAACCAGAAAAACAGGAACATGGTTTCTAATACTAAGATGCAGCTGCTATCGCGCGCAGCTTTCAGCGGTGCTATAGTTGCAGCGGCAGTGCTCGCTAGCTATTACGGAGGGCCGATACTGGGCGGAGCATTCGCGGCATTCCCTGCTAGTTTCATCGCCGGCTTGATAATAATAGACAAGACAAGCGGCATAGGGTTCTCGCGTGCCATGGCGAAGTCGATGGCGCTCAGCGGGCTTACAACATCAGTGGCATACGGAATAGCTGTCAGATTCCTTTACGCACCAGCAGGCCTGCTCTACGGTACGATCGCCGCCTATACGGTTTCGATAATCATAGCAGTTCCAATATACTATATTATAAGAAAGTTCTGGTAAGAATAGATTCACGATGCTTGCAGCAAGTGAAGTGCATGATAGAGCTATTCAACCTGAAGAAGAGGTACCATGATGGAACTTACGCGCTCAAGGGCATAACGATAAGGCTGCCTAAAAGGGTGACTGCGGTCATAGGCAGGAACGGCGCCGGAAAGACGACTATGATAAGGATACTCTCAACGCAGTTGGAACCTACTTCAGGAACCGCAACAGTGGGCGGCTACGATATACTGAATGACACGGATGCGATAAGGGCGCACACGAGCAGCATACCGCAGGAGGCGAGCCCGATAGGGTTCCTTACGCCGATCGAGCATATAAGGATATACCTCCTTGCGCGCGGCATGTCGTTCAAAGAGGCGAATGCAGAAGGTTCGCGCGCACTCAAGGACCTCGAGCTATGGAACGCAAAGGACACGCCGACCGATGTTTTGTCTGGTGGCATGAAACGCAAGCTCTTCGTTGCTATGGCCTTGGCAGCGAACGCAGATACAGTGTTCCTGGACGAGCCTACAACAGGTCTCGATCCATTGTCAAGATTCGAGGTCTGGGCAGCGATAAAGGAGCTCAATGGCAATGTCATACTGACTACGCACTACATGGACGAAGCGCAGCAGCTTGCAGACGAAGTCGTGCTAGTCGACCAAGGCAAGGTTCTAGAGCGAGGCAGTGTGGGGTCTTTGCTCGAAAGGTTCAAAGGGAAGGTCAGGGTCGAGAGCTCGGATCCAAAGCCGAAGGCCAGGATGCAGTACAAGGTAGGCACTACAAGGATCTCTTACGTCAAGAAGAGCATGATAAACGAGTTCATATCAATGGGCTGCACGGTAAGGCCGATAACTCTGGACGACCTTTTTATAGTGCATGGGGTGGATCTCCAGGAAGAGGGCGAAGGAGGGGAAGGGGAGTGGTGATGATGAACATAAAGTTCATAGCATCTATGACTTACTCATACGGCATCTCAGCAATAGCGAGAGGTCCATCGTATCTCATAGCGTCGCTTACGCTCCCGCTATCGCTTCTTTTCATGGTCAGCATACTTTCTGGAGGCGCGCTGATAGTCTATGCTATAATAGGCGGCTTCATAGCGCTGCTCGCCGCCAACTCGCTTTCGAGCGCCGGAGATGCGGCGTTCTGGAGGATACAATTGCGAATGCAGGACCTGTTCGTCACAACTAGGATTACACGCATAGACTACATGCTCGCGTTGACCCTAAGCTACTTCGTAGGGTCGCTGCCTGGAATAGCGCTCTACATTGTGATAGGTCTGATTTACCACATATTCACATTCGAGACGTTCATAGTGCTTGGATGCCTGATGGCCCTTGTCACGATAGCCACATCATCAATATCATTCATAGTCGCAGGGATGGTGAAGCACGTAAGGAACATTTGGGGCATCGCTTCCATACTATCGGTTGTCATGACACTGTTGCCCCCGACATTCTATCCCTATACCGAACTTCCGCCTGCTGCCCTTTATGCACTTTCTATCTCCCCAGTGACGCCTGCTGCAATCCTCGCGCAGAACGCTTTCGGCCTGGTCCCGTTCAATATAACGCTTGTTTATGAAATGGTGGCAATACTTTTGCTAGAGACAATTGTATTCTTCTCACTCGCGCGCCACTTCACAGTCTGGCGCGAAAAGTAACCGCAAAGCGGAGGGTTTTTATCAGTTAACTGTAAGAGATTTTAGAATTTTATGGCTGCACAAAAACGCTTTCCGCGCAGTCGGAAGCGGAAAGCCCAGTCATCGATGGAGTACCTGATGACTTATGGATGGGCGATACTCATCCTCGCGATAGGGGTGGCAACTCTCGCGGCTTTGGGCATATTCAACGGAGGATCTGGTGCGACGAACGGGTGCTCAACTCAGCCTAACTTCAGCTGCACTAATCCTATCTACTCCACAAACGGCATAATCGCGACTATCGGCCAGAACTCCGGCCAGTATTACTACGATTCATGGGTCTTCGTTGCCTCTG
>JAJYYB010000014.1 GCA_021801355.1 Microcaldota archaeon | reverse complement strand
CGGTCAACCAACCGCTGGTTATAAGTTTTCCAATCTCTATTGTAGGTCTGCATTTTGTCGCCAAAAACAAAATGCAACCTGGGGGGCTAAAAACCCCTAGGAATTTGTGGAATTATTGGACAAACTCGATTTGTTGCCCTGCCAAGATGACATTATTGTATGACTTCATGCCTGTGGAATTGCGTCTTGATGTTCTCTACAGGCTCCTGCAGGCAAAATTTTTATATGAGGAGGGCGATTTTAATGCGGTGTGCCAGTGGACATAGAGACCAAACTTGCTATGATACGCGGCTTTGCCCAAGAGATAGTTACGGAGGACGATCTCAGACATGTTTTTGAGACGAATGAGCACCCAGTCGCATATGATGGATTCGAGCCATCCGGGGTGGCGCCGATACATTTCGGCCTCCAGAGGGCAAAGAACGTAAAGCGCATGCTCGATTCTGGCGTGCGTTTCAAGCTTTTCTTGGCTGATTATTACGCTTTTATAAACAACAAGCTCGAGGGCAACCTCGAACACATAAGGAAGGCAGGGGAGTATTTCGTTGAGGTATGGAAGGCCTGCGGTATAGACACAAGCAAGGTGGAGGTGCTTTGGGCCAAGGACATCATGGATGCCATCGGCTACTGGGATAGGGTCATAAGGATAGGCAGGGACACGACGCTTGATAGGGTAAAGAGGGCGATAACGATAATGGGGCGCAAGGAGGGTGAAAACTTATCTGCGGCGCAATTGTTCTATCCTGCAATGCAGGTCTCTGATGTTTTCGAGCTCGAAGTCGACATATGTGAGATGGGGATGGACCAGAGGAAGGCAAATATGCTGGCTAGGGAGATAGCACACAAGGAAAATTGGAGAATGCCAGTAGCGGTGCATCATCCATTGATGCTAGGCCTGCAGGGAATGCCTGTTGGCGTAAGCCTGAAGGACCAACCTGAAATCGCAGCTGAGTATAAAATGTCGAAGTCCAATCCGAAAAGCGCGATTTACATACATGATTCATACGAAATTATAAAGCAGAAGATAAACGGTGCGTACTGCCCTGAAGGCGTTGTGTACGGGAACCCGCTTTTCAACTATCTGGAATTGGTCATAATAGATGACCAAACTGCGCCTATAACAATTGACAGGCCACAGAAATTCGGTGGACCGATAGAATTTTCAAGCTACGCCGATCTTCTTGAGAAGTATAGGACTGGGGGTGTCCATCCGGCCGACCTAAAAGCTTATGTAGCCGGAGAACTTGAGAAGCTGGTGGGGCCGGCGAGGGCGCATTTCGAGAATGACAGAAGGGCTGCGGAGCTTTACAAGGAAGTCAGCAGCTATATGATAACCAGATGAAGCAACCTTCAAGTAAGACCATGACAAGTTATCCGAAGATAGCGACCATAAAAGGCGTCTATGCGCCTAGGGAGGATTCGTACCTTCTCGCTGAGGCTGTTGAAAAATACGCATTCGGGAAGATGCTCGATATGGGAACCGGAAGCGGCATAGCTGGCATAACTGGTGCGTTAAAAGGTTGCGATGTGACATTTTGCGACATAGATAGCAATGCGGTATCCTGTGCGAAAGCTAATGCTGAAGCGAACGGGATAGCGGGAAAATTTGTAGTGAGCGACATATTCTCAAAAATCAATGGAAGCTTTAACACGATAGCTTTTAATCCTCCTTATCTAAATTCGGAAAGCTTAGGGAACGATAAGGTTGTTGATAGGACATTGGATGGGGGAGCTGAAGGAAGGGAGGTGATTGACAGATTCTTGAATGAAGCAGCGAGCCATCTTCTAGATGAGCACGTGATATTGCTGCTCGAAAGCTCGCTTAACGGCTATGAGAATGACGTAGTTAGACTCGGTGCAGAAGTAGTTTGCAGGATGAGGCTCTTTTTTGAGGAACTTGTGGTGCTGCGCATAAAGTAATCAGTCTGTTATTACGCGCCTAGAAGATAGAAGCTTCTCGATTAACGTGGCTGGAACGCCGTTCCTTTCTATCTGCTGGACTGCAGGGGAGTACGATATGTAGTTTGGTATGTTGGCAGATATCCTCTCCTCGTAAGTTGTCACCGTTTCGTTCTTATAGAAAAGGCCAAGAGGTATTTTCTCCTCCCATTCTCCTGCCCTGACTATTGCGTTAGCTATCTTTGTGTAGCTTTCCCCAGGCGTATTGACAACCGGATCAAGATCCGTCATCTTGTATATCCTTTTTTCGTACCACTCCTTGGTGTTTATGTCGTTGTATGTGGGGCACGGCTGGAGTATGTCTATGAGCGCTGAGCCCTTGTGCTTTATTGCTGCCTTGAGCAGTTCTTTGGTCCCAGGAACATCGTAAGCGTAACCCCTTGCAACAAAAGTGTAGCCTGAAGCGAGCGCCAGCATTATCGGGTTTATCTCGCCGTTTATGTTTGGCCTTGGCATTGACTTGACCTGCTCCTTCAGCTTTAGCGTAGGAGCAGCCTGACCCTTGGTGAGTCCGTAAACCCCGTTATCGTGCAGCAGCACTGTCATGTCGAGATTTCTCCTCCCGGCATTAACGAAGTGACCTGCGCCTATGCCCAACCCGTCTCCGTCCCCCACGTTCACTACAACCTCGAGATTAGGGTTGGCTACCTTAATCCCGGTTGCAAAAGGCAGTGCCCTGCCGTGAAGCGTGTGAATCCCTGATATTGAGGAATTGACAAATTGCGAGGTTTTGCCAGAGCAGCCTATACCTGATACTATTACTATATTCTGAAGCGGTATGCCCAACTCCTTTAGAACAGATTCCTCGGACCTAAGGATGCCGAAATCGCCGCAGCCTGGGCACCAGTCAGAAGTTATTAGGTCAGACTCCTCCATTCAATACCACCCTTTTTGTAGCGCCTGACTTTATGCGCCTGACTGACTTGTATATCTCATCCCTTGTTATCATCCTTCCATTCCATTTCAAAATGTAATGCGTAGGCTCTATCCTTGTGTTCTCTGTCACAACCTGCGCTCCCTGGGCCATGTAGCTGCTTTCGACAGCTATTATGGACTGCTTGTTCTCTAGTAGCTTGCGAACAGTATTCCTAGGGAACGGACTGAACATCTTTATCTGGAGCATTCCGATATCGATACCGTCATTCTTTATCATGTCAAGTGCGTCAAGTACGGGAAGCTTCGATGACCCCCATGTAAGGATCATTGTATCAGCATCGGGATTGCCATAAACGTTGATTCTCTCGCGCTCTGGTATCTCCTTATCGGCTGTCTCTAGCTTTTTCATCCTCTTCTCATACATGTTGAATCTGTTGTTGACCTCCTCGCTTATGTGACCGAACTGGTTGTGCTCGTCGCCAGTGTAAGACATCTTGCAGCTTCCCAAAAATGCTCTCGGCGAAATTCCGTCATCGCTGAATTCAAACCTCTTGTAATTGTCCGAACCTTTTGTAAGCTTGCCCCTGCTTATCCTGAGAGGATTGTAATTGAATGTCGACTCATCTATTATTGAGTAGGAATTCGCAAGGGTCTTCTCTATCAAATGTATTACCGGAGTCTGGTACCTCTCTGCAAGATTGAGGGCCATAAAAGAGTCGTTGAAAACTTCGAGGTGATCCCCCGACGCTATTATTATCCTAGGAAATTCGCCGTGACCTACATTGATTGCAAACTTAAGATCGGTCTGGCCACTGCGTGTTGGGAGACCAGTTGATGGACCACCCCTCATGTAATAGGTTACTACTACAGGAGCTTCATTCATTCCGGCCCACCCGATACCTTCGGCCATAAGAGAGAAACCAGGGCCTGACGTTGCGGTTGACGCCCTTGCGCCCGTAAGAGTTGCTGATATTGCCGTATTTACGGCAGCGATCTCGTCTTCCATTTGCAAGACAACCGCGCCTGCCTTTCTCAGGTCCTGATTTTCATTCTCCATTTCAAGCATTTGGTTTGCTTCTATGTAATCGCTCTCATCGGAGGCTGGAGTAATAGGATAGTAAGTCTGCAATCTTAGCCCGCCGAGAATCTTGCCCATAGCAGACATATAATTGCCATCGACTCTCAACCTTGTTCCGTCTATCTTTAGCTCCTTTAGGCCATACTGGGACTGCACCAGTGAGATGCCGTATTCTACTGCACGAGAATTTATCTTCTGGTATTCCTCCTTTTTGAACATTGATGAGACTGCCGAAAGCAGGAATTTCTTATCGAGACCGAGGAGACCGAACGAAACTGATACCGCTATTACATTCTTAGCTCTGCCAACCACTGTAGATGATAAGTTCACCTCGTTCATTATCTTGGTAAGCTGTGCGTCGTAGTCTACCGCTATTACTGGTATGCCGGCATTTTTCAGATAATCGAGTACACCTTTTACGCTTTCCTCGTATCCGTGCTTTGAAAGCACTTCTCTTACATCCTTCTTTATCTCGTTTTCGAGGAAAGCCATGTTACTGAGCTTCATCCCCTCCATATTCTTGTCATAGATAAGTACGCCCTTTACCTGCCTGAAGTGCTGGAACACGGTTTCTGCTTCGAAGGTAGCTAGTATGTCTATGTCATCGGATATGCTTCTCGTTGGCTGATCGCTTACGGTGAGCGTAAAGTAGCTGTGCCTGCCTTTTATGTTCGAATAGTATTCGCGGTTTCCGAATATGTAATAACCGGAACGTGCAATCGCATCCCCAAACAAATTAGCAGATGTATCTACTCCTGTACCTTGTGGGCCGCCGATCACCCACGTAATCCTTACCATATTAATCATGCAGTGTTGATTTAGGTAGGTTAAAATATAAAATCAGTTGGTATGCAACTTTGTATTACAGTTAACGCTAACCTAAAGTAAAACCATTTATATTTGGTAGTTTATCCAACTTACTACTGCAATATTATCGCATTTAAATCTTATAATAGTTATGTTTAATCGCCAGAACGGCAAAATGCGGCTTTGATTAATTCTGGAAGCTGTAGCTTCTGGCGCGATGGAAAAATTTGATAGCATGAAGTTCAAAGCTTTGGGTAAAACAGGTGAGAGGATACCTGCGGTCGGGATAGGGACGTGGAAGCTCGGCACTGACCGGGATACCGAGATGAAGGCGATAAGAGTCGGCTTGGAGCTTGGTATGCGTATGGTAGACACTGCGGAGCTTTACGCCAATGAATCATTGGTTGGCAAGGCGATCGAGGGCGAAGAAGGAGTTTTAGTGGCGACGAAGGTTTCGCCAAACCATCTGCATGCTGATGACATAGAGAACTCTTGCAATCAGAGCCTGAAGGCGCTTGGAGTAAAAACAATAGACTTATACCAGATCCACTGGCCGAACAGCAAGATAAGTGTATCAGAGACGATGGCCGCTATGGAAAAGCTGGTAAAGGAGGGCAAGATCCGTTATATAGGTGTAAGCAATTTTTCCGTGAAAGAGCTGGAGGAGGCGCAGGGAGCGCTTAAATCGAATGAGATTGTTTCAAATCAGGTAGAGTACAGCGTTGTAGTGAGGGATCCTGAAAGAACGATGCTTGATTACGCGAGAAAAAACAGTATAACAATTATAGCTTATAGCCCACTGGGCGCAGGGGCCCTATTCTCCAAGCGTCTTGAAGGGCTCTACGGGATACTTGATCAGATAGGCAAGAAGCATGGCAAGAGCCCCGCACAGGTTGCATTGAACTGGTTGGTGAGCAAGGATATGGTCGTGGCAATACCGAAAGCGAGCAACGCAGACCATATGAGGGAGAATGCAGGTGGGGTTGATTTTTCTCTAGACAGGAAGGAAATGTTAGGTATAGATTCATTCAGAGTTAAGGCAGCAGCAAGGACCAGTACGAGCCGCTTCCATACGCTTATAAAAAACACTGCGCCGCTCTGGTCTGATTTCATGGCTGATCGTTACAGAAAGAAACTGCAGAAGTAAAGTGGGTGCATGCTTTCTCTTTTTTAGACTTACTTAGCGCTCTTTCTGCCTAAGAGAATGACTCCTGCCGTTGCTATTATGAAAGCACCAGCTGCCATAAAAGCAAACCAATATCCTATGTAGTATGAAAGGTATCCTGCAATTGGTGCCCCGACAAATGAACCGAATCCCACAAATCCGCTGTAAATTCCCAACTTCGTACCCCGCTTTTCATTTCCGACGGCCTCGAAAACCATTGTGTTGAATGTCGCATAGAATATGGCATATGCTATTCCTGCAGCTATAGTGTAAAGAATTACGCTCGCACCAAGCAACGCGATATTTGTGAGCAGTATGAATGATATCCCAACGCTGATGTAACCTAAACCCCTGACCATCAATGCACTGGAGGCCACCTTTGATTTTACCCTCTTTTCGATCAGCATTCCTGATTTGTAGAATATCACTGCTTGAACTATGTTACCGACAAGAAGCACTGATAACACATCAGAATTGCTGAAACCCTGCGCGGTAAGCCCGGCAGGGAATGCAGTGTTGAATATTGTGCTACCTATAAAGAACACGAGAACAGCGATGTAGAGATTGTTTATGTATTCTCCTTTCTTTAGGATCGGCTGCGATGCGGACAAGTTCGTTGATGAAGCGTTTCCTCTTCGCGCAAAGCCGGGTATCTTGATAAACAATAGTGGGTTTGAGAGGAACCTGCCACCTAGCACCTGAATGCTGCTCAGTATGGATAGTTTTGGGAATGGCGAGGTGGGCTCGTGTATGAACTTTGTGAATATCAGCGCTATTATGGAGAACGGGACCAGCATTAGTATTACGTAGTCGAGCGGAAGAAATCCAGATAGGAATGCTGTTATTACATAGCCGAAGACAACGCCGATCGTGGAGAGCATCTGCAACCTTGAGAAGCCATGCGCCCACCTATCCTTTGGGTTTGTCTCCATTATAAGCATGTTGAATGGCATGCTGTTCGCTATCACCATGAAAGTCAGGATGCCGTAGATTATTATGACTCCGAGAACGTTCTTTATGAGCGCTATGCCAGCCAGCGAAATTGCAAGGCCGAGAAGCGATGAGGCTACGAATATCTTCCTCTTGTCGTATATCTCAACCATCCTGCCCCAGAACGCGCTTGCCGCTATCCACATTATGTTTGATACAGCAACTGCATAGGATGCATCGACCACTGTGCCGTTGATCTGAAGTATGTACAGTATTATTATGTTGGAGAGCGGCCCGTAAGCTATCTGATACGGCACCATCATGTAAAGCCATCGCGCAGAACGGTCCCTATAATGCTTCAATGGCATATCAACCAGCTTTCAATACATCTGCAAGGGCTTGCAGTGTAAAGCAAAACGCGACAATATTTGGTGCAGACATATCTCTACATCGAGCAGCAGCAACCGCTTTCATATCTGCCTGTGCGGATCGAGTATCTGTTCCAGCTTCTCCTTGGGCAGCACCTTCATCTCAAGACATACCTGTATCACGCTTTTATCCTCGAGGTAGGCTTTCCTTGCTATTTCTGCGGCTTTGCTGTAACCTATGTAAGGGCTTAGCGCTGTTGCCGTAGAGATGTTCATAGTTACGTATCTGCTTATTGCCGCATCGTTTGTTTTTATGCCTGAGATGCACCTCTTGGTGAACGCTCTCGCAGCGTTAGAGAGGATGTTTATCGCGAAAACCAGGTTGAAAGCAATCAGAGGCATGAACACGTTCAGCTCGAGCTGTCCTGCCGCTGCCGCGGCCTCGACAGCCTGGCAGTTGCCGATCGCATGGAAGCATGTCTGGTTGAGCATCTCCGCCATGCTCGGATTTATCTTTCCTGGCATTATCGATGAACCTGGCTGCACTGCCGGGAGCACAAGTTCTGATATGCCGGTTCGTGGGCCAGAACTGAGAAGCCTTATGTCATTGGCGATCTTGCCAAGAGTTGTAGCTACCTCCTTGATTGCTCCCGCTATCCTTAGCTCATCAATCTGGTTTTGCATCGAAGCGAAAACGTTCGGTGCCAATATGAAATTGTACCCTGTTTCACTGTTAAGCTCCTCTATAGCGTACTTTGAGTAGTCCTTTGGTGTGTTTATCCCTGTGCCGAGTGCTGTGCCGCCAAGTGGTATTTCAAGAAGTGCATTAGATGATTCTTTCAGATGGCGGAGTACCGTGCTAACTGCGCCAGCATACCCTGAGAACTCCTGACCTAGCGTCATCGGAACTGCGTCTTGGAGATGGGTCCTGCCCACCTTTATTATCTTTGAATACTCCTTTGACTTGGATGAGAGCGCGGCCTCGAGCTCCTCCAAAGCTGGTATGAGTCCCTTGTGGACACACTCATAAGCAGCCATATGCGTAACGCAGTGGAATGTATCGTTTGTGGACTGAGACATGTTGACATGGTCGTTGGGGTGTACTATCTCGTACTCGCCGCGCTTGCCATTGAGCAATTCTATTGCCCTATTCGCTATCACCTCGTTCAGATTCATGTTGGTGCTCGTGCCGGCCCCTGCCTGGAAAGCATCCACCACGAACTGGTCATCGAACTTGCCGCTCGATACTTCGTCGCACGCCTTGATTATCGCATCGCCTTTCTTTTTGTCCAACTTTCCCGCGCGCATGTTCGCTAGCGCGCAGGCCTTCTTCAGCACCGCATAGTTATGTATTATCGACTTCTGCAAATGTAGACCTGAAACCGGGAAGTTTTCCACCGCGCGCTGGGTCTCTGATCCGTAATAAGCGTCCTTCGGGACTTTTACTTCCCCAAGGACATCATTCTCTATTCTAAATTCCATAAAATCAACGAATTATTAACCCTTATTTTGGATTAGCATCAAAAGCTTTTAGACTTTAGCTATTTTGCTAGTTGCGTTCTGTGCTTGCAACTGCAAGGGTGTTTGCGTTAGTATTTTAAAGATGATTACAAATAATGTTAAAATATGGAAGTCCTCGACTATGATATAGTTATACTTGGAAGCGGACTGGCTGGAATGAGGGCTGCGCTCCAGGCTGCGATAGCATCAAACGGCAAGGCGCGTATTGCGGTTATATCAAAGCTTCATGCTATGAGGAGCCATTCTGTTTCAGCTGAAGGAGGCATATCAGGGGTGTTGTATCCTGGCGAGCATGGAGACAGCGAGGACCTTCACGGCTATGACACCGCCAAGGGAGGAGATTTTCTTGGCGACCAGGATGCAGTAGAGCTACTTGTCAAGCACGCACCCGAGGAGATAAAGCTTTTTGACCATCTAGGTGTGCCATGGAACAGGGATAACAATGGCAAGATAGTGCTGCGCCCGTTCGGCGGTATGAGCATACCGAGGACTGCCTTCGCATCTGACAAGACAGGATTCTTCATGCTCAGTGCTCTTTATGATAACCTGCTGGAATTTGACAACATAAAAATATTTCATGAATACCTGGCTACGGGCTTGGTGATGGAGAAAGGGGCCTTCAGGGCGATAACTGCGCTTGACATGGCTAGCGGCACCATGAGGGCTTTCGTTGCAAAGGCCGGCATAATAGGGACTGGAGGATTCGCGCGCATATACGGCTTTACGACGAACGCTTATTCGTGCACTGGAGACGGTGCAGCATTGGCTTACAATGCTGGGCTTCCTCTCAAGAACATGGAATTCGTGCAATTCCACCCAACTGGACTAGTGCCAAGCGGCATACTCATAACAGAAGCCTCAAGAGGCGAGGGCGCTTACCTGATCAATTCTAAGGGCGAAAGGTTCATGGAGCGCTACGCCAAGAACAAGATGGAATTGGCTCCGCGCGACATAGTATCAAGATCAATTATAACCGAGATAGAGGAGGGAAGGGGACTTACTGATCCGAGATTCGGAGACATGAATTTCGTGCACCTTGACTTAAGGCATCTTGGTGAAGAGAAGATAGCCGAAAGATTGCCTATGGTTAAGGAAATCGCGTTGAAGATGATAGGCGTTGATCCTGCCAAGGAGCCTCTGCCAGTAGCCCCAGTGGCGCACTTCACGATGGGCGGCATACACACCGACATAAACGGCAAGGTTATGCTTAACGACAAAAAATCGACGACAGGCCTTTGGGCGGTGGGAGAGTGCGGATGTGTAAGCGTCCACGGAGCCAATAGGTTAGGCAGCAACTCGCTAAGCCAGTGCGTGATTTGGGGAAAGATGGCAGGGAATGCCGCAGTGCAATTGGCAAAGAGCGGAGGCGCTACAACGGAGCTGTCGCACAAGACCAAGAAGCTCATAGATTCGCAGGAGGACAAGCTGAACAAGCTGCTGGACAGCAACGGTTCGGAAAACCCGTACGATTTGAGGAAGGCGTTATGGAGGGTAATGGATGTAAAGGTGGGCGCTTTCAGGAATCTTAATTCGCTTAAGCAGGCAAGGACTGAACTGGCTAAGCTCAAGAGGCTGTACGGAAAGATTTATGTAGACGACAAGAGCCGCGTATACAACACCAACCTTAGGGACACGATCGAGATCGGCAACATGATAGACCTTGCTTGCGTCGTGGTAGCGGGCGCGATAAACAGGAAGGAGTCTAGGGGTGCGCACGCGAGAAGGGACTATCCGAAGAGGGACGACAAGAGATGGATGAAGCATACTATAGCTTATAAGATGGCAAGCGGAGGGGTCAAGCTCTCTTACATTCCGGTCAAAATAACAAAATGGAAGCCGGAGGAGAGGAAGTATTAGGTAAGGGCGATGGAGAAGAAGCTTTACGATATGAGGGGAAGCCAATCAAACATAATAAGGCTGGCGGGATTTGACATAGAGGGCTTCATCCACATGCTCTTCTTCAGGATACTCGTCTTTATATCGATGATATACGGCATAGTGCTGCTGCTTTCATTTCTCATCTCTGTGCCGCTATTGCTGATAAAGCTCCTGACCGCGCTGGTGTGGGTGCTCATAACGCCGCAGCTCTTCGAAAGCGTGAAAATGCTTTCTATGATAAGCACCGGGGGGCTATCATTCGGTCATTTCAGCCAGGAGCGTGTCTTCCTCGAAAAGTCAAAATACAAGGTAAGGACAGGATTCTTCGATATCATGCCTTACGGCGCGATGCTGCTTTGGCTCATGGGCTTCTTTATAATGCTGGTATGGTGGACAGTATGAGCGGATTCGAAACAATGAGATTTTTCTACGGCGCGATGATAGGTGTGCCCGTCCTGCTCTGGCTCGTTGCGGTGATATCGCTTGTCTATGCCTTCTTTCCGGTTCAGTTGTTCCCTATAATACTTGATGTTTTCGCGTTCCTTTTGGGCGTTGCCTCATTGGTTTACGGCATCCTGGGTTTCTGGGAGGTGTTTATGCATGGCTAAAAAAGCGAAAGCTGCTAAAACTGACTATACGCAGAAAGTAAAATTCGTGGTAAACTCGTTTGATCCGAACACGGAGTCTTTCAGCAGGTCAGCCCGAGACCTGAACGTGACAAACCTTACCACGGTGCTTGATGCGCTTATAGGCATAAACGAGAGCGAGGACAAGAAGATATCGATGAGGTATAGCTGCAGGATGGGGATATGCGGCTCCTGCGCTATGGTGATAAACGGCAGGCCGGCGCTGGCATGCGAGACGAACGTGCTTAGGGAGCAGAGCAATACCATAACCGTAGAGCCTATGCACGGCCACCCGATACTTAGGGGGCTTGTGACAGACTTCGATGACTTTTTTGAGCACCACAAGGCTATGAAGCCTTGGATAATGAGGAACAATCCATCAGAGAAGTACAGCCATGAAAAGGAGTTCATGCAAACCGATGCCCAGCGCGACAATTTCCTGCCGTTCTCCGAATGCATAAAGTGCGGGCTTTGCGTCGATGCATGCCCTGTATCGAACATAAACAAGAACTTCGCCGGCCCGCAGGCGCTCGCGCAGGCTTACAGGTATTACGCTGATTCTAAGGACCAGGCGGGCGACAAGAGACTAGAGTACCTTGACACCGGCGATAATGTATGGGGCTGCGAGTTCTCGGGCTCCTGCTCGAAGGTGTGCCCCAAGTCCGTAGACCCGGCCTTCGCGATACAGTTGCTGAAAACCGCTATAGCGAAAAAAAGGGCCGACGAGCTTTTCAGCAAGAAGGACGAAGTATGACTTTGCTATGCACATAGCGCTTTGGGTCTGTGATGAGAAGACTTTTAAGTCTGAATTCTAATAACTCATTATGCTTGTCATTGGAGGCCCGGCATCGAACGGCCTGGAGGATAGCATAGGGAAGTCACTGCACGCTAGATCGGTAAAGGCGGTGTCAAAGCTCTTCCCTGATGGCGAGTCTTATGTAAAGATGCCAGAAGGCATTGAGGGCGAGGACGTCGTCCTCGTTCAGTCAACATACAGTCCGCAGGACAAGCATATAATGGAGCTCCTTCTCATGGCAGACACTGCAAGGGAGCTGGGGGCTAAAAGCATAACGGCCGTAGTTCCTTACATGGCATACCTGAGGCAGGACAGGAGGTTCCTTGATGGGGAGGCGATAAGCTCGCAGGCAGTATTGAGGCTTATCAATTCAGTAGGGGTATCTTCGCTCGCAGTTGTGCAGCCTCATAAGAGCACCCCTTTCGATGCGTTCAATGGCAGGGTCTGCATAGTGGACCCGGTGCCAGTTCAGGCCAAGGCTATATCAAAGATACTGAACGATCCGATAGTACTTGCGCCGGATAAGGGAGGCGTTGCCAGGGCTAAGGAGCTTGCTGAGATACTGGGCTGCAAGTACTCTCACATAGACAAGGTGAGGGACAGCATCACGTGGGAGGTGAAGATAGAGGCACCGCTCGTAGGCTCATTCAAGGGCAAGGACGTTGTGATAATTGATGACATAATAAGCACCGGAGGCACTATAGCGCAGGCTTCCAGGGAGGTACTCTCAAAGGGTGCCGAAAAGGTGGTTGCAGTTGCTACCCACCTGGTAATGGCAAGCGGTGCGAAGGACAGGATGAAAGGTGCAGGCGTATCCGAAATATTTGGCACCAACACTGTACCTTACGATGGTGCAAAGATTCTTGATATAGGTGGCCAAATAGCCACTTCTCTCAAGGCTTAGTAGCCAAAATACATAGTTGGCCATAAGAGTCCAAGTGCACGTCTTTTATATCGAAGTTCTTGAATGCGCTGCGCAATGTACCTGCAGTGAAATAGTGGTGCAATAAGCCCTTCTCGCCGCCATCCAGCGGTATGTATGTGTACTTCGAGAGGAACCTGTGCTTGTTACCTGCCAGGGCGCGCTTGCTCTGCACCGAGACGAAGAGTGTGCCGCCTTTTCTCAGCACCCTATATATCTCATTTATAGTGCTCCTAAGGCCTTTTGCAGTATTGTGGTCTATTACCTGAATTGATATAAGAGCATCAAAGAAGCCGCTTCTGTATGGTATGCCTGCTGACATATCGTGCACCGAAATGTGCGCCTTGAGCCCTTTGGCTTTTAGACGCCGCTTTGTGTAGCGTATTCCTGTAACAGACATGTCGAATCCGTATACATTGAAGCCTTTCTTTGCAAGGTAGATTGTATGCCTACCAGTGCCACAGCCAAGGTCAAGGATTTTATTTGCCCTTACGTGCTTCAATATGTGGGCGATTTTAGGAACGTCCTCCTGTACGCCATGCCAAGTTACCCCTTCAGAACTGAATATATCTTCCCAGTTGCCCGTGATTATCGCCATGTTTGAGAGGTGCATCTCTAGAGTAGCGTTTTGAACCAAAGGAACGGAGCGCTGCTGTTTTACTTCCTTAGCATCTTAGGCAGCAAGAGTTCCCTGACATCTATCCACGTCTGGGCAACCACTATCCTGTTGTGGCTGCTGAGTATTGTCTGTTCGTCTATCTCACTCCATGGCTGCTTTATTATTATCACGTTCTTATCGAGAACTGCGACCTGCTTGGCCACTTCAAAGTAGTCGTCCACGTATATGTCGGCGCCCTCCTTCTGCTTGTCAGCCTGACGCGCGACATGCACGAACTTGTCGTATGTTATGTTGTTTATCCTGAGCCAGTCCTTTATCTGGTCATCCGTACCTACCGCTGCTGTAACCACATGTATCTCGTAATCAGCATGCACATCTTTGAGAATCTGGGGTATCTGATTGTCGACCAAGCCGATTTCCTTGTAATTGCCCCATATCTGCCTTAGTATGTCTACGAACTCCGGCCTTGTCATGCCAGGGACTAGCTCCTCGACATGGTACTTGGTCATCTGTTCCATCGTAAGCTCGACTCCGTAGCGCTCCTTTACGATCTTCATTATCTGGGTTGCAAGGTCAGCTATGGTGCCGTCTACATCCAGTGCTATGACCTTCTTGGCCTGCACTTGTGCCTCTGCCGGCATATCCTTCGTCACCATACTCACACACTATTAATTTGGAGGAATAAGTAAATAAGGCTTTCCTATGCTTTCGAGGGCAAGAGATGATTTGATGTGCACCAAATCTGATTCATGATATGGCAGTAATTTCCGGATGCAGGTACTTTATAGGAAACCCTTATATATCTGGCACAACGATGATTTTTTAGTCGATGGTGGGGTTATGGCAAGCAAGACTAAGACCAAGAAGGCAAAGAAATTTATCGATTCTGACTCTGTGGAAGTCGTAGGTTACGGCCCAGAAGACGTAGAGACGGCAGAGGTAGATTACGAACCTACAGAATTCGAAACAACTGATTTTGGCGAGTGATCGGCAAATAGCATCATATTGATTGCACGTACAGCTGGCACAAAGCATGCTTAGATTATATTCCTTCTTTCTGCGTCTAATTAATTAGGGGTAGCATTTTTGATGTATAGAGCGCTCCGTATTCTGAGCAATATTTTGAAACGATCAAAAATCGCGATTACAGGTAGGAAGCCTTTAAATATTAATTTAGAGATAAGGATAATCACTACATAGGATTGATAAAATGGAGAAACAAGCACCAAAAACCAAAGATGCAGTGGAACAACTGTACGAGCTGGCTGATAAGACAGTAAAAGATGGTGAAATTATAGCGAAATACTATGATGGTCTGCTGGAGGAGAAGGATGAGACGAAGAAGATGCTTGTCAGCCTGGAGGCTATGGAAGCGGAGGTAGTTGTGCTTAAGAGATACCTAAATGAGAGCGACAAAATATGGAACGGCATGACGATAGAAAAGAAGTTCCAGCTGAAGCGCTCGATAGACGAAGTAGTGAACCGCGCGGTGGAGCTGACAAAGAAGAACGGCACATGGAGCGAGGAGCTTCCAATGGATGAAGCTTTGATTAGTAAAAGCAGCGATTTCACCGACAGGGAGAAGAAGCTGATAGAAATCGGGGTTACAGAAAGAGAGCTCAGGGCAGTATTACCCGCGATTGAGAGCGAAATCCAGATGGCAAAGAGCATGATCGCCTTGGGTCAGATGCTAGGCGCGCTGGGCGAGGCTGCTGGCGAAGATGAAGGGGAGAAGGCGCCATCCGAAGAAAAAGAAAGATTTTAGGAGCGAAGGCCTGCCTTTCGGCGCGATAAGATAGACTTTGCCAAAGGCCAGTAGTTTGCCATTGGCGCATACAAAAGCATTGATAGCAGTAGCATAGAAAAATCTGATGAGCTTAGCAAGTCAGCTGGGCGGCGGACAGGGAGAAGAGGATAGAGAAGCTCAGAAAGTAGTTGGATACGGAAATCTACCTGTGCAGAATGGAAAACGATGCTGCCTATGCGTACATGGCAACCAAGTTGGCGATGGCTTATTTCGCTTTCATGTCAGGAGCCATAGCCATAATGTTTCCTGTCGTGTTGATTCCAACTGGCGGGCTTGCAGCTGCAGTCCTTGCAACCAACCACTATGAGGGCAAGCATGAGAAAGCCTCAGCTGAGCACCTAATAAATGCAAATGACATAGCACGCAAGTTGAGGGCGCTTGGATGTGAAGTCAAGTTCACCAGTAGGACAGAACCATAATTTTTAAGCTTATTAAGGCTACAGCACTGGCATGCCGGTCTTTCTGGTATGCCTCGATTTCTTTTTGCTTAATTCTTTGTACATTAGGTATTCATCGTAGTATCTAGTCCCTCTTTTGATCGCGTGCGGCAGCATGCCGTATTCGACGAAGCCCATCTTCTTGTAGAGCGCGATTGCATGCGCGTTAATCGTGAAAACTTCGAGTACCACGACCTCGAACATCTTGCTACTATCCTTTAGAGCAGCTTCCATCAATGCGGTGCCTATCCCTGAGCTCCTAAACCCGTCCTTGACTGCTATACCAAGTCCCCCTATGTGTTCAGACTCTGAACCGGGCCTACGCCTCCCCACATTGCACAGGCCGACAACCTTGCCGCCTACGACTGCAACCTTCGCGACTTCGTTGCCTTCAAGCACCCTGTTGTAAAGGTCTGCGAACCAACTGACCTCGCTGCCATAGCTCGGCTTCTTCTTGAAAAGGCCAATGCCTATAGTGGCGTTGCCTGCTTTGAGCTCGTCGTAGTAGCTGTAGTATATGGAGATAATATCAGCACAGTCAGCAATATCCAAGTCCCTTATAAGATAGTTGGCCATATCATGCACCAGGCTGGTCGATGTATCTCTTCAGCTTGAGGAGCGCCATACTGCGCATCGAAATCTTGTTCTTTTCGGCTGGGCCCATCTCTGCGAAGCTCTTTTCTGCGCCCAAAGGTATGAATATTGGATCCCATCCGAAGCCGCTCTTTCCGAGCACCTTGGTCGATATTTTACCTTCGATAGAACCAGAGAAAATGTGGGTTGACTTGCCGTCATAAAACGCTATGGCGGTTTTCGCGGTTGCATTTCTGTCAACTTCGCCGCCGAGCATTTTGATTATGCCTCTGGTGCCTGCGCTCTTTACGGCCCATTTGACAAGCGCGCCCGGGAAGCCGTTCCATGCACGCACAAACAGGCCCGTGTCTTCCACGAGGACCGGCTTGCTGAGCATCCTATAAGCTTGGATTGCCTTCTCCTTAACGACCTCTTCGACATCCATCGACTGCGGTTCGGTAAGCTCTAGCTCCACCTGCGCGACAGGCATTCCGAGTATCTCTTGGAATTCGCGCAACTTATTCTTGTTGGAAGTCGCAAAGAGCAATGGACTCGGCATTCTATCAACTATTTTCCATACTTCCATACAAACATGCATGATTGATGAAGTTTTAATTAATCAAAGCGCAGGACAGGCGATAATAATATCTTATATAACTTATATAACTTTATCCTCCCCATTATGCTTGCTTATTCGTTTAGTGATCGAAATGGTGGAAACGGTTATTAAGACGGTAAAAATTGAGAAGTCAGAGAACACTCAGGTTATACTAGGACACGCCGGATTCATAAAGACGGCCGAGGACTTATACGAGGCCCTTATAAATTCCGCGCCTGGAATAAAATTTGGGGTCGCGTTCAATGAAGCAAGCGGCCCGCGCCTAGTAAGAACTGAAGGCAATGATGAAGTACTTAGGCATCTTGCCGCGAAGAATGCGCTTGCGATAGGTGCAGGACATACATTTGTTGTGCTGTTTGATAATGCTTATCCGGTCAACGTCTCCAATGCAGTGAAGGGCGTTGTGGAGGTGTCTGGCTTATTTTGCGCAACTGCAAACCCCGTAACAGTGGTAATCGCTAAAACAGGACCTGATAGCGCAGTTATTGGAGTTGCGGATGGAAGCGATGCCATTGGCTCGGAGAGCGAAGCGGACATGCGCTCGCGCAGGGAATTCGTAAGGAGGATAGGCTATAAGCTGCAATGAGCTTCAGCCCTTGTATATTATACCTAGTATGCCGCCGCAAAACCCTAGTATAAGGCCAATGATAGCACCACCTCCGCTGAAAGCGCTCGCCAGCGAGAATGCAAGTGCTATCGCACCCATCTTGTTGACCTTTTTGGCGTCATAGGAGTTCATGCTGATTCCGGCCAAGATGACTATCGCGCCTGCAAGCATTCCAGTGCCATACGCTGTCTCTGTTCCTGTAATGCACGTAGATAGGGACGCAGTGAAGTTTTGTGTAAGGTTTATTCCCTGGCCAGAGCACAATTGCTCTAAAGTCAATGTCGATTGGGCGGAGCTAGTCAGTGGTGCTATGATCAGTATACCCAACAGGCTTATGCCAAATATCAGGAATCCTCCGAAAAGTGTAGTTGCTATCGCCAAGAAAGGTTTCTCACGCCAATATGGTTGCCTGACGTTGGTATTTTGAGCAATTTTATTTTGTTCGGTCTTTGCATTTGCCATTTGCTCGCCCTAACGGCTGTAATTGCCGCCGTAGTTTTCAACAGGAGCTGGAAGCTGCGTAACGTAACTTGATGAGAAATTACTGCCTATGCTCGTTTCGTTCAGAGATATTGCAAGCCCAAAGTCCGTGCTAGAATTTGATATATGGATTAGGAACGATGCATTTAATGGTACGTGGTAGCCGTATGAGATACATGCGCCAAGCCTTCCGTTGATTGTGGCAGCACCGAATTGGCTGGGAGATGAGGAAGGGATGTACTTACTCAGCAGGGTTTCTATCTTTTGCGCAGTGGTTGAGAAATGATCGTTCAGGAAGTCGCATTGCATGCTACCATATGAGGCACTAGTCGTATTGCTGCTTGTTACGTTTAGCGCATCAAACAGTTGCGCAGCAGTTCTTGGATTTAGGTCTGGCAGCGTAGTTATAGACCCGTTGACTGAAGAATTGGACGAGCTATTATCGTATTGGCTCTGGCAAATTGCGCTAGTGGTAGAATTGAGTGTGATATCGTTTACGCACGAATATGAAGCATTTCCTATTTTGAATAGACTTATTGAAGCGTTGCTGCCGTACAATCCAGCCCCCTGAATTTGTGAAAGCCTGAATAGCGTAGATATCAGCTTTCCGCTTAGGTCCACCCTTGTATCGTTACCGTACTTATGAAATTTTAGTTCGAATGGCAATGAATATGTAAGGTTTGTGTATGAAGCCTGAACTGATATGCTCAAATCCCCAGAGTATGATACACCTAGCTGCTGAGTGGCGTTGACTCCTGATGACATCATCCTGAATATGGCTGGCGCGTCGGTCTTGTTAGCTGATATAGCATGTGCATAGCTCTGCTCCTGCTGGCTTAACTGGGCTCCTGAGCTGGATTTGGTAGCGTTGCTGGCAGACTGATGTCCAAATCCACTTACTATTGAGTTCATTGAAGGCGTTATTAGGTATAGAGCCACAAGAAGTGTCACTATCCCTAGAATGTATAGAGGTAACTTTCCTATTTTATGCTTCTTGACGTCGTCTGTTTCCTTAGGCTGGGTGCCATGCGCTTGTTCTGGTTCATCCTCCTCTTCTGCTGGTGGCATCTGCTGCCGCGCATCGGGCCTGTCAGGATTGAGCGCTATCTTAGGCATTTTATCATTTCATAAATTTCTGGCTCAATTGCAATTACTGCTGCTCTTGGAGCACTCTGGCGTCTACAACCTTTGTAGCTGCGTCGAGCCTCATGAGATGCACACCACTGGCGCTCCTACCGGTTATCCTTACAGAGGATATCGGGAACATTATTGAGACACCATTAGAGTTTATCAATATTATGTTATCTTTCTCTGAAGCCTTGACCGCCTTTATTACGTTGCCCGTCTTTTCCTTCAGCTTTACGTTTATAACGCCTTTACCGCCCCTGTTCTGCAGGCGGTATTCATCCAGCCTCGTAGCTTTGCCGAAGCCTTTATCAGTTATAGATACGACAAGGTCGTCATGCCTTGCAGATATTATGTTAACCACTTCGTCATCCTGAGCGAGCCTTATGCCGCGCACGCCTACTGCGTTTCTGCCCATGGGCCTCAGCCTCGCTTCGCTAAACCTCAGCGCCTTTCCGGCCTTAGTAGCCACAAATATCTCCGAAGAGATTTCTGCAAGCGCCACATCTGCCAGCTCATCCCCTTGGAGCAACGGTATCGCGCGGACGCCGTTGGACCTAGGGTTTGAGAACCTCTCAGCCATTACCTTCTTTATCTTGCCCTTCTTGGTTATGAAAACAAGGTAGCTCTTTGAGAAGTTTCGTGTGTTCACTATTACAGAGACGCCTTCACCTTCCTGAAGTTTGACTAGGTTGACTATGGCTTTACCAGCCCCATACCTCTGCGCTTCAGGCACCAGATACGCCTTGAGCCAGTAAAGCCTGCCGAGTGTTGAGATCACAAGGAGGTAATCCTTGAGTTTGCATGATATTAGGCTCTTCGGATAGTCGTTCTCCTTCAGGCCCATTGTTATAACTCCTTTACCGCCCCTTGACTGGAGCTTGTAGACCTCTATCGGCATACGCTTGACGTAGTTGTTCCTTGTGAGTATGACAGTGGCGTCATCATCACTTATAAGGTCTTCCTGCTCTATAGGCTCGACGTTAGTTCCCTCCTCTATCTGCGTCCTCCGTTCACGGCCGAACTTCGCCTTGAGCTCCGTCATATCTTCCTTTATTATTCCGTAAACCTTCTTTTCATCAGCGAGTATTTCCTTGAAGCTGGTGATGCTCTGCTGTAGCTGAAGCTTCTCTGTGTTCAACGCGGTGCTTTCCAGGCTTGTCAATCTGCCCAGCTTCATATCTAGTATTGCGTTTGCCTGTTTCTCGGATATGCCGTACTTTGAGACCAGGGAAACTCTGGCCTCCTTGGAGTCGGAGCTCTTCTTTATCAGTTCTATTACACCTTCTATGTTAAGCATGGCCACGAGAAGGCCTTCGACTATATGGAGCCTGTCTGAAGCGACATTGAAATCGTACTCGACCCTCTTCTTTATAACTTCCAGCCTGTGCTGTACGAATACCTTTATGAACTCTTTCAGGTTGAGCGTGACGAGTTTGTTGCCAATCACGGCTATGTTGCTTATGTGTATGCTCTGCTGCAGCTGTGTGTGCGCGTATAGCATGTTGAGCACTTGGTCAGGGTTGGCATCGGCCTTTAGATCGACTACGATGCGTATGCCTTCCTTTCCGCTCTCATCCCTCAGGTCTGCTATTTCGGTGAGCGTCTTGTCCTTCACCAATTCTGCTATCTTCTGGACAAGCAGAGACTTGTTGAGCGCGTATGGTATCTCAGTGATAACTATAGACTGCCTGTTGTTGTGCTTTTCTATATTCGTCTTTCCTCTTACAGTAACGGCTCCCCTCCCTGTCAAGTAGGAGTTTATCAGCCCGCCATCATAGAATATTATTCCGCCAGTCGGGAAGTCAGGGCCCTTAATGTATTCGAGAAGCTTCTGTATCGATATGTTTGGGTCGTCTATGTAAGCGATCACGCCGTCCGCTATCTCGTTAAGGTTGTGGGGCATTATGTTTGTAGCGACGCCGACTGCGATTCCGGCAGCGCCGTTCAAAAGCAGGTTAGGTACCTTGGCGGGCAGTATCAGCGGCTCTTCCTCAGTGTTGTCGAAATTAGGTACGAAAGGAACTGGCTTTTTCTCTATATCGGAAAGCATCTCCTCGGCGAGCTTGTTTAGCCTCACCTCTGTGTAACGCTGTGCTGCCGGTGGATCACCATCGATAGAGCCCATGTTGCCCTGCCCTTGGACTAGAGTGTGATTCATTGAGAAGTCTTGTGCCAGCCTGACCAGTGTTTCGTACACGGCTATATCACCGTGAGGATGGTATTTGCCTATGCAGTCTCCAACCACCCTAGCGCTTTTCTTTGTAGGCTGGTCGCTGAAGTTACTTAGCTTATACATTGAGTAGAGAATCCTCCTCTGAGCAGGCTTGAGGCCGTCTCTTGCGTCAGGCAGTGCCCTGCCTATTATTACACTCATGGCGTAGTCCAAGTAGCTGGACTGCATCTCCTTTTCTATTGGTGTATCAAATGTTTGGGCCATTCTATTGCCACTTTATACGTCGAGGAATGAGACTTCGCTTGAATGCTCCTCCAAAAATTTCCTTCTAGCCTCTACATCAAGTCCCATAAGGACAGTGAAAATCGCGTTGGCACGTTCTGCGTCTTTTATTACCACTTGCTTGAGAACCCTATGCTGTGGATCCATAGTGGTCTCCCAGAGCTGTTCCGGATTCATCTCGCCCAGACCCTTATATCTTTGCAATGCGGCTTTCTGCTCGTATTCCTTGAGTATTGTGCTCATTTCTGCCTCCGAATAGGCGTACTTGACCTCCCTACCTTTTGATATCTTGTAGAGCGGCGGCTGAGCTATGTACACATGCCCGCGCTGCACCAAAGGCTGCATGTATCTATAGAAGAATGTCAGAAGCAGTGTCCTGATATGGCTGCCGTCAACGTCAGCGTCTGTAAGCAGGATTATCTTGTTGTAGCGCAGCTTGTCTGGATTGAAAGTCTCTTTTATGCCAGTACCGAATGCAGTAACCATTGTGTGAAGCTCCGCATTGTTGAATATCTTTTCATCGGAAGCCTTCTCAACGTTAAGTATTTTACCCCTTAGTGGCAGTATAGCTTGGTAGAACCTGTCCCTACCCTGCTTGCTTGATCCGGCGGCGCTCTCGCCTTCGACTATAAATATCTCGACTTTTTCTGGATCGTTTTCAGTGCAATCTGCAAGCTTCCCTGGAAGCACAGCACCCTCAAACATGTTCTTCTTCCTTGCAAGTTCCCTGGCCTTCCTCGCTGACTCACGCGCCTCTGCTGCGGCAGTGACTTTTGCTATTATCTTTGATGCCTCTCCTGGATTTTCTTCTAGGTAGGTAGATATTGCTGCGTATGAGACACTGTCAACTAGGGTCTTTACGGTGCTGTTGCCAAGTTTCTCCTTGGTCTGTCCTTCGAACTCTGGATCCTGCATTAATATAGAGATTATCCCGACCAAGCCCTCCCTTGTGTCATCCCCTTCTATCGAAGTCTCCTGGCGTGTCGGCTTTTTCGTACCCTTCTGCATGTAATTCGTAATCACCCTTGTCAGTGCAGTATGGAAGCCCACAACGTGCATGCCTCCCTCCGATGTCCTTATGTTATTTACAAAGGAGAGCAGTTCTTCGCTATACGCATTGATATACTGGAAGACCGCTTCCACCTTGATGTTGTTCTGCGACTTAGAGAATGATATAGGCTTGGAAAGCTCTCCGGTCTGCCCCTTAAGATAGCTTATGAAGTCGCTAAGCCCGTTCTGTGAAACAAAAACTTCTGTCTTCTCCTGTGCCTCCCTGCCGTCTATAAGCGTTATCTTTATTTTTGGATTCAGAAACGAGAGGTCACGCACGCGTTCCTGCAGCGCTATTGTGTCAAAGCTGTTTACCGAGAATATCTCCTTGTCTGGTTTGAACTTTATGGTTGTGCCGGTATCCTTCTCGCTTATGCTTTCTATAACCTCAAGCTCAGATACAGGACTGCCTCTGCTGAATCTCTGTCTGTATTTCTTGCCGCCCTTCTTTACGAGCACTTCAGTATATTCAGATAGAGAGTTTACAACTGTCAGACCAACGCCGTGAAGGCCTCCAGATACCTGGTATATTTTGTTGTCGAATTTTGCACCGGAATGAAGCGATGTCATTATCACCTCAAGCGCCGGCTTTCCTACCTTTGGTATCGGATCAATTGGTATGCCGCGGCCGTCATCGCTGATTTCAGCAACGTCCTGGCCATCCTCCTTTGAAAGTCTTATCGTTATGTTCCTGCAGTAGCCCGCTATTGCTTCATCTATAGCGTTGTCTAATACCTCATAAAGAAGGTGTATGAAGCCTGGACTTGCGGTAGAGCCTATGTACATTGCAGGTCGCTTTCTAACCCCTTGGGTGCCGGAAAGAACGACAATGTCCTTTGCGGTATAGTCATTATCAGCCATGCAATCATAGATAAGTAGCAGCATTATTATGGATTCAGGTTTAAATACCTTTTTGGTGGTCAGCTTTACCACATTTATCGACGTGATTTTGACAATTTTGAAACCACTTTTAACGTGCGAGGATTAGGGCCTTTGGGGGCCATGTTTGGATAAAATATGCATAAAAGCTGAAAACGCGCTTTCATGCCTTGCTGTAGTCTTTAATTATTTCTCCGAAAGAGCTGCAAAAGTGATCAACAGCATGACCAAGGACCTTCTTGCCCGCAGGAGTAAGCGAATAATATACGGACTTGCCTTTTTTTACGCCTTTGACAAGTTTCTTCTGGCTGAGGGCTTTTAGTGCCGGATATATAGTACCTGCTTTGGGCTTTTCTCCTCGCCTTTTCTCTATCTCTTCAGCCAATTCCTCCCCGTTCATGGCCCTCTTTGAAAGCAGCCAAAGCATCTGGAATGAGAGCATTCCCCTCATATCGCAGCCGTAATCTTCCATATCTACACTCGTATAAGTATAGGACATGCTATATATTTAAATATTTTCCCTGCTTAATATATATGACATCCTATATATGGATGCCGGTGGAAAACTATGTGCGGAAATATAGAAGGTAGGAGGAGCTTCTTTACCAAGGAAGAAAAGATAGAGATTCTCCAAGACTATAAGGAGAAGTTGGAGCAGGAGACTAAGGGCGTAGATGAGGCCATAAAGGAGCTCAAGAAGAATAATTGAGCTTTTTTCTTTATTTTATTTTTGATTTTTCTAATTAAATAATATGGTTCAGACCTTCCTACAAACCACCATTATATGCTGGCTTATACCGATGCTGCTCGGATGTGTTATCGTCCTGTTATGCACTGAAAGCCATATCTTCCACAGCTTTTTGTTCCTGCGCAGCTTGCTGAGATCCTTCTCTGAGTAAGAGCCATATCCTTCTAGCGCAGTTGTAGCCAGGACCTTGGCTCCTTGCTTTGCGAATAGGTCTTGGAGTTCTTTTGGCTCGAATCCGTGATAGGCAGTGAACCCATAGCCACCGGGATAATCGCCATTCTTAAGGTAATTCTCGAAGTAGGGCGCAGCGAGTTCATTTCGGAACATCCTTACGAAGCCAACCATGGCGGACATCTTGTTCATTACTGAAACAAATATCGGGGCACCGCGCTTTGCAACCCTTATGATCTCTTTCGCTGCCTGCTGCCTTTGTTTACGCCCAACTACATGGGATAGAGGCCCGCCTAGGCACATTACTGCGTCGAAATGATTTGACTGAAAAGCCGAAAGATCAACCAAAGACCCCTCTACTGCACCAATTATACTTTTCTGCATCCCGGCGCGCTTTATCTTCCTCTTTGCGAAAGCCAGATTAGCTGGCGTGTAATCGAATAGCATTATCTTGTAGCCATATTCTGCCAGAGTGAAAGCGTATCTTCCGGGACCGCTGCCTGCATCAAGTATGATGCCTTTCTTTGGCAGGTAATCGTTAAGAAATCGCATTGTGGTATTGAATTCAAGACTGCTTATAGCGCCTGTTGTGAGCCTGCGCCATTCGTTGTTTACCGAGTCTGTATAATAAGCCTTAATCTTTCTCCTCAACTCAGCATATGACATAGAAATCAACTTTTGATAAACATGCATTAATGGGCTTATTCAAATCCGTAAGCTTTAGTGAAAGTCGGAATTGGGGATCGGGACCTACGACGCACTGATTAATCGCTCGGAGTTCCAATCCTTATTGCTGATATGTTCGGCTTATAGTGCATAAGCTAAAAAGTATTTAAGCAAGCGCGGTCTGGACCTAACATTATTTGGATGCGTGTTCCATGTTCAAAGGACCTGCATCATTGACCAAGTTTAGTAGCTTAAAACAGGCATTATCTTTCTAGCCATTATTATACAAACAATACAGTAGTATTTTATTTAACCTTTACGCATTAAAACGCATTTGTGCAGCATATGCAAAAACCAAATTCTTCAAACAGAAGGTTACTATGTTCAGATTTGGACGGGACAATGTTTCCGCTTTATGGAAAAGCGGACTCAGTATGCCTGAATAAACTGAAAAACCTGCTCGGTAAGAATCCTGACACCCTACTCTGCTACGTTACTGGCAGAAGCCTTAATTTAGCGCTCAGAGCCGTAAAAGAACATGGCCTTCCTGAACCAGACTATCTGATAACCGATGTTGGTACTGGCATATATGCAAAGGGAAATGGGAATAAATGGGTCAGCGACCGGAGGTGGCGTAGCTTTCTTAAAAGCATCTGGCATGCGAAAACTGCTAACCAAGTTTTGGACCATGCCATAACTATCGATGGAATCGATGCACAAACAGAAGAAGGGCAATCCGAATTCAAGAGAAGTTTCTACGTTTCTTATAAAAACAAGGCCAGCGCATTGAGAGAGTTGCACGCAAAACTCAACGGATCTAGGATACCGTACACGCTAGAATTAAGCAAGGGAAGGAAAAATCACCTATTGCTAGATGTATTACCTAGGGGTGCGTCAAAAAAGAGAGCAGTGAAAGAGCTCATGAAAAGGATTGGTATAAAAGCACCTGATACAATGTTCGCAGGGGATAGCGACAACGATTTTGATTTGCTTGTCAGTCGCATAAAGAATGTGGTGGTAAACAACGCATCCCGAGAACTCAAGCGCAAAGTCTTGAGGAAAGCACAAAAAAGAGCCACTTTACCTACGTTATATTTCTCTTCTGGCAGGTATGGTTGTCATACTGGAAATGACGTTTGCGGAGTTATGGAAGGTGCAATGCACTTCGGCTTCTTCTCCAAAAATAGGAAGCGTGGGCTGTATGTCCAGATTCATTCCATGCACGGGTTAATAAACATGAACTATACTGATATTGGGAGGGACGAGGACACAGGAGGTCAAGTAATTTACGTGATTGAACTTGCAAAAGCCCTCTCTAAGCTACCTCAAATTGGGCAGGTCGACCTGATGACGCGCAGGATAGAAGACAGTAGATATCCAAGTTACGGCAAGCGTTTCGAATACATCAATGATAAGCTCAAGATAGTGAGATTAGACTGTGGTGGTAAAGGCTACATTAAGAAGGTGAGGTTATGGCCGCATATCAAAGAATACGTAAAAAATGTAATGGAATACAATGATAATGAGGGAGGTACGCCAGACGTTATACATGCAAACTATGCTGATGCGGGCCTTGCTTGCTCCGAGCTCGCAGAAAAAACTGGTTCTATATTCGTATTCACTGCACATTCGTTGGCCATACCGAAGATGCAGAAACTTGGCGTGAAAAAAGAAAACTACGCTAAGTATGATTATACTTTTAATTTTTCCAAAAGAGTAGTCGCTGAACAGATTGCCATAGAGAAAGCTGATGCAGTAATAGTTAGCACGCGTGATGAAATCGAGAACCAGTACGCCGGCTACCGCATAGATAAAAGGAAGTTTCACGTTATCGCTCCTGGTTTGGATACTTTGCTGTTCCATCCGCCTACTACGCCAAGCTCTCGACATAAGGATATTATTACCGCAATGACAGACGGGCTTGATTATAGACGCAAACCGATGATACTTGCAGCTTCAAGGCTTGAAAGGAGGAAGAATCTGACGAAGCTAGTCGAGGTTTTCTGCAACAGCCACAAACTTAGAAAAATATCAAACTTAGTAGTGCTCACAAGGCTACGCAGTAAACCTGATGAGGAGGAGAGATCAGTATATCAAAGTATGGAGAAGATCGTTCGCGACTCGAAATGCCAGGGCTCAGTCACGTTCGTTAGATTCATAGACCCTAAGATTGGGCTAGGGCCGCTTTATCGCATCGCTGCAAGGAGCCGTGGCGTATTCATAAATCCGGCATTGATAGAGCCGTTTGGACTCACGATACTTGAGGCCAGCGCATGCGGGCTGCCGGTAGTCGCGACCAAATATGGGGGGCCAAGCATGATAATAACGAATAATGTGAATGGGGTACTTATAGATCCCAAGAACGGCAAGCAGATTGAGGATGCGATTGAAAAAGTAATAACTGATAAGGGCTTTTGGGGAGAGCTTTCGGCAAACGGGTTAAAAAACGCAAAATCTTTCAGTTGGGATGCTACGGCAAGGAATGAGGTGGACCTTTTTATGGAGCTTATTAACAAGGCAGCCGAAAAAAAGCTTGCACTTTTATTTGATAGATAGACGTGCTATTTTTGTCAATTACAGATGCGTACAAAATTCTACAATTATCTAACCTTCCACAATTGTGGAACATCGTAGAAATCTATATAAGCGGTCTCACTGAAAGTTGAATTATGAACAAAATGGCAAAAATTCACATGCGAAGCAATAGGGATGAAGTGCGGCTTTGAGACAACAGCAGAAAACAATGAGGCACTGCTTGTAAAGGTAAAGGAGCACGCGAGGACTGCACACAGTATGGCGCGGATAGACGAGGCTACAATGGCAAAGATAACTGCAGCCATGACAGAGGCGTAAACGCATTAAATTTGCATAGCGCTTTTTGAACTATTTATAGCCCCATAAATCCCAATTATATCTGATTTCCATAGCTTCCTGCTCCGCCCGAAAACGCCCTGGAAACGCACCCTGAACCCGCGTTTCCGTGCGTTTTCTTCATGCTAGACTTGGCGTGAAAGGACCCGGCGCCCGCTGACGTGAAAACAGAGGCGGGCTCGGTGGGATTTGGACCCACGACCTACTGGTTAAGAGCCAGCCGCTCTGACCAGCCTGAGCTACAAGCCCACCTTCCGAAGAGATTTGGTGGAAAAAGTATTTATACTTACATCAAGCCATCAGGTGCGAAGTTCTTTTGAGATAACCCTCTTGGCTTTCGATACGTTGCGCACATCGCAAGCTATCAGAAGCCTGTTTGTATTATTCATTGCGCTCGCGAGTGTCCTTATGAGCGGCGAGGATTCGCTAAGCATGCCAATATGCTTCCCTTCATCTGCTATTACAGGCAGATCATAGTCTTTTATCTTGAAACTTGGATTGTCGATTATGTAGTCGTCTTCTGCGAATCCTGCCTTGCCAAGAGCGCCTTCCAGATCTGAAACAGAAAGTCCATCTGGAATCTCGCCATCATATACCCTCTTGAAAAGCCTCCTTGATAGGATCCTTTGCATAATTTCTTTGGAGGATTTCTCTGATGAGAGTATGCTTACAAGTTCCCAGTCGTTATATGAGGAGAGTAGTTTCGGCTCCACAGCACCGTGCTCTATCGCATTACTAAGCGCCTTTCCATACATTCCGCCAGCTATTGCCACGGTGTGATGATAGTAAACAGAAGAGAACATCAGGTACCTTGCTATGAGTAGGGACTCCGCACTGGTTATCGCCTGCTTGTATAGCGCAGGAACACCGAGTGACAGCGCTATTTTGTTTATCAGCCGGTTATAATCAATGGCGCCGTATGCTACTCCAGTATAGTATGAATCCCTTATTAGGTAATCGATTCTATCGGATCCCAAAGCCCCGGTGACCAAAGCTCCTGGCCCTGCGCCTTTGAAATACTTGACGAACTTCTTGAACGAAAGTCCGGCATCCGATAATATGTCCTTTATGCAGCTACTTGATATAATCTCCTCGCCTATCTCCTCATGCGTCTTTTTGAGATAGCGCTCGAGAGCAAAATCGGAGATGTGGGAGAATGCAGCATGGCCTATATCGTGAAGCAGGCCAACGTATGCGACTTCGTTTATCTCCATCGCACCTATGTTCTGCATTATGGTCTTTGTAACATGGTACGTTCCCAGCGAGTGCTCGAAGCGCGTGTGATTCGCTCCTGGGTATACCAGATAGGCGAAGGCCAGCTGCTTGACATATCGCAGCCTTTGCATGTGTTCGTCCTCTATTATCTTCTCTGCCGTGTCATCGACATAAATGTAGGAGAATATGGTATCGCGGATGTTCGTGCAAACACCTGTGCTATTTGCTCTGCTGTATTTCGTATAAGAGCGCAAGAGATGTTATTATTAGTATGTCAAGAAGCGAGCAATAAGCGCATATTTCGCCAAGCGAAACCATTGATGTTATCGAATATGTAACTCCACCTAGCCCTAGTGTGTACCAGGCAAGCGCATAGGCCGCCTTTCTTGCGAAAATAAACATAGCTAGAGCGACTATGGCCCATAATAGGCCGTAAAATGCGGTCGGTATGCCGAATATCGTGCCGAATCTGCTTGAGAGCACACTACCACAGTTTATTATGCCGATGTCAGGGCATGCAAGCTCGCTTGGAGCAAAATATACCAGAACAAGGTATACGCTGTCGACCAAGGCTATTATCAGGATGATTAGGAGTATGGCTTCGAGCTTCTGCATCTCTTGCACCTAACGCTTTGATGCCTTGCGCGCAAACTCCTTTATTATCCTTGTGAGTTTGTCGTCCCGCATTTTAAGCTCGTATCCGACCTGTACTATTGGCTTGTCTGCGTTTATGAGCCTACGCAGATCTATAGGAGTAGCCGATATTACAACATCGCAATCAACCTTATTCACAGTTGTCTGAAGATCCATTATCTGCTTCGGCGAGTATCCAAGCGCAGGAAGCTCCGCGCCAAGGTGCGGGTATTTCTGGTATGCTTCCTTTATTGTACCTACAGCGCTTGCGCTTGCGTTTACTATTTCTTTCGCCCCGTAATCCTTTGCGGCAACAGTACCTGCACCGAATTTCATACCGCCATGTGTTATCGTCGGACCGTCTTCTATCACCAGAACGCGCTTGCCTTTTATTATGCTCTTGTTGTCAGGGATTACTACCGAGTCTCCTAACATCATTGCTGCACTGGGATTTATTGACTTTAGATTGCTCTGTATCTTGCTCAATTGATCAGGCGTAGCCGAGTTTGCCTTGTTCACAATAAGTATAGAGGCCATCCTCGCTACTGTCTCTCCAGGATAATAAGTGAGCTCATCGCCGACGCGCAATGGATCCGCAACGGTTATCAGCAGATTAGGCTTTATGAAAGGTGCATCGTTGTTTCCCCCGTCCCACAATATTACATCAGCTTCTTTTTCGGCCGAACGCACTATCTTTTCGTAATCGACCCCTGCGTATACTATGAAGCCGTTTTTTATATGTGGCTCGTATTCCTCCCTTTCTTCTATCGTGCACTTGTTTTTATTGAGATCCTCCATGTTTGCGAAACGCTGCACAATCTGGTCCCTGAGGATGCCGTATGGCATCGGATGCCTTATAACTGCTACCTTGAGCCCTTCTTCCCTAAGTATTTTTGATATGTATCTTGTAGTTTGGCTTTTGCCTGATCCTGTCCTTACCGCGCATATCGCAATAACTGGCCTCTTGGCCTTTATCATTGTGCGCTCAGGTGCTATGAGCCAAAAATCGGCCCCGCTTGCATTAACTATGCTGGACTTGTCCATAACAGTATTGTAAGATAAGTCGCTGTATGCCTGCACGCAAGAATCAACCTTAAATTTCTTTATAAGGGAAGGGAGCTCAGATTCATCGTAAATCTTTATCCCTTTTTGATACAACTTGCCGCTAAGCTCCTTTGGATACATTCTTCCGGATATTCCTGGGATCTGGCTTGCAGTGAACGCGACCACTTCATACTCGGGATTGTCACGGAATAAGACATTGAAATCGTGAAAATCTCTTCCAGCGGCGCCTATTATTATAACTTTTTTAGCAACCATGCTTATACCACGTAGTAATTGCAAGTCATTCTTTATACATTTTTCGTTTAAGGATAGGATTGTAGGGAGTTGACATTTGATCTAGAAAGACCTGTTTTCTGCTCCGTTTGCATGAAGTTAGAGCGTATTTTCCTTTACAAGGCATTTCCAGAAATTCGTTGCTTAGAGTTTATTTCTCCGCTTTACTTCTATTTGTCAACTTCCTAAATAAGAAGAAGATGCTTGTATAATTATTCTTGGATGAACATGGCTGCGAAAACCTTTGCGCACTTCACTATATCGTTTATGTATGCGAACTCATTTGGCTGATGTGCCACATCTTCGCCTATACCCCAGACGACCGCTGGCCAGCCCTCCCTCCTGAAATATGCGGCGCATGTCCCACCTCCGATGCCTACTGCCTTGGGCTCCACATTTAACTGTTTCCTTATGGAATCAGAGATGGCAACGAAAACTTCTGCGTTTTTATCGGTTGGAGGCGGCGCGTCTTCCTGCTGAATAGGCTCGAGCTTCACTTTAACCTGCTTGTATTTCGGGCTCGAAACAAGTTTCTTTATGTCTTTTATGATATCTTTCGTTTTGTACATAGGAAGTATTCTTGAATCCATGTAGAAAACGTCCTTGCCAGGCACTATATTTATGCTGTCGACGTTCTTCTCGTGCTTGGTCATCTCGAATGTAGATGCACCAGGATCGAACATATCGCTTCTTGCATTGTATTTCTTGTGGAGCAACTCATCAAGGTCAACCATAAGGAGCGATGAGTATCGTTGCGCGTTTACCCCTTTCTCTGGAGTGCTGGCATGCACCTGCTTCCCGTTTACAGTAATCTTAAGCCAGAGTATGCTTTTCTCTGCTATCTCTATGTCGCGCCCGCTTTTGGTGTTAGAGTCAGGCACTAGGAACATATCGGTTTTATTGAAAAGGCCCTCTTTGATCAGTTTCTGTATGCCAAACTTGCTGCCAAGTTCCTCGTCTGCCACCAGAACAAGACCGTAGTTGTATTTCGGATCTATGCCAGAATCAGCAAGAGCCTTGATAGCAAACATTGCACCGATGAGCGCCTCGCCGTTGTCGTTTGTGCCTCTTCCGAATATTTTACCTCCGCCCACATGGGCTTTGAAAGGATCATGGACCCACAATGCTATATCGCCTTCGGCGACAGTGTCCATATGCGCTACGATCCAGAGGGTGCGGTCCTTAGAGCCTAATATAGCGATGAGATTGGAACGGATAGCGCCCGATTCATCTTTATAATCATACCTTTTGACCTTTACTCCGAATGAATTCAGTTTCTGCTCTAGGAAATCTGCCCTCTTTGCCTCTCCTGTTCCCCCGCTCAATGGTGATATCGCCTTTATGCTAACCATCTTTGACATTGATGATACCATATCTTCGCGCATCGCGTCTATTCTGGAATTGAGCGTCCGGATATCTTGCGCGTTTGAAGTCATAAGATCACTACGACTCTATTAAAGACACGTTAATGTATAAGAATTTGTTGGGGTTCTCAGTCCGACCAGAGTTTGCTGAAATGATCTGAGAGAACTTTTATCCTGTAATCATCCTTCACAACCTCTATGTGCTCTATGTTTTTGTGGGTGCCGTTATATGTCAGATTTGCACTGCCTGTGATTGCTTCTAAATTTGATATATACAGCTTTTCATGCACGAATCTCTTGGTCGCAATCTTGAGAAATAGATTTGATGCGCTCTTGGGATGCTTTGACCGGCGAAGTTCAACGTAAAGAGCTATGATGAAAAGAAGTGCTATCAGTGCTATTATGGCGTACGAGCCTATTGCAAAAGAGATTACAAGCAGTAGAGCGAAGTAGGCGATGACTTTCTTGCTTACATTCCTCTTACCGGCGCGTTGAAGTATGCGTATGGCAGTCTGCTGACTCTCTGACTGGCCAGTAGAACTTGATGTTATAACATAAACGCTCCCTTTCATAGCTGCAGAGACAAGCATCTTTGCGTAGTAAGGACCTATATATGGCGATACAATTCGCAAAGTCCCGCTGTGCCTTTTTATGAGCCTGTCTATGAACTTGTAGCTATCCGAGCCGCTATAGCCCATAGGGGCTGAATTGCCACTAACATGCAAACCGAACGCCATAATCTGCTTTAGAATCAGGTTAATTAAAACATTGTTGTTTTGATACTGACAGTAGTGGTGACATCCTCGCACCCGTAAATGGTGTGTGCTTCCAGATTGAAACACAATGATGAAATATGCAACAAGAATGTATATATGCGCATGCTGACAACAATCCCATTATACGCCGGGACGAGGAGGAATCCGAAATGATAAATTTCGTAGATGGGAACGTAAGACCTGACTTCCAATCAGGCAAATCAGATGGAGCGAGAACATACAGGTTGAAACACGGTCTTGATGTCATAGCGCCTCCGATGGTATAAGGAGGCGTCCTATTTATCTGCTGTTCGCCCTCATCCCACCGCTAAAGCATGCTGGATTTCCCGCTCACTTTGTTAATAGCATTTGACCAGAGCCGTGGCTAATAGTCAAAAAATAGTACATTATGGAACATGAAAAGCGGAATCGCTCCGCGAAGCCCTGTTCAGCATGCTTCACTTCTTCTGTTTCTTCTTTTGATCTGCTATTGAAAACGCTTTAAGTAGCACGCCTCCTATTCCTAGGCCCATAATTGAACCTATACTTGCGACGAACGTCCATGCCGAAGCAACAGCGACCGGGAGTAGGCCGGGTATTACAAGAGATCCTACCAATGATATTACGCAAACTGTGGCTGAAACGTACGTACTCGCATACGCACCCGCCAAGCCGCCTATAAATGCACTGCCAAGCCTGTTTTCAAGATTTATAATCAAGCCTTTAGATCCTATCTTATCCATTAGCGCCCCGATGGAAATTGAAGCCCCTGCGACATAAGCAGCGGTAAGCGCTATTGGAGCGGCTGCCGGCAAAAAGATTGATGTTAGACCTGCTACCGCAGCAACGCCTCCAGCGCTTACTCCTGTAGCGGATGCTACGAGGCCGATGGCGTTTGCGGTGGATCTTATAGCGCCTTTTATAGGATCTACGAATTTTGATTGTGTGCCTTTGATTTCAGTCGCTGTCTTTTGAGTCTCTTCAGTCTTCTGTGAAGTCTTGCTTTCTGCGTCTGTCTTCTTCTTGTCAGAATGCAGTAGGTTGCCGAGATTACCCTCTGCCCTTTTATCTGTCTGCGGTTCAGCAAGATCACTGCGCTTCTGCACGTCATTCCTCATTAGCGACTTGTCGGCTGACTGCTCGTTCTTGACCTCTTTTGATATGCTTGCCATAGTCCCATCCATCTTCTCGGAAGGATAATAATTCAACACAAATGATATTAAACCCTCCTTTTATCGGCCATAATCACGCAGATACGCATGGCTGCAGCGCTTACGCTGCATGCCATATCAAAAAGAAAAATAAGAAGTTAAAAAATAAAACTTACCGTATTTACATCGATGCTAACATGCCCCCGATGTAAGTCAGGAGGAACGCGACGATCACTGCATCGAATAGGCCGGTCCCGCCAGTTATTATGAAGAACGCGACAGAGGCGCACATTATGAGCTTCCATAGCATCATTGAAGCCATCTTCTGGTCCATCATCATCTTGTTTGCCATCGTCCCTATGCTCATGAAGAACAGCGAGAACGAGCTAAGCAGCGCGAACGCTATTACGAATGGGGCAAGGAAATACGCAGCGGAAAGCCATGCGCTGAATGGGCCGCCATACCATGTAAAGAATACATACAGGTATATCAGCGATCCTAGAAACACTAGGATTCCTCCAACTGGTCCGGACGAACTTTTTTTTGTCGCCATTTAATCACGGATTAGACTGGAATAACAAAGCTTTTAAAGCTACCTCTGGTATACGTATGTTGCAGAAGTAGGTTTCGTTGCCGCTTTTGCCATGGTGCCCATAGCCGTAAAAGCGTTCCTTGAAGCGCAGAGATTCAAGCACTGCTTGATCATGCATGCTCAACGCTGAAACCAAAATTTTGGGTAGCCGGATCTTAAGACCCATCACATCGAGCTCAAGGATGGGGTGGCAGCTTTCTTCTTATCCTGGTCCTCCTTCCTGACCATCTCCTTGAACAGTTCTATGGCATCCTTCTTGTCAGGATGCACTGTGAAGTACGCGGTAGAGATATGCTTCAGGGTCTCGTTGTTGCCCTCTATCATTATGGTTATGAGCTTGCACTTGCCCTGCTTTATGAGCTGCTCCAGCTCCGGCGATACCGAGTCCTCGCCGTCAGTTATCAATATTATGGTATTGGTGTCCTTCTTGAGCTTTGGGTCGTTTATTATGTCGGCCAGCGCGACGCTTATCGCCTGGTTTATTGTGGTGCCTCCGCTCGATGCCACATGCGTTATGGCCTCACGTATCTCAGCAGGCTTGTCTAGCCTCTCGCTGAACTCCGTATCGAAGAACCTGAGGTGGTACTTCCTGCCCTTGGCCTGAGCCTTGTCCAGCAGCGCGAGCGCAACGCTCCTCGCCCAGACGTCCTTCTTCCCGTTGAAGTCGTCCATCGAGCTCGACTTGTCTATGAGCACGTAGTAAGCGCCGTTGAATGCTATGTACTTGTCGAAGGCCAGCCAGCCCTCGAACGCCTTGGCTATTATCATCTCCTCTGGCATGGCGAGCTCCCTTGTGAGCGCCTTTGCTATGTTCTTCGTCTGCCTGAAGCCTGCTATTCGGTCTCCGACAGGAGAGCTTACCTTCTTGTTAGAGAACTCAGGCACAGCCTTCTCCAGCTTCTTGGTGAGCGACTCTATGAGCTTGGTCTTGTTGACAGGCAGCGTTGTGTAGTCCTTTATGCCGGTACCGTTATCTGGATTGCCCTTGCCAGCACCCTTCCCTGAGCCTTTCTGTTTGCCGTTGCCCTGCTGACCCTGACCCTGCCCTTGGCCCTGTCCTTGACCCTGCTGCTTTAAGCGTTCTTCTTCCTCTTTCTGCATCTCAGAAACGTCCTTGTCCAGGCCTGACTTGCCCTTGGAAAGCAGGTCCTTTAGCTTCTGCGCGAGCTTGTCGCCCTCGCCGCCCTGCTCCAGCTCCTTCAGCTTCTTCTGCAGCTGCTCCTGCGCGTACTTGTCGCCCTCCATTGCCTTCTTTACCATCTCCTTCAGGTCGTCTGGGGTAGGCTCGTAGCTGTCTGGGTTCTGGCCTTGCTGCTGTTGCTTCTCGATCTGTTTCTGCAGGTCGCTCAACAATTCACGCATTATAGCAGCCGTATAAGCGGTAGATTTCTCTTCGTTAAGCACTGTCTCCTTTCTCAGCTCCTGGAACTCAGGCGAGTCTATCACCTGCTGTATCATCTGCCTCATTGATTCGAGGAACTCGTTGTCATTGTGGTCGATTACCTTAGGGCTTATTGAGTATAATGCATAGAATATGTCGGCTGAAACTATCGGTGCCTCCTTCAGCGCCTTGTAAAGGGTCTTCATTTCCTGGCTGAGATACCTCTCTATGCGATCGGATTCGGACTTGTATATGTCGTCCTCCTTGTGCATATTTGTAAGATTATTCTCGAGGTTCCCATCTTCGTCTTCCTCGTACGCCATCCTTATCATCAACAGTATCTCTTACTCGCCTTATATGTATTTAAAACCTTTGTGCATTGTACTTTGTCCAATAATTATTCGTAAAACCGTAAGTTTTACACTAATTTTAACCATGCGTTATTTCTGTATTCTTTTGTGTTATATTGTGTTATATATAGCGATTTGCTTGTGAATTTTGTAAATGTTTTCCTTGCTCGCCTTTCGCATTGTTTTCTACAATGGCGTTTTTTCTGCAATGGTGTTATTAGATTTACTAGGCTAGCTTGCAGATTAGAATTTGCATTGTTCAAGACAGCGACTGGAAGAAGTAGTGTGGCATAGTGCCGCCCGGAGGTGCAACTCTTATTCTGTACCATTGCATAGTCTCAGTATTTGAATATGGGTATGCTGTGTTACCTGCATTGCTCAGTATTAGCGCAGGGTTTAACGGATAAGAAGGCATTTCCGCGGTGACTATTTGTGGATCACCGTAATTCTCATAGTAAGTAGCTTGAGATGGCTGTGCATATATGGACCAGACTGCAGTCGTTGGCCCAGTAGCGAATGCGTTGGACGTGCATGCTACCCCGCTGTTCCTATTGGAGCCCACCACTCCAGATGGGCTGCACTCGCCTCCAGGATAGCTACTCCCACCTCCAGATATTGCGAGATGCGGCACATACGTGCCGCTGTATGCAGTACCAATGCCCGCATCAACCCACCCGCTACTCTGGTACGCCTGTCCATAGAAGTCTATTACAGTGTTGGAACCTACGTTATAACCTGTGTCCACGACGTAGGAAGGCTGTGAGGTTGCGGCTGTAGCGCTAAATCCATTATCTACAGTAACTGGGACGCCGCTGATCGTCCAACTGCTGTTGAGGCTGCAACATTTGAAGTTGTCATAGAAACTGAACACATTAGCTCCGTTGTCGTACTGGGCGTAAGAGTGACTCAGCTGCGGCGCCTCGCCAGCTACAGAACCGTCGAATTCAGTGCTGAGGGAATTGAAGACCATGTAGATTACCGTGTTTGGCGCTGACTCTCCGCCGGGCAGGGTGACCCAGAATAGCGCCTGCGTCGATGATAGCGAGCATGATGTCTCATGGCAACCCTCTAGCCACGAATCTAGGGGTCCGGACGGTACGTTGCCTGACATGGACGAATAGAACCTTATGTTGCCAAGGTCGCTGTTGACGCAAGAACTGCCGAGGAGGCCTGAACACTGGCCGGAATACGACGATGGGTTTATCGTTATGTTCTGCTGGAATGTGCCGGAAATAGAACTGCTTGGACTGAGCGTTATCTGTACGTAATATACCGATGTGGTGGATGTGCTGGTTGTGGATGAAGATGTAGTGGTTGATGAAGTTGTAGTTGGTCCGCCGCTCGTAAAAGTGCTTACGCCGGTTTCCTTGGCCGATATGGAGCCGACCTTTGCGAAGTTTGTCGGGCCGCTGCAGACAGGGCTGAGGCAGTAGGCGATCCAGATGTAGCCTGTGAATTCCGTCCCGACGGGTATGTTCGCAGTAGGTATGCCGCCAGCCGCTGTGTGATTGAAGTTGAACGTCACGGTACCTGAAGGAGGGATAGTGCCTATCGGTGTCATGTTCACTGTGTTCGACTCGGAGAAGTTGACAGGGAGACCGCCTGGCCCGATGTTCTCTGATTCAGAAGCGACGAAAACGAATGCGTCGTAGTAGTTCTGGCCGGAATCCTGGCTGATCGTCGCCGTTATCCCGTTAGGCGTGTAAACCGGATTCGAGCAGGTGAAACCGGGCTGCGGGGAGCAGCCGTTTGGGGTTGCAGCGGAGCCGTTGAAAAGGCCGAGTGCGAAGAGAACGCCAACTGCTATCGCTATTATAAGGATGGCCCACCCGTATGTCATTAGGTACTCCATCGATGACTGGGCCCTTGAATGTTTTGGTTCCTGCTTTGCTGCACTCATAAGAATTTCACGTGCCATAAAAATTTATTTGAGATACGCTGAAAGGTTATAAATAGCTGTTTCATACCAAGATGAATGTAGTAGTAGGCATAGCTCCGTTAGGCGGCGCCAGTCTTGTCCTCGTCCAGTATATTCGCAAATTACCTCCTCCATAGCCCGCCGCATAATAAAAGTACGTCGGGTTCTGTGTCGTATCAACTGTAACTGGATTAGGTGACGCTGCAGCGTAGCCCTCATAAACAGTACCAGTTGTTGTAGCCGAATAGAAGAACGAATTTATTAAAGAGTAAGGGAATGTTGGGGACAACGATGTCGCGCAACCACAGTTCGAAAAGAATTGTGGAGCGTTAACTCTTATGGTCCAACGTGAATATGTTTCTGGAGATGGGTTGTTCAAATTTGTACTGGACTCGGTGCCCCACTCCTCATTGGTCCCAGACCAGGAAACATCAGTATCGGTAATATAATTTGTTGCTTGTGTGCTTGCGGGTGCGGCCTCATATATTCCCCCCCATTGGCCTCCTGCGGTAAGTTGTGTGTATGTGGAGCCGTATGACAGTGAGACTCCTCCACTGTTAGCATAGCTCCATCCATTAGGGAGAGTTGAAAGCCCACCCCACGCTTGGTAATATGTAAACACACTCGCACCGTTGTCGTACTGGGCATAAACAGGAGAGAGCTGGGGCGCTTCTCCAGTGTAACTTGTATGGCCCGACATAATGTTAGACGGCATGAAGTTCATGTATATGACAGCATTGCCATCCGCTGAAATCGTGGTAGATCCTAGATTGACCCATACGACAGTGCTGCCTGCGGAGTTGCTGCAACCTGACTCGCACCATGCGTACAACGGCGTGTTGCTCGGTGAGTTGACAGAATTCCCTGATGTGAACTCAACATTGTTCCAATTGGAGTTTATCTCGTTGGCACCACTGTAGCTGGCGCTGTCTATCGTGAGCATCTGCTGGAAGTTGGACCGAGTTGGCTGCGGTGCGACAATGCTCCCGAAGCTGGCGCTTGGCATCACCCCTCCGGGAGGCGCGACACGCAGCCTCATCCACCAGTAGCTCATCGAAGCAGAACCGCTGTTCGAAGCGTATGTGAAGCCGTACTGGTTGGTCGAGCCGAGACCAACAGTGCCGTCCGAGCATGACAGTTTGCTTCCATAATTGAAGTATTCGGCCTCGCTACCTGTCGAGGTCCAGGCGCCGGTCAGCACACCACCCATCTGCCCACCTATGCTCGCGCCGCACGGAACACTGCCCTGCGTGCCACTATTTGAGGACCACGCGATTTGCAGCTCCTCGTAGTTCCAATAATTGTATCCGAACCTGTAGCCGGAGCAGATGTAGTTTGAGTCGCCGCACCCGCTGCTTATGCTGCCTATCGCATCCATCACGCTTGGGTCGATGCTCCCACCTATGCTGCTGATTGAGTTTATTCCAATATCTATCATGTAATTGGGATATGTCCCGGTGGTGTATACGATACCATCACTCTCGCTGCCGCTACCGCCTCCTCTTATAAGTAGGCCGTTGTTAACTGAGATTGTCACTCCACTGCCAGCCGTATCAGTTAATGCAGGATTGAGGTTGCCTCCGGAGAAGTTGGTATAGAATGAGGGGAAAACGATTGCACCATTATCGTACTGACCATAGGTTGGGCTGAGCTCCGGCGCCTCTCCGGCGTATACGCCATCATAGGCTGTGCCTACTGTAAGGAACGTCATGTTCAAACTGCTGGGTCCTGAAGGCACACCGTTCGGCATGAGCACCCAGAACGTAGCGCTTGACGATGTGTTCGTGCATCCTGACTCGCACCAGCTGTGCAACTCGGTGGAGCCCTGATAGAACCTTATGTTTC
>JAJYYB010000008.1 GCA_021801355.1 Microcaldota archaeon | reverse complement strand
TCGAATGCCCAGTCATCCATGGAATACCTGATGACCTACGGGTGGGCCATCCTAGTGATAGCGGTAATACTTGCGCTCCTATTCGCATTGGGACTGATGAATGGTTCTGACATAGGCAGCACTTCGTCATGCATAGCCGCATCAGGGTTCTCGTGCACTAACCCGTCCTATTCATCCAACAGCGTCTCGTTCACGCTCGGCCAGGACACCAACAGGTACTACTACGGAGACTGGGTGTTCGTCGCGTCGTCCAGCGAACCCCTGAATGCCTCCGGCATACCGGTCAACTTCAGCACTTCAAATTCGGTCCAGATCGGCGGAGGGATGATGGTTCCAGGTCAATCCGTCAACGTAAACTTCACAAAGCTGCCTTCGGGCGATATCCGCTCCGGCGCGCCCGTGGGATATCCTTTCAGCGGGTATATCTGGCTCGGGTACTGCACCGACACCTGCACCGCTCCGACTGGCTTCGTCCAGGTCGCTACGATAAACGCGAAGAACAGTGGCCATACTGCATTCGTCCTTCCATCAAGCACTTCAACGACATCAACTTCTACTTCTTCATCTACAATTTCTACTACAACATCTTCAAGTTCTACTTCGTCCACTACTCTGGCTACGCCTTCTAGTACAACCACGTCTACCTCAACTTCCATTACTACGGTCAGCATCGGAGGGGGCTGCGGTTCATCGTGCTATGCAACTTTCTACCCTCAAGGCGGGCCATCTAGTGGCACATGGTCTGTGACTTATGATGGGCAGACAGAGAGCGATTCTATAAATGGCAATGGATGCTGCGGCATAACGTTCACTGTAACCGGCCCGGCTTCTTACGGGTATAACGTCCAATCAATATCAGTTACATCAAATGGCTGCACAACCACATATTCCCCTAGCCCCTCTTCAGGCTCTGCGTCTGCGACTGGAGGTGGGACTTCTACCTACATATCGTTTTCTGAGGCCCCTACGACCTGCGAAACCGTCTTCGGCTTGGGCAGTCCTAGTAGCCTCCTTAGCTCGCCGTTTACCGTCACTTATGACGGCATAAAAGAGACCACATCCCTTAGCGGTGGCTGCGGGCAATGCGCATTCTTTAACACTCCTCCTGGTTCATACTCATTCAGTATAGGATCCGGTCCATCACCGGGTTCCGGATGCAGCGCATATGCCCCAAGCCCTCAGTCCGGCTCCGCCACTGCGGGCTCCACCACATTCATAGACTTCAGCAGCACTTGCACAACTAGCCTAGCGCTGGATGATATCCCGAATAATGGCGCCGGTTACACATTTACTTTGTCTTATGGCGGCAGCACTCAATCCTTCGCCGGCGGCGGCTTCATAGGTGATAGTTGGCAGACAAGTCCTGGCAATTATATAATGAGTGCTTCAGTGCCATCTGCCGGGGGGGACAGCACAAATGGTTGCTATCCAAGCTTTTCAAGCTCGGTTGAGGCAGGGTCCAGCATATCATATACAGGCCCGTATACATGCATTGTACTATTTACCCAATACGGGCTGCCAAGTGGGCATACGTGGACCGTAACGTGGGACGGCAGCTCTAGTGGTCCGTTAAGCAGTTCGACTACCTCATACGAATTTGGCACCTATCTTTTAGGTAGCTACTCGTGGTCCCTTTCAACATCCGGGAATTGCCATGATTCAGGCACACAATACGCGGGCGTTAACATGGGATTCGGCTTGAGCACCTGCTAAATCTAATATGGTCTTTCTAAACCTAAGTTCGTCACTTTGAGTAGCGAAGTCTATAACCTTTTGCTAACTACTACCTAAAGGTAGTGTTACGTTGTTCATCATGTAATCAAGGAAAAATGCGTAACATATCTTGTAGGTTTTTAGGATGTGGCGAGGTTAAGTAAATTAGTGATACCATGCAGTTGCATATGCCATAGCCCAGTTTCTGATCACTGCAGAGTACCATATCAGAAAAACCGTAACAAAACCGCAACGTTTCGCTTGCTTCTTATATCTCTTCTGGGCATATATTATTGGTGTTATCCATGAGCAAGACCTTCGAGACAAAAAACAGGATAATCGAACTGCTTGGCAAAAAGCGGATGACGCTTTCGCAGCTCTCGGAGGAGCTTCACCTCGCGCCGTCGACCATCGAGCAGCACCTCAAGGAACTCGAAAGGGCAAGCGCTATAAGGAACGTGGAAGACCCTTACACTAAGAAATGGAAGTACTACACACTGGGCGACAATCCCGACGTTTATAACACGAGAGAGCGGCCTACTGGCATGCCGGCAGGCCAGAAGATAGTGGTAACGCTCTCTTTGGCGCTGATAGCCTCTTTGGCATTCCTGCTGTACGCCCCTTCCGCACCTGCATACGCCCCAAACAGCACGTTCCTGATACAGCTGACCGATCCACCGATCGTGCCGTCCGGCACCCAGGCCGTGATCGTCAGCTATGGCGCCTTAGCCCTGAGGCAGTCCGGCCTTACGAACTCCACCGGGTTTGTAGAATTCAATCTGAGCGGGACAGTCAATCTGCTGAATCTCACCAACGTTACACAGACCATAGGAGTGATAAAGGCAAAGACCAATGAAACGTTCGACATGGTAAGGCTGTATGTGTCGTCCGCGAAGATCCTGATAGGCAACGCGACTTACAACGTCACCGTACCTAGCGGCTTCGTGTCCGCAAGGATAGGCCCAGGGCTGAACTCCAGCTCCGGCGGCCTCGTCATAGACATGAACACCGTAGTGCTGCAGATATACACCAACAGCACGCACAGCGTTTTCGTCATGGTGCCATCGGTCAGCGCAGTGGTCGTAGGCAAGACCGAGATATCGTCTTCAGAGCTGAAGCTTGGCTACAGGTCAGAGATTAACGCAAGCGAGGCCGAAAGGCTGCGCGCAGCGGCAAGCAGCATCAGGATACTCAACGCATCCGCTTCGACAAGCAACGGCATAACGCACATAAGCGTAACGGTGGAGAACAACGGCAACAGCACAGTGGTGCTTAAGCACGTCATACTTTCCGGAAGCATGCTGGCAATCCCGAGATACACTATAATCAATGCTAACATCAATGCTAACCAGACGGGCGTTGTGAATCCAGGGGACCAAGTGCCTCCAGTGTTAGGGGACAATTCTGGTGCAGCGAATGAATCATCGTACGCCAACACTTTGACAAGCGTCGGCACGCCCTCTGAAGTCAGCGTCAACGCAACGGATACCACCGGGGAGGGCGCTACTGCAAACTCCCATGGTAATGCTACTGGGGCTGCAAGCATGGGGCTAAACCAGTCCGACAAGGGCGCGGCGGACATACAGAATCATGGCTCCAAGGAGGGTGGTGACGCTGCCATAGTGGCTACGGATTCAGCCGTGTTTAACGAAGGTTTCCACAACAACCTCAACTTCCTCGTTACAAGCAATGGCGCATTGGTGCTCCCATTTGACGGCATGGAGGCAGAGGATAACAGCGGCTACAATATCCCGCCAGGCGCAACTGCCACGCTCACATTCACCGGTGTGATAAGCTTCGGCACAGGCTCGGCCGAAGTCGCAGACAGTGGGGCTCCGGCATTCGGGCATGGCAATCCGATTGCGATAGGTGCACACAACAACGCGTCTGGGCGGCAGACTGCCCGCCTCGCTCACGGATACGTTGTGATAAGCCTGATACCGAACCAGACTTATCTGCTGAGTGTAACCGGTAATGAAGATGCACGCGCATCAGCCAACGTCACGGCATCCGGATCGCTAAGCCTGAACTCATCTAACATGGTCAATGTCACAAGCGTGAATATCGTTGTCGATAACATCCGTGCGAACTCGACTTCGTCAGACACGCTCCCGGGATTCACCGCGCAGGCAGGCTCATACGTCTACTACTACATAACGGACTACTGCGGTGGCGTGCAGGGCTCCCAGGCCGCAACCGACGGTGCCGCCCAGCGGTCTATAAACGGGCAGTCCAGCGAAGGCGTATGCGTACCTGCAATCTCAAATGCGAGCTTCAGTTCAAATAGCCCGGGTTTCACAATATTGGGTGCTGCCCTGGAGCGGTACGACCCATTGAGCTATCTCCTGAAGATAGGCATGCCAAACCAGAGCTACACAGGGCCGCTTTCCATAGCCGAGTCCTACGGTGCTTCGGTACCAGAGCCGGCCCAGGGCTCAAACGCCTCAGTGGACGGGATTATTAGCGGCATCGTCAGCATAGGGCCCCTCTGCCCTGTCGAAAATGAGAACGCCACCTGCCCGGGCCAGATGAACCGGTCGGAGCTATACACATCAAGGCACATCCTCCTTAACTCAAAGTCGGGCAATGGCGGATACGCGATAAGCATAAATGCCAATGGAAGTTTCAGCGAAATAGTCCCTGCAGGCGAATACACGCTAAGCATTTCAAACTGCACATTCGTAGGGTGCGGTAGCGAGCTGCCTAAATCTGTGGTAATAAGGCCGAACCAGACCGCCACAACCAAAATAAGCATAGACACCGGAATACGCTGAGTGCTTTTTGCCAAACGCGGCAGTTGATCCGCTCTTGTGCGCCGGCGTATCGAAATAGTGTGCCGGCGCTGGGGCATGCTGCGACAGAAGTCAAACTTCGGCTTTAACGTGCCGATGATTTTCCTGCAGATGGCTGATTCCCGCACCCCCGGCCCTGAGGGGTTGTCGGAGTGTCGGGCGCCATTATGCTTTCGGCTCCGTACAACGGTCATCACATGTCAAAGCATCCAGCGCTCCGATTAGCGCATAATGATCCATGCGCTAATCCCGCAGGGAGAGCGCGATGGGCAGCAGAAGAACGAACGCGCCACCCGTTATCAAGAAGGTGCTCCCAATTCCCACAACACTTATCAGTATGCCTGCGAGCAGCGGCCCTACCGTATAACCCAGATCCTTGAATGTGGCTATCGCGCCTGTAATCACCACTTTGTCCTTACGCATGGAATCGAACATCCTCGAATAGAGCGCGATAAAAATAGCCGTGTAACTTACAGTAAATCCTATGATGGCCACCGACATAGAGTATACATCTCCAGATATGGGTATCATAAGCGCGGATATGGTTGTTAGCAATACCGCAGCGGACAGCGTCTTCCGTATGCCGTGCTTGTCTATCAAGTGCCCTATCGGCACCTCAAGAATTACTGCAGGTATTAGCGCAACTGTAAGTATGACCCCTATCAACTGGATCGATACGCCTCGGCCGTTAAGAAAAACTGACAGGAAGGAATAATATACATTGACAAGGGCGTAAAATATCACTATGAGCAGCACCGTCTTCCTGAATTTCGAATCACGTAAATAAGCCGCAAGCTTCGACATCTGCCGCTTTAATGGAGTGCCGTGCATCTTAGGGCTCTCCTTCAGGCGCACCGATACGATAATAAAAGCAAAGAAGCTGGTTAGGCTCAGTAGGTAGAACGGCGCAAAGAATGCGAGCGCGGCCAGGACCCCGCCGATGATCGGCGACACCGCCGAAGCAAGGTCATTCATGTCAGAGAAGAAGCTCGTCTCCTTGCCCTTCACAGCCTTTTCCGTGAATACGAATATATAGGCCCATGAAGTCAGCCAAAGGAAAGACGACGCTATACCGCGCCCTACGCTTAGGAGGAGCAACGGGACGAAGCCATTCGCATAAGGATAGAGAAGCGCAAGCGCCGAATAAAATAAAAGCGTGGCCTGAAGCACGCGCTTCATGTTTATTTTTTCAGCTATTATGCCGAAAGGTATGTTGAGGAAGACGCCAGCCATAGTCGTTATCGAAAGTATCAACCCGGTCAGGAACGCGCTTTTGGTTATGCCGTTGACATAAATCGAGAATACGGGCGCCATCGCGCCCCACCCGAACGTGTAAATGAAGAATGAGAGCGATATGGGTAGTATTACTTTGCTGAAGTGCCTTATGTCCCTAAGCTCGCCTATCTCCTTGAACACCACATCACTCCTGCGCCTCCATAGCATTACCTAGATATTCTATCTACCGCATATAATATTGCAATTGCACGCCCGACACCTTAGCGTCCTAACCAAATCCACGGTTGATCTACATGTGAAAGGATGGGAACACTTAACATCCCAAATTATATTATAAAGGATGGTGCATATATCAATATGTAGCAATTGTAATTTTCTACTGCCAAAAAGGGGATTTTTTGCAAAAAAGGGTTTTTGATGCATATATAGATTATATACAGGTAATGGACGAGGAGGGCAACATAGACAGTTCATTAATGCCTAAAGACGTGACAGACGAATTGATTATAAAGATGTATAAAAACATGGCTCTAGCCAGGGCATTCGATGCCAAGGCGCTGAGTCTGCAGAGGCAAGGCAGAATAGTAACATACGCACCTCTGTTAGGTCAGGAAGCCACGCAGGTGGGAAGCGGAATGGCCATGCGCGGCAACGATTTCTTTGTGCCGAATTTCAGACAGCACGCGTTATACATTATGAAAGGACTGCCAATGGAGAATATGTTCATATCGCTCAGGGGGTTTGAGGAAGGGGCAAATGGGCCAAAAGACTTCAAGGGCTTTCCCGTGGTAGTCCCTGTAGGCTCACAGGTGCCGCACGCTGTTGGGCTGGCGTATGCACAGAAATACAAGAAGACGGGGGCAGTCGTGGTCTCTTATGTAGGGGACGGCGGAACTTCCGAAGGCGACTTCAACGAGGGAATAAATTTTGCAGGCGTGTGGAAGGCTCCTCTTGTAATGATAATAGAAAACAACCAATGGGCCATATCAATACCTAGAAAGAACCAGACGGCCGCGGCCACTCTCGCGCAGAAGGCATTTGCCGCTGGGCTCAATGGGCTGCAGGTTGACGGAAATGACGTCATCGCGGTATACAAGGTAATAAGCGACGCAATAAATCTAGCTGCAAACGGCGCGCCGCAGGTTATAGAATGCGTAACATACAGGCTAGGTCTTCACACCACATCTGACGATCCAGGCAAGTACAGGAGCGAAGCAGAGACAAAGGAGTGGGAGAGAAGGGATCCGATTGCAAGAGTGCGGAAGTACTTGGTAAAGAAGGGCATATGGAATGATGCAATGGAGCAAAAGATGGCGGATGATTATAGAGAGCTAATTGACAGCGGAGTGGCCAAGGCCGAGGCTTTCAAGCCGGATCCGAAAAGCATGTTCGAGCACATATACAGCTTCATGCCGGATACGCTGAAGGAGGAAGAGGACGATGCTGCAGCAGCGAATTACTGGCAGGGATAAAAGGGCGATATTATGCAGATGAACATGGTTGCCGCAATAAACAATGCGCTTAGATTATGCATGGAAGAGAACAAGAACGTAGTGCTTCTAGGAGAGGACATAGGCAGGGACGGAGGCGTCTTCAGGGTCACTGACGGACTGCTTGACACCTTCGGTCCGGAGAGGGTTATAGACACGCCTCTTGCAGAGTCGGGCATCATAGGGAGCTCTATAGGCATGGCGCTCGGAGGGCTTAAGCCAGTCCCAGAGATACAGTTCGCAGGTTTCATGCTGCTGGGTTTCGCTCAGCTGATAAATCACGCCGCAAGGTACAGGGGCAGGACGAGATCCGGCATGAGCGTGCCAATGGTTGTGAGAACTCCTGTTAGCGGCGGCGTGCGGACTCTTGAGCATCATTCAGACAGCCCAGAGGCTTTCTATTCACATATAGGCGGCCTGATAGTCGTGGAGCCGTCAAATCCGTACGATGCGAAAGGCCTGCTCATCAAGGCGCTTCACATGAACGATCCTGTGGTATTCCTCGAGCCGACAAAACTTTACAGGCTTTTCAAGCAGGAGGTTCCTGAGGAGATGTACGAAGTGCCAATAGGCAAGTCTAGCGTTTTGAACGAGGGCGACGACCTTTCAATAATCACGTACGGCACGATGGTGCCGGTTGTCAAGAACGTTGTGCAGAAAAGGAATATCTCCGCTGACATAATAGATCTAAGGACGATAAATCCAATTGATGAAAGGGCGATATTGGGCAGCGTAAAGAAAACTGGCCGGGCTCTCATAGTCCACGAAGCAGAATTAAGTTTCGGAGCTGGGGCAGAGATAGCTGCAAGGATAGCTGAGAAGGCTATGTACGATTTGAAGTCTCCAATAGTCAGGGTCGGATCGCCCAGCCTGCCGTATCCGTTCCCAGGATACGAAAACTACTATGTCCCTAACGAGTTGAAGGTGTCCAAGGCGATAGACAGGCTTCTTTCGTCCTGACCACGGCACATGCCACACAAGCCAGAGCGCGCCAAAAAGCAAATCTTATTTAACCCCCTCCATGATTATTATCAGGGGAAACTGAGGTGTTAACAATGCGTAAGCTTTACAAAATCCATAGCAGAAAGCCCACGCACTTCAGTCGTGGGATGAATGCGAATGCATATAAGTGTTGTTGGTGAAAGAATGATGTTGATCTCGCATATGTCTGAAATACGTCCTGAAAAGG
>JAJYYB010000016.1 GCA_021801355.1 Microcaldota archaeon | reverse complement strand
AGCGAAACATCGAAAAAGAGATTGTCGCAAAAATAAACGTCTTGAACAGATTTGCAGTGATGAACTAACCGTCAGAACAAACCTAAACACCGGTAGGTTTGTTTTTACCTATTTGTTGGACAAACTCAACAAATCACAAGCCTTATAAATTTGTGCTACAGAATAAATCTGCCAAACGGTAATAGGAGCAGTGAAACGCCCGATCCCATTCCGAACTCGGAAGCTAAGACTGCTCACGATATGTGTGTACTGCCCTCGGGTGGGAAATCATATTGCTGTTTGGCACCTAATGCTCACACTTGTATTCAGCCGCTTAGCATGCCCTAGCAAAAGCAAAAGTGTTTTAAGGAATGCCACAGATTAGAATAAACTACAGCGATTTCATGGAGAATGAACTATGCCTGATAAAATTGGGCGGCAGCGTAATAACAAACACTGCCGTTCAAAAAGAGGCGAAGCCCGAAGTGATTAAGCGGCTCTTGAAGGAAATATATGAGGCAAAGAAGGAGACAGGCGCAGATATAATAATAGGTCATGGTGGGGGCTCATTCCCGCACATATCGGCAAGCAAATACGGGGTTCAGAACGGCTTGGTCAATGAAGAGAGCAGGAAGGGTGCCATAATTACTTTGTCAGATGCACGTGAACTCGACTCAATATTCATAAAATGTGGCGTAGAGATAGGTATTCCAATTTTCCCATTTTCGCCATCGAGCTTTACTCTTTCTAAGAAGGGCAAGATATCAGAAGGCAGTGTCTCCCAGATAAGGGAGGCGATGGCACGCGGCTTTATCCCTGTCGTATACGGAGATGTAGGCGTGGACGCCGAGCAGGGCGTATGCATAGTTTCGACAGAAGAGATACTTAATTTCCTTTCAAGGCACTTCAAACCCTCAAAGGTTATATTCGGTACCGATGTCGATGGCGTTTTTGATAGAAACCCCGCCGATCCAAAAGCAAAGTTGGTTGGCGAGCTCAACAACAAAAACATATCGGAAATAATGTCAACAGTTGGAACAACGAAGAAAGTCGATGTAACTGGTGGGATGAAGATAAAAGTCTCGCTAATGTACGAGATAGTAAGGTCAACAGGTGCAATCGGTTACATAGCCAATGCAACAAAACCCGGCATTATGAAATCGATCATCCTTGGCAGGGATGAACAGTGCACAGTAGTAAAAAGGTAAAATAACAAATAATGTCCAGCTATCAAAGCAGTGCTAATTAAATGGCTATCAAAAGCGAGAGGGCAGAAAGCATAATAAGGCTTACCAATCTGACCAAGAAATTCGGCCGGGTCACCGCAATAAACAACGTAAGCCTAGAATTCTCAAAAGGCCTCAACATAATACTCGGGCCCAACGGCGCAGGCAAGAGCACGCTGCTTAGGTGTATAGACGGTCTATACAAAGCCGATAATGGTCGAGTAAGCGTTTTAGGCGAAGATCCCTACCTATCCAACGGATTGAAGACGCAGATGTCGCTATTATCAGATAATTATGCCCTTTATGACCATCTTTCTGTGATCGGCAACCTTAAATTCTTCGGTAGACTGGACGGTCTCAAGGATGCAGAAATAGACGAATCGGCCAAAAGATTTTTGAAAGAGCTTGACGCGATGCAGTACATTAACTCCAGAGTGTACCAACTCAGCCGTGGAACTAAGCAAAAGGTAGCATTCTGCCGTTCCGTGCTGAACGATCCGCGGATACTGCTTCTTGATGAGCCTACGGCATTCCTTGACGCAAGCGCATCTGAAGTGGTGAGGAATTTCATGCTTAACTACGAAAAGGAAGGGCGTACCGTACTTTTCGTCACGCAGAAACTAGATGAGGTTACAAGGTTCAATGGGAGAGTTGTGGTGATACGGAGAGGTTCGGTTGTAAAGGACGTCACCATAGAGCAGCTCTACGGTTCGATGTTGCGCGATATAGATGTGAGCATAAGGCTTGCAACGCCAATTTCGTTGAAGCTAGCAAAGTCTATTCCAGGTTTCCAGGAGGCCAATTCAGCAAAGCCTACAATGGTGAAGATAAGGGTAAGGGATTACAAAAGCATAAACAAAGTCCTTTCGTACCTTATCGATAACGATGCTTACATAGCTAGCGTAGACTACATAGAGCCGGTAATAAGCGGCCTCTCATCGGGCAAGGTAGGTGATTGATTTGGACTTGGGAAAAGTGCTTGCTATAACATCCAAGGACATGAAAGAGGTGTTCAGCAGCGTCTCTATATACGGTCCGATGATCGGCGTGCCATCTTTCTTCGCGCTAATACTGCCAATCCTGACTTATTACGTTGCAATTTATGCAGGCCCTACGCTGGCAGAGAAGCTAGCTTCCATAGCCGTCACTTCAACTAGCGCAGTAAGCATGAGCGGCCTTCTATTCATCAATTTCTTTTCCGTGAATGTGCTAGGCCCCATATTCATGACCATGCCAATACTTACGGCTTCAGTCATAGCAGCCGACAGCTTCGCCGGAGAGAAGGAGAGGAAGACATCCGAGGCGCTCCTCGCGACCCCAGTTTCTTCCTCGGAGCTGCTTCTTGGCAAGGTACTGGCCTCATTTATACCGACAACCCTGCTCACGGTCTTCGTATTCGCCATATACGGCACAGTCATTAACACTATAGTTTACGGAACATTTCAGGTTTACATACTGCCTACCTTGCCATGGATTATGATGCTTATGGCATCTCCATTTCTAGCGATAGCTACTATCGGATTGGTTGTCTTAATATCCGCGCATGTAAGGGGCACAAAAGAGGCCCAGCAGATAAGCACGATACTGGTGCTGCCCATACTTATAATACCTTTCATATCAGTCCTTGGCATTGCTGACCTTTCCGTTACATTTTTCACCGCTCTGATAGCGGTACTCTTTGTAATAGACTTGGTAATAATGTACATCAGCGCAAAGACTTTCCGGAAGGAAGGCATTTTATGACAATGCTAACAAATCATTTTAAATAAATGATAACAGAATGGTAGGATGCAAATTACAAAACCAGGTAGAAACGTAGCACGTAAGAACCCCATGCGCGGGCAAATCGCCATTGAGTATCTCGCCACTTACGGTTGGGCGGTGCTCATAGCAGTGATAGTGATCTCGCTGATATACTTTTTCCTTATTGCACCTAATATAATCGCACCCGAATCATGCTCTTTTGCAATGGGCGTGGTATGCACCGACATAGTTGCCGTTCCAAACACAATCAATCCAGCTAACACCCTAATCACTATAGCCTTCTACAATGCCCAGCAGTTCCCAATAAACGGTACGATGTCAATAATATACAATTTGAACGGCACAAATTCGTCCTCGTTAAGTAGTATAGGTTTATGTCTGCCAAGCGCCGCCCTGTATAATCCTGGCAATTCCATCATATGCGAGATAAACGCACCGCTCCAAACAAGTGTAGGCACATTGATTTTCGGTACCATATACATAACGGCCCCATACTGCGGCTTGGTCCCTAATTTCAACTTCACGACCCAAAGCTGCTTGAACGCACCACTCCAAACTTATATTGGGTCATTTGACACTCATGTAGAATGAGTAAATCTGATTGGTCAAAATCAACATCGAGCGCTATTTATTATAAGGTCTTCGCACCGTCTTAAGTTTGGTCCAATCGCGAGAAGATGCATAAATTTTTATATATGCGCTGGATAAAAATCATATGCAACCTCTCAGCAGAAAGCAAAGCAATAAACGCAGCACAAGAAAGGCGCAGTCTGCAATGGAATACCTGGCCACTTATGGATGGGCCATACTCATTGTCGCAATTGTTGCCGCAGCGCTTTTCGCCCTAGGCTTATTCGGCCAGTCCTCTTCAAGCACCCCTAACACCTGCAATCCTGCACCGCTTTATAGCTGCACTGACCCTGTATACACGCTTAACGGCATATCTGTTTCTGTAGGTCAGAATACCGGGCAGCCTTATTTCGATGTGTACGGCTTCATTGTTTCTTCAAACGAACACTTAAATGGAACAACCGGTCTTCCAATAAACTATTCTGAGTTAAGCAATTCGAGTATGGTATTCTTGGCCCCGGAAATGGGTCCTGGCGAGACAGTAACATTGAACTATGAGAACGTCACTCTAGCACATTCGGGCGCTATACCTGTCGGAAATGTACCAGTAGGTAATAAGTTTACCGGATCCGTCTGGATAGGATATTGTACGGTGCAGGACTGCGGCCCAGTACCAACCGACTTCATAGAGGTAGGCACGGTTTCTGCAAGTGAGGCAGGCAGCGCATTCTCTGGTGCAATTTCGAGTTCACCTACTACGACTTCCACCTCTACTAGCAGCACTTCCAGTACAATATCAACGACTTCCTCAACTTCAACATCGACTTCCAGCTCAACATCGACAACCTCTATACAGCAGTGCACAGCAAGCGGTGGATATACTGGCGGCGTATGCAATGGAAATGTGGTATTTGATGCAAGCACCGTTCTTTCGAGCGATGTCGAGGCTGCTGGCAGTATAACGATAAACGGCGGAGTCACTGTAACTACAAATGGACACAATTTCCTCGCGGGCACTACATTCTCCAATTCCGGTACGATAAACGCCGGGAATCCGAGCAACGGCGCGGGTTGCTGCGGAAATGGGGGTTCTGCAACCTCGAGCTATGGAGGTTCCGGCGGCGGTGGCGCCGCGACAAGTGGTTGTTGTGGTCCATCTGCTGGATCCGGTGGCGATACTATAGCAATTGGAGGCGGGAGCAATCCCAACACAGCAGGATCTGGCACACAATATGGGGGCAGCGGCACCACAGCATCGCAGCCAGTTGGCCTAACAAGTTCTGAAATAAACACATGGTATACGAGTGGTATGCAGAATTATCTTGAAGGTGCCGGAGGAGGTGGCGCTGGATCCGGTGGTGGAGGAGACGCAGGAGGTGGAAGCGGCTCCTACGGTTTGTACATACAGGCCACTACAATAACCACGGGCACGATAAACCTAAATGGGCAGAATGGTAGTTCAACAGATGATGCCTGCAATGGGACTGACGTAGCAAGCGCTGGTTCTGGAGGTGGCGGTTCATTACTTCTAGCTTACCAGTCGAGTTATACTGCTAGTGGCGTCAACGTGAGCGGCGGATCAAGCGCTTACTCCCAATCGTGCAACGGTGCAGTATCGGACATTGGCGGCAGCGGTGGTAGCGGTATAACAATAACGTATCAGTATAGCACACCACCAGTGACAATTCCGTAACACAACGTTGGGGCGCTTTATCATGCAAATTATAAGGCAAATTTTTGGATTTATTGGGAATTGATTCTATGGTTAGTAAAAATGTTATTATCATATCGGCTGTGATTTTAGTCATAATAATAATTGGTGCTTTGCTGCTTTTATCTGCAAATAACAAGCCGATATACACATCTTCAATAAGCACGATTGCTACCACAACAGTTGCCTCGCAGCAGAATTTAAGTGCAAACTTAACACTGCCTAGCGGCCCATACATATCGCCATCGCAGGCTTCTTCGCTTTTAGGATCATCAGGCAAGTATACTGCAAAGGAAAAGGACAACAAGACGGCAGGATACAACGGGTCTTACTCTAATATATGGACGACTGACTACATAATCAGCAGTGGCGCACAGCTTTACGAGTCGATTATTAATTCTACCAATGCTTCAAAGACGTATGCGCTAACAGTGCAAGAGATAAACCCTAACAGCACGTCATACTCAACATTTAATGGCATGCAGTACGCCTATACGTTAGAGCCTCTGAGTCCACCTTCACAAATCCTGCACATTATTGGCCTGAAGGGTGATTACTTTGTTTCGCTGACTATAATCTCATCACCTAACTCAATCTCACCAACACCAAGCTATTTTGTAGAAACAGTGGCAAATGAGCTTCCTTAAAAACACCGGATTAATACATAGGTGCATTTAAATATCTCAAAGTATTATGATGGGTTATCAAGTGTTCAAATGGTTGAAGCTACAGTTCCACTTGGCACGGAGTCAAACCCGGCAGTTGATATCCTAGTAATGTTCTCAAAGAGCAGCGATCCGAAGGTTAGGTCAAGCGTTGCGAAGAACCCAAACACACCTTCTCAAGCGCTTGCTCTTCTCGCTTTGGATTCTGAAGCAGAAGTACGCATTTCAGTAGCTTCAAACCCTAGCGCGCCTTTTGAAATCCTACTTGCGCTTTCAAAGGACAAAGATGATTACGTAAGGTGCAGTGTTGCAAGGAATCCCAGCGTGCCTACCGAGATAAGCGAGGTTCTATCGAAGGATGATAACTGGGAGGTCAGGATGTCGGTTGCTTCAAACCCCGCAACGCAGGACGAGATTCTCGAGAGACTTGTAGATGATGAGGACAATGCAGTGAGCCTTGCTGCGAGCCACAACATGAACGCTACGCGCCATCTACTTAGGCAATGAACTACCTTCTTGTTATAAGCACTCTTGCATATTAATTACATATGCAGCCACGAAACATTATTTAATCACAATTATTATTCTTATAATGGTCCTTACGGTCGTTTAGCATGGAAGCGTTGCTCAATCAGGCGATAACTGATTTGAAGGCTTTGCACAGTTTCACAGATAATGAACTTGGCATACTGGATATGGTAGATAAAGCAGCCGAAGAGATAGCAGTTCCAGAGCTGGAGCATTACCTTAAGCATGAGCTCAACAGGGAAGGCATAGAAATAGCCAAGAAGTTCGGCATAATAGGCATACCAATAGCCAAAGAATATGGCGGCCTCGCCGCAGGCACGCTCATAACCTCACTCACAATGGAACGTCTAGGCCAAATGGGCATGGGCTTCGGCACGTTTTACGATGTGCAAGTCTTATTGGGTGCATTGACGATACAGCGCTGGGGCACAGAGATGCAGAAGCAGAAATATCTCAAGCCTGCGGCCAAGGGCGATAAGATACTGGCATTCGGGCTGACAGAGCCGGAAGCAGGCAGCGATCCCGCTTCAATGAAGACCACATACGAAGCGCAAGGTGACAAGTTCGTAATTAATGGCTCAAAGTACCTAATATCAAACGGTTCCATAGCTGACGCCATGATACTGTTTGCGCGCTCAAAGGGCGATAAGAGCGGCATAAGCGCCTTCATCATTGATACTAAAAGCCCTGGATTCAGTGTTTCGATGAGGCTCGAGGAGAAGATAGGGCTTTTCACCTCTGATACTGCGATGCTAGAGTTCAACGAGCTCGAGGTGCCTAAGGCAAACCTACTCGGGGAACTCGGTAAGGGCATGCGCGTAGCCTATTCTGCACTCCTTAACGGGCGCATAGGCATAGCATCTGGCTGTATAGGCATAATAGATGGTTCCCTTAACGCTGCCATAGAGAGAGCGCGTGAACGCAAGCAGTTCGGCAAGCCGATAGGCAGGCACCAGCTGATACAGAGGCACATAGCAGAGATAAGGCAGAATCTCGAGATGGCGCGCTGGCCCACATATTTCGCTGCAATAAGAAAGGATGCGTACGAAAAGGATTTGTCCAACCAGGCTCTTCTCAAGGAAATCGACCTTCAGTCCGCGCTTGCGAAGAAGATAGCATCTCGTCTCGCGTTTGAGTCCGCGGACCACGCAGTTCAGGTCTTCGGAGGCTTCGGTTACTCACTTTTATCACCAGCAGGCAGGCTCTTCTGCGACAGCAGAGTCACTAGGATTTATGAAGGTACCGACGAAGTGCAGGAACTGAAGATAGCATCCAGCGTACTCGGTGACGACTTCAGAGCGTTTGATTAGCATGCAGATAAAACTTGATGGCAATATGGAAATAACCGCACCGATAGCTTCAGCATACGGTTTCCTCACTGATACGCAGAGCGTATCTGGATGCATACCAGATACGGAAGGCTTCAAAAAAATAGATGACAAGAATTTCACCCTCAAGGCAAAGGTAGGAATAGGTATGGTAAGAGGGCTATTCGACCTGCGCGGCAGCTTTGTGAAAAAAGAAGGGAGCGCAGTTTCATACACTATTGAGGGCAATGGCATAGGCAGCAATGTAAAAATATTGCTTGACATACAATTGAAGGAGAAAGGCGCCGGCGCAACGGACATGGTCTGGGATTCTACATTTGAGCTTGGCGGCCTCATAAGCGGCGTAGGCGCTAGCATAATAAAGAAGGTAAGCGAGGACAAGATAAACATTATAATCACAGCTATCAAATCACACTTGGAGAGCGCAGCGAAATAGAAAATCGAATTGCATGGTAACTCCTATGGGCAAGAAAGCAAAAACTTCAGCAACGGAATCATACTGGAGCAAAAAAGTGGCAGAACTTTCAGCTCCGCATAGGAAAGGCAATGCTGCATATGAAAAGTGGCATAAAAACGTGCTCGAGCCATGGCTTGGCAAGACTGTTGAAGGTTCAGAGATCAGGGAGGTTTACACCAAAGATGACGTAGCGCCGCAGCCGGACGAGATGCCAGGCGTTTATCCTTTCACAAGAGGGATCTATCCTAATATGTACATAGGCAAGCCGTGGACAATGAGGATGTTCTCCGGCTTCGGCACACCAGAAGACACAAATACGAGGCTCAAATACCTACTTAAACACGGAGAGACAGGGCTCAGCATAGCGTTTGATGAACCTACACTTTACGGTATCGATTGCGATAACAAAAGAGCAGAGGGTGAGATAGGCAAATGCGGTGTAAACGTAACCTCACTCAAGGACATGGAGGTGCTTTTTGATGGCATACCGCTCGATAAGGTAAGCACTTCTATGACAATCAACGCGCCAGCGATAATACTCTTCTCAATGTACATCGCAGTTGCGCAGAAGAGAGGCATAAAACCAGAGATGCTTTCAGGCACGCTCCAGGCAGACATACTCAAAGAGTACATCGCGCAGAAGGAATGGTTCTACCCTCCAGAAGCGCACCTTAGAATGATTAGAGACATGATGCTTTATTCTGTAAAGAACATACCAAAATGGAATTACATAAGCGTATCTGGTTATCATATAAGAGAAGCAGGAGCCACTGCAGTGCAGGAACTCGCATTCACGCTTGCGGACGGGTTCCATTATGTTGATATGGGGATAGAAGCAGGACTTGACGTCGACTCATTCGCCCAGCGGATATCGTTTTTCTTTGATTCATCGATGAATATGTTCGAGGAGATAGCCAAGTTCAGGGCTGCCAGGAGGATATGGGCTACTGTTATGAAGGAGAAATACGGCGCAAAGAGTGACAGGTCTCTGAAGCTCAGGTTCCACGCGCAGACATCAGGATACACGCTCACATGGCAACAGCCGCTCAACAACATTGCCAGGACTGCCCTTGAGGCTCTTTACACTGTGCTAGGAGGGGCGCAGAGCATACACACGAACTCATACGATGAGGCCTTAGCGCTGCCAACAGAGGACGCCGCCAAGGTCGCGCTCAGAACCCAGCAGATAATAGCTGAAGAGTCCGGCGTACTCAGTCCAGTTGACCCACTTGGCGGGTCTTATTATGTAGAGGCGCTTACAAAGAAGATGGAACTGCAGGCTTACGAGTACTTTGATAGGATAGAGAAGATAGGAGGGGTTCTTGAAGCAATAAAGAAGGGTTATATGCAGGGCGAGATAGCCGATGCCTCGTACGAGAGGCAGATGAGGCTTGAGAACGGGGACGACGTAATGGTAGGGGTCAACAAGTACAGGGAGGAGCAGGAGAAGCAGATCAATACGCTAAAGATAAGTATGAGGGCCCAAAGGACGCAGCGCGCAAGGATAGCACAAGTAAAGAAGGCGCGAAACGAATCCAAAGTCAGACTGCACCTTGAGAGGCTACGTGTAGCCATGGCTTCGAGTTCGGAAAATCTCGTGCCTTATGTAATGGATGCGGTCAAGGCTTATGCTACTATAGGGGAAATAGTTAATGTCGGAAGGGAGGTATATGGGGAGTGGAAAGAACCAAAAATCATCTGAAAGGCCTATAAGGATACTTCTTGCAAAGCCTGCGATAGATGGCCATGACAGGGGAATCTATGTGCTAGCCAGAGCCTTCAGGGATGCTGGAATGGAGGTCATATACCCGGGGCTTCTCCCCACCCCCGAGGAGATAATAAACATAGCAATAGACGAGGACGTGGACGTGATTGCAATAAGCCTGCTGAATGGCTCTCACATGACTATATTCAAGAAGGTCATGGAGTTGCTGAAGAAGAGGCACGCGGAAGGCGATATCGCAGTGGTCGGCGGAGGCACAATACCAGAAGCAGACAGGCCGAAACTGGAAAAGATAGGCGTCACTGGTAACTATGGCCCAGGTACGCCAATGAACGAGATAATATCGCATATAAGAAAGCGGGCAGAGGAGGCAAGGGCTAATAAGTGGTGAGGCTTTGGGCGTCGAGGCGAGCAGGCTTTCAGAAGGGTTGAAGGCTGGAGATAGAGGAAGCATAGCCCGCTGCATAACCATGGCAGAGGACGATCCAAAGGCTTTCTCAAAGGTCATAAAGGGGCTCTACGATCCAAAGAAGATACCGCATGTAATAGGGATAACCGGCCCGCCCGGATGCGGTAAGAGCACACTGATATCGCAGCTCGCACCTATCATAGCAGCATCAGGGCATAAGCTTGCCATAATAGCGATTGATGCATCAAGCCCGTTCAGCGGCGGCGCCTTTCTGGGCAATAGGATAAGGATGGAAGACACGCTATCAAGCAGCAGCATATTCATGCGCAGCATAGCAACCAGGGGCGCCAAGGGCGGCCTTACTGCGTCAGTAATGAACGCACTCATAACGCTTTCTTGCGCTGGCTTTGACCTTGTGATTGTCGAGTCGGTCGGTTCAGGCCAGGCTGACTTCGATATACTGAACATATCATCAACCATACTTCTTGTGCTCGCGCCAGGTCTGGGGGACGAGATCCAGGCGATGAAGGCAGGCACAATGGAGATAGCTGATATATTCGTGATTAACAAGTCAGAACTGCCCGGGGCAGATCAGGCCAAGAGGTCGATTATGGCTTACCTTTCGTCGCAGCAAGGCAAGAACACTAAGAAAGTAACGACCACAAGCTGCGTTTCAAAGCATGGCATAAAGGAGCTTGCGGATCTGACACTTGAGCATGAAAATGGCGTTGACACCGCAGCGTTCATATCAAAGGCTTTCGGCACGGAGGTCGATCGCATAGCAAAGGAGCTCATGTCAAAAAGCATCGACAAACTGACCCAAGGCAACGCTGCGAGCATAGCCAAGATGCTTGATGAAGGCGTGGATCCTTATTCCGCAGCATTGGAGCTTCTTCAGAAGTTGGAAAAATAGATTTGATTGTGCGCGCCCACAATCACTTTTCGATAACATCCTTAAGGAATTCAACGAACGCGTCTATGTCTTCTATTGTTGTGTCAAATGAAGCCATAAGACGCACCTCAGCAGATTTTGCGTCCTCGTGCCACGTATAAAAGAAGTACCTTTTCCTTATCTCTGCAAGATACCTTTTTGGGATTAGCGCGAAAACTGCATTCGCTTCTACATTCTGCGTTATTTTGATTTGAGGTATGCTCCTAAGCTCGTTAGCAAGGGTCTTAGCCATCTCATTCGCGTTGGCTGCCATACTCCTCCATAAGCCATTCGATAAGACTGCATCGAATTGTGCCGATATAAATCTCATTTTTGATGGCAACTGCGTCGCTTGCTTCTGTATGTATTTGAAGTCCTTAGAGAGTTCTCTATCAAAGAAAATTACCGCCTCCCCGTACATCATCCCATTCTTCGTCCCACCAAAGGAAAGCGCATCAACGCCTACGCCAGCAGTTATCTGCTTGAACCCCGTTCCAAGTGAAACCGCAGCATTGGCTAGCCTTGCTCCATCCACATGCAATAAAAGCCCCATTTCATGGGCAAAGTCAGCTATATCTCTTATCTCATCAGGTGTGTAAACCGTCCCATATTCGGTTGACTGGGTGATTGATACCACCTTTGGCTGTGCGTGATGCTGGTTGCCCAGTGCATGAAGATGGCTCTTTATCCCGTCTACTGTTATCTTTCCGTTCTTTGAAGGGATAGTCAGCAGTTTGCAACCGGTAAGTTTCTCAGGTGCGCCGACCTCCTCTACGTTCATGTGGGCGGTCTCCGCGCATATTATAGCGTTGTAAGAGTCTGTCATCGCCTTTAACGCGACCGCGTTAGCACCTGTGCCTCCAAATACGAAGTGCACATCTATGTCCTTGCCAAAAGCCTGCCTCATCTTCTCTATCGCACGCTTGGTATAAACGTCATCGCCATAAGCTACAACATGATCCGAGTTTGCTGCCTCTATAGCCCTAATCACATCAGGGTGGACACCAGAATTGTTGTCACTTGCGAAGCCTTTTTGCATAAGCATGGAATCACTTTCTATTCTATGGTCCAACAACTTTATAACCGCATTTCTCCTCCACAAAACATTTATAAAGCAGTATTATGAAATAGTATCATGGCATTAGTCGGAGGTTTAAGCACAACAGCTACAACGCGCTAGTCGTAGTGCTAGCTAAATCTCTGAAAATGTTATAATCTGTTTTCGTTTTCTGGGGTATAGCCATTGCAACTGAACTAGCAGGCTATAAACAAAGTGTGTCTTGCGATTAAATGGCATTACAAAGCAAGTACCAGAATTTATCTAGGTGGGAAAATGAGGAGCATTGATGTCGCAGTATTGGGTGCAACAGGGCTGGCAGGTCAGAAGTTTATCGAATTGCTGGCGGATCACCCATACTTCAAGGTCAAGGAGTTGGCAGCATCTGAGAAATCAAAGGGCAAGCGCTTCGGAGAAGTAAATAGAGGCATACTAGCTGAAACTGGAGACTATCTGGATGATGTAAAAGTAAAAGGCGTGCTGGACAAATTCGAGTCTAAGGTGGTGTTCTCGGCATTGCCATCGGACATAGCCCAATTGGTTGAATGGCGCCTTGCTAAAGAAGGTAAAACCGTAATCAGCAAGGCCAGCACAAACAGGATGGATAAAAGAGTGCCACTAATGATACCGGAGATAAATGCGGATCACCTCAAGTTGTTGGACAAACAGAGAAAATCGATTAAAGGAGGATTGGTCTGTGATCCAAACTGTACCACAATAATAATGTGCCTCTCATTGAAGCCTCTATTTGATGAATTTGCTGTAAAGAGGATTTTCGCAACCTCGATGCAGGCACTGAGCGGTGCAGGGCATCCAGGATTAGCTTCTGTAGAAGCATTGGGCAATGTAATACCTTACATACACGATGAAGAGGAAAAGTTGGTGGAAGAGACGCCAAAGATTTTCGGTAAAATCGAAAACGGCAAGATAGAAAACAAGCACATTGATATATTCGGTTCATGCAACAGGGTTCCTGTCCTGAATGGGCATACAATATCCGTATACGTAGAATTCGCAGAAAACGTCGATGTTGATAATGTTAAGGATTTAATGAGCAACTTCCCTGGCCTTGAGGGACTGCCTTCGGCCCCAAAGAAGCCCATAATCGTAAGTCAAGAGCTAAACAGGCCACAGCCTCGCCTGGATGGCAATGGCATGGCAGTAACTGTAGGAAGGTTAAGGGCGGGTCTGGACAAGAAGAGCATAGCGTATACCGTAGTCGGCGATAACCTTGTCAGGGGCGCGGCCGGAGCAGGAATACTTGACGGAGAACTACTTTTCTCCAGAGGTTACATATGAAAGTCAAAATAGCCGTTGTTGGGCTAGGCAATGTCGGCAGAAGCCTTATGCAGATGTGGGGTCAATTGGAATTATGGGCCTCTGGAATAGGCGCTGATATATTTTTGATTGCAGCGCTAGATAGCAGCGGCGGGATTTTTAGCCAAAAAGGCATCAATCCATCTATTGTACTACGTGAAAAGGTGAGCTTTAACGAGATTTCACGCTCCAAGTTGTCTAAGAAAATCGATGCCAAGTACGTTATCGAAAAGTTACATCCAGATATTTTAATCGATCTTACTCCAACAAATGTAAAGGATGGCGAACCAGGCTTCTCAAATGTATTATGCGCTTTGAATCAAGGGGTAAATGTTATAGTGTCTTCAAAGAACCATCTCAGGTCGATAAAGGCGATGCAAAAAGTTGAGAAATTGGCTGAGAAGAAGCACGCAATGTTCCTTGACGGGGCAAGTGTCATGGGTGGAACTCCTGTGTTTGAGATGTTCGATGGGATAAATTCTGAAATTATTGAGGTTAGGGCGATACTGAACGGGTCAACTAACTACATACTATGCAAGCTTCAAGAAACGGGGTTCCAATCAGCACTTAACGACGCAATAAAACGTGGCTATGCGGAAGCTGACTACGAATATGACGTAAAGGGATACGACTCCGCCCTCAAGGTAGTTGGACTTTGCAATCGCATATTCAACAAAAAAATTGGCAGAACAGATGTACGTCTTTTTGGAATAGACAAAAGTCATCTTGGTATTGAGGGCATAGACCAACCACTGATCCAGAAGCTGAAAAATGAGGGCAAGACTATAAAGCTGGTCTGTAAAATAAGCGAAGAAGCCGGCAGTATTAAGGCCTCCGTAGGGCCTGAAATATTAAGCAAGACTGATTCACTAGCAAATATAGATTCGATAAACAATGCAATAGAGATAAAGGGGAAGGCTAACAATAGCGAGCTCAACCTTTTCTTGGCGGGTCCCGGCAGCGGAGGTGACGTAACGGCAAGCAGAGTAGCAGGGAATCTTAAGAAAATGTTGAAAGAATTAAAACGATGTGAAAATGCGAAGCATAAAGATTAGGGCACCTGCAACTTCGGCAAATCTCGGTTCGGGTTTCGATATATGCGGCGTAGCGCTTGAGAAGCCATTTGATGAAATGGTAGTCTCTGTATCTGAAATTGATAGAATAAGCTCTAAAGGCAGATATGAGGTGCCAATTAAAATTGATCAAAATTCGTGCGGTCCAGTAATAAATGAGATGAGAAGCGATTTTGACATCAAGAGCGGTCTTGATATAATGATAAGGAAGCAGATCAAGCCGAGCGGCGGAATGGGCAGCAGTGCTGCAAGCGCAGCCGGTATCGCATACGCTATAAACAAACTCTTCAATCTCGGTTTAAGCAATGAAAAATTGGTACATTATGCATCATTCGGAGAGGCGGTATCAGCAGGGGTGCCTCATTTAGACAATGTGGCGCCAGCTATATTCGGCGGATTCACCGTGGTCACTGGCCGAGAGCCGATTAAAATAAAGAAGATGGATGTGCCTGCCTCAATGGAGGCGGTAATAGTATCCCCTGAGAATGGCAAAAAATCTACAAAGCAGGCGAGGGAAGTGTTACCAAATGAGGTTAGCCGTTCTTCAGCGCAATACAATATGCAGTGCCTTTCATCGTTAATCTGCTCGGTGGCCGATGATGATGTACAGGGCGTGATAAAAGCAATGGATGACAAAATAGCTGAGCCTGCAAGAGCGAGGGCAGGAATCTTGCAGCACTTCTATGAGATAAAGAAGTTAGCTAGCAATTTAGGCTATGGTGTTGCTGCAAGCGGTGCAGGACCCGCCATACTAATACTTGGGGATAAATCGAATAAGGGAAAGAAAAAACTGCTAACAGGCATAGAAAGTATATTCAAGGAAAAGCACGAAATAATAATCAGCAGAATATCAAAAGACGGTATAAAACAGCTGGGATGATCAAACGGTAACTTCTTTTGTTTGTATAGATTGTGGCAGGAAATATAAGCCAAGTAATATTTGGCGTTGTTCTTGTGGTGGCTTGCTTGAGGTTTCAATATCAAATCCCAATTTGTCACGAAGCAATCTTGATGAAAGATTGGAGAACAGAAAATTTCCGTACGATAGCGGCGTCTGGCTCTATAAGGAGTTCATAAACCAATTAGTGCCTAATAAGATGATAGTCTCACGCCGGGAGGGCGATACAAATCTATACATGCACAAAAATGTATCAGGATTTGCCGGAGTGAAGCAACTGTACCTAAAGCATGAGGGTGAGAATCCAACCGGCTCTTTCAAGGACAGAGGGATGACTGTCGGGATCTCTGAGGCAGTTAGACTTCACTGCAAAGTAGTTTGTTGCGCCTCGACGGGCAACACCTCAGCTTCATTGGCTTCATACGCCGCGCTGGCAGGACTTAATGCCGTGGTTTTCATACCTAATGGCGAGATAGCGTATGGCAAACTTGCCCAGACACTCGCCTACGGAGCAAAAGTCCTTCAAATAAGGGGCAACTTTGATGATGCAATGCGTCTGATTCAGGAAGCATGCGGCAGGCTTAACATGTATATGCTCAATTCGATAAATCCATGGAGAATAGAAGGCCAAAAAACGATAGCATTGGAGCTTATACAGCAGCTTAGATGGGAATCGCCTGATTGGATCGCCCTCCCTGCTGGAAATTTGGGCAATACATCGGCCATAGGCAAGGCCCTCTCTGAGATGAAAGAGTTCGGTTTGATAAAGAAGGTCCCAAAGATAGCAGCTATACAATCGGAAGGCGCGAATCCGTTCTATAGGCTATGGAAGAGCGGCGGAAGCGATCTTGTTAAGATAGATCATCCTGATACGCTGGCCAGCGCTATAAAAATAGGCAATCCGGTGAGCTGGAAGAAGGCGCTAAAGGCCATAAAGAGCAGCAAGGGAACCGTAGAGCAAGTCTCTGACCAAGAAATTCTTGATGCGAAAGCGGTTATAGACTCGAGCGGAATAGGCTGTGAGCCTGCTTCGGCTGCATCATTAGCCGGTGTAAAGAAGCTGAGGGAAAGAGGCGTTATAGAAAAGGATGAGAAAGTTGTCTGCATACTCACTGGTAACATATTAAAGGACACAACAACCACCATTGACTATCACCTCAATAAGCTCGCCGCAATTAAGCCATCACGTATGAACCCGCCCATAGAGGTGGATGGCGATCCGGATAAGATAATCAAACTACTGGAGCACAAGTAAATTTTACTAAAACGGATAAAGAATCAAGAAATCTGCTTCTTTGCATCCCAATAAGCCTTATCAAATGCTTTGTTAACACTATCCATTAGCCCGTTAACCTCGTCAAATTCGAGGAAGTGCAAATTGCAGTATAAGTATTTGTGCCTGAAGTCTTTGGGCTCAAATAACATCTGCATGCTCGTCTTTACCAAAAGGCAACTCCTTCTTCAGTGCGAGCTTCACCGTATTTTCAAAAAGTTATACACTAACATCAGCGTTTATTGCGACAGGGAAAGCGTAAGCATATGCGCTGGCTCCTGTCTTAAGTCTTGTAAATAGCAAGGAACTAATCAGCGGTGTATTCGGTATCTTCATTTTTGTCCCATTTTGGGTAGTTACCTATGTGAATACTATGCCTACCTTGGTCACCTTGCAGATAAAGTTGCCCCAAGAGATGATTGTATGAGTAGCACCTCGCCTGGTAATATGGTCCTTGAGGAAGAAACAAGGAACCAGGATAAGACGCTCGTTACTATGGTCTGTACGGCTAGTCCTATTATTATGCCTCCGACTGCGCCACCTGCAAGTGCCGTTGATAAACTTATACCGAACGACTCTAGGAGTATTGATATTACTATAAAGTAGAAAAGCACGCGTAGCACGATCTTTATTAGCTCTCCAGCTCCAACATCGTTCTTCCTTCTCCCGTATAAGTATGTAACTGAATTTATTAGGCTTTCTTTATCCCTACTATTGTTATTCTAAATACGAGAACCTTGCCGGCAAGTGGTGAATTGAAATCAACGGTTACGTTAGTCGAATTGACAGCCGTTATGACACCTTGCTCTCCTGCACTATTCTTGATTCCCATACCTACAACGGGGGCTGCGTTCAGGTCTCCTCTTAAAACGTTAGTCGGTATTTGGATGAACAAAGCACGGTTTACCGGTCCATACGCTTCATTCACCGGTATAGTTACGTTTTTCTCCTGGCCAACGCTCATTCCTATGACTGCTTGGTCAAAACCCTGAATTACTTGATTCGCTCCTACCGTGAAATTGAATGGCCCTCCATGGTAAGAACTTGCATCAAATATGGTGCCGTTTGTAAAACTTCCAGTATAATTTACCTCAACAATATCGCCATTTTGCACGACAGTTGTGGAAGCTCCACTAAAAGCAACATATGCAATTGCCAATACCGCAACAACTAGCGCTATACTCAAGGCGATTTTTGGCGTAACCTTAGTGCCATTACGTTTTTTAATCGCCGCGGAAGAGCTCGCCTCAGCAGTGTTTTCTTTAGTCTCAGTTTTAGAAGTTTCATTTTTTGCCATAGCAATACCTATTTTCCCAATTATTACGCTTTAATAGTGTTTTATCTTCCAGCTAGATATCTATCTTCTTTCAGATACTTATTTATCATTTATACAGAGTATTCTAAAAAGGGCTCTGTAGAAATCCTCTGCTGACGCATTTTTCGGGCAAACAGCCAGTTTTATCGAGACCAACACAATTTTAGAAAATTTCCCAAAAATCGCTACACCACTGCTAAGTTCAGCAGGGCCTTCGCCTCGTGAAGCCTTTTCAAACGCATCTTGCAATGCCAAGAATATTTTGGAATTCTACAAGGCCGTTTCTTTCGCAGTTCAATTGTTGAAAGGATTTTCTTCTCATGAGGTATTTAGGGAGATCCCAAACCACAGATTCAGGTACCCGCGCGGAAATTTCTGGAGCGCCTGATACAGCAACGGGAGTGTTGGGCCAAGGGACGAAAATGTTGTAAAAAGTACATCAGGAGACAAGACATATCTGGTCAGAAAAAACTTGCCATGTGACCACGCCGGATACCACGTGCCAAAGCCCGTGGAGGAGATCATTAATCTACTTTCGGCGCTACCAAGTTTTTGGATTTGTCAGTCCATGAACTCAGAATGAATAGCATTTAACGCTGCATTAACTTCGTTTCTTTTTATTAGGAATGAGATATTTATCTCCGACGCACCCTGTGATATCATCCTTACGTTCACTCCTGCATCCCCTGTGCTCTTGAAAAGTCTACCACTTATTCCGGGCTCGGACTTCATTCCCTCGCCTATCAATCCGATGAGTGATACATCCTCTTCAAACTCTACCTCTTCCGCATTTGGGAAGTGTTTTAGCGCATTTTTAACTTTGTGTAAATCATTTGCATCAAAAACTAGCGACATACCGATCTCCGAAGTGGAAATCGCGTCCAATTCAATGTCGTACTCCGCTAGCTTCGATAGAAATGGCAGAATCTGTACGATTTCCAGTATCTCTGCGCTCTTGATAGTCAGCATAGCTACATTCATCTTCACCGCTACGGATTTTGCAACTTGCTGCATCTTATGCCTCTTTTCTGAAATCTGCGTTCCCTCAGATGATGGCTCTAATACGCTTTTGATAATTATCGGTATATTCCTAGCGCGTACGGGCGCTATAGTCTTTGGGTGGAGTATCTTCGCGCCGAAATATCCAAGTTCCTCAGCTTCATCGTAGCTAAGCAAGTCAATCTTTTTTGCCCGTGGCACAATACTCGGATCTGCGGACATAAACCCTGGGACATCCTTCCAGATCTCCAACATTTCTGCGTCTAATGCATTCGCTATAATCCCGGAACTAAAATCGGAGCCTCCCCTGCCCAAGGTAGTCACGTTTCCATCCATATCTGCCCCGAAGAATCCTGTAACCACGGCAGTCCCTTTACTAAGGAATGGGACCAGATTTTTCTGAAGGTTTGCTCTTGTCTCTTTTAGTAAAGGCATTGCCTTCCCGAACCTGGCTGTTGTAAGAATACCAATTTTATCAGCTTCAAAAGCTTTAGCATTTACACCTACATCAAGAAGGTGTGCTTCTAATACTATCGCTGATAATCTCTCGCCAAAACTCATAGCCAAGTCGTTTATGCGCGGCGATATCTCCCTTAAGAAAAGCACGCCATAAAGAAGTTTGTTGAGCAAGGCTACGTTATAGTGAATACGAGATATCGCGCTTTCCTTTATTTTAGAATTTTTGATATGCTTTATGAGAATCTCGTGCTTTTTGGCAAGGCCATCAGTGAAAAAATCTATATCAAGAGTCCCATTTGATGCACTATTTAACGCATCTACTATTGAATCTGTTACGCCATTGGCAGCCGAAACAACTGTTACTATAGGTTCCTTTTTGCTGCAGATGATTTTGGCAACAGTTTCGAAGCTTTTCCCGTCCTTTAAGATGCCGCCGCCAAACTTCGAGACGATAACCATTATCTGCCCACCCAAAATATTTTTACCGATCCAGGTTAAATTTTATTAGTCTTTAAAATCCCTCTATCTTATTGAATACAGAAGCATTTTAATGCTTCGTCAATGCACATTAGGGCTATGATAAAAACCTCCTACGGTTTTGCCAATCCAAGGTATTCGGATTTCTATTCATCCAAATATACAAAGTAGTTGAGACCTAGCTTTTCCTAGGGATCTGAACGGTTTCCACCTAATCGTACCAAATATTAATTTTTACCTACAAGAACAATCATGGAAATACTCATCTCTGTTTTAGTGTTGCTTGCCTCTTCGGCTGGGCTTGGCTTGTTTGTAGAATCGCTCGGAATACCACACATAGTCGGTGAGCTTAGCGCAGGAATAATAATAGGGCCCGCCTTACTTGGCCTGATAAGCTACTCCCCGCAACTCTCATCGATAGCATCAATAGCGCTTTTCTTTATAATTCTGCTTATAGGTATCGAGGCGACTTCAGAGATGCTTACAAAGAATCCCCTGCGGTCAGCGGCCCTTTCAATTATGAGCTTTATTATACCATCCTTTCTTCTGTTTGCTGTGAGTTACCTCGGTTTCGGGCTGCCATTAGTGTCCTGCGCCATAATAGGCGTAGCCATAGGGGTGCCTTCAATATCCGTTGTTTCGATACTGATTCTTAAGTACGGACTGCTGCGTAAGAGCGGCGGCCAGAGCATATTGGCTAGCGTAGTATTCTCAGATATCGCAGCATTTGTCATACTTGCACTTCTAAGCGGATCCAGCAATATCTGGTTGCTGCTTGTGGGCCTATTAGCATTCGCTGCAGTATTGCTAGTCATCGATTCGTTGATTATAAAACATAAGCTAAGAATTAGTAGAATATTTGGTTCACTGAGGAAGACAGAGAGGGGAGAAACGGCGGCATTCAGTCTTGTAATAGTTGCAGGCCTGGTGATTTCATCGCTACTCCAGCTAATAGGCATAACTTACATACTCGGGGCGTTCTTTGCAGGGTTGCTTATCAGCAGGGCGGTTGTAGGGGCCAGGATGTTCCATATGCTCAAGAATACTTTCAGGAGGCTGAACAACAGCTTCTTCATACCTATATTCTTCAGCATAGCTGGACTGGAAGTTTCTAGAATAGGCTACAATTATATACTTCTGCTGGCGTCACTGCTGGTTACCGGCTTCATATCCATATTTTTAATAGGCTATGCGTGGTCCCTTACTAAAGGGCATGATATGAAGTACACGAGTACTATTGCACTTCTAGGTGGCCGCGGCGCAGTTGGCATAGCAATAAGCAGTATTGCTTTTAGCGCAGGGCTCATAAACGGCAGCATGTATTCTGTAATAGTACTGGCAACGGTGGGTCTCTCAATTATCCTCCCTCCACTGTTAAGAGGCCAGAAGCCGATCCGATAGGTTACATGCATTACTAGAATGTCAGGTTCTAGCCCATGTTTTCTGGCTATTTGATGGCACCATTAAGTCAAACACAAAATACGGGGTTCGGATCTCTGAACATAAGTAACTCGGCTTCTAAGCTTCAACGGCTACTAATCGATACACATTTACAGCCGTTAACGTACCGGACAAATACCTATATATATCTAAAAGCTATCTATTCTTATTATAATTTTAGTGGCGTTCCGGCAATCACATGGGGTTCATATTGAAAAAAGATGAGAGTTTCAAAATCAGCAATGGTTTTATGCGTGCACCACTACACAAACGCTGATGTCATGCGCATGACGTGGCAAGCAGATATGTAATCGCTTGGACAATACGAATGTAGGCAAATAAGATCGCTTGCCATATAATATGTGCGTGGACGTCTATTATGTAGATTGTCAAGTGCTTACGTAACGGCCAACTTCGCCGCCAATAGCGCATTTATGCGCATATCGTTAATACTTATACAAACGGGGAATAATATGAAGGCAAATACAAACACCAGATTGGTGATGGTTTCTACTGTAGTAATGTTCGCGCTATTCGCCAGTGCGTTCGCCATGAATCAGGGATTCACAAACAAACCCTATCAAACTGCAATGGCGCAGAACGCGGTTACGAAGCACATCGGCGTGCTCACAAACGTATCGTCCACATTGCCTGCTCAAGCGCAGAATGGCATAAACAACGCACTGAACAACAGCGCGAAGAAGGTCATACCATCCGCAACAGGATGCACCATTTACCTGAGCGGCTCGTTGTCTAATGATGTGGTGACTAACTGCAATATTATAATAAATGCGTCTACAACTTTGAACGCAAACGGTCACAGCATAATAACGTCTGGCACCTTTACGGATAACGGCGTTATAAACACAGGCTATGCGAATAACGGCGGTGCGGCCGGTGGCGTGAATAGTGGGTCAGGCGGAGAAAGCGCATATGGTATCTACATACAAGCGTACAGCATTGATGTATCTAACGGCGTCATAAATGCCAACGGTCAGGCAGGCGGTAACGGCGCAGGCTACATAGGTGCCTCTGGTTCCGTATACTGTGATTCAGGCGGTACTGGTGGCGGCACCCTGGCTGTTGGTGGTGCTGAAGGCAGTGGTGCTCCGACTTCGGGTAGTTCACCATCTGCACCGCAGGTTTCTAACCTCAATATAATGATATGGTATAACAACGGCTTCCAGAATTACTTGGAATCTGGCTCTGGTGGTGGAGGTGCATATGCAGGTACCAACACCAATGGCGGCAGCGGCGCCTCGTTTACCGATTCTTACGCAGGTAGCGGCGGAGGGGGAGGAGGTTCATGCTTCCCTAATTTTGATGGTGGTGGTGGCTCCGGTGGTGGCGTAATATTCCTTGCTTATGGACCAGGAGGCTATTTGCCCGGCACGTACAACGTGAGCGGCGCTCCTGGCGGCACTAGCCAACCATGCTTCCAATGCAACAACGGTTACAGCGGTGGCAATGGTCAGATTGTGACATACCAATGGAGCGTGCAGCCGCTACCAGGACGGTTACCAACATTTACATCCACGTGCGCTAATCTGCAGAGCGGCACATGCACAGGAGACATAGTTTACACCACGGCAACGACGCTTACAGGGGACGTATCTGCATCCGGTAACATAACAGTGGACAGCGGTGTGGAGCTAACAACCGACGGCGCCATACTTATAGCAGGAGAAAACTTTAGCAACTTCGGAGTGCTAAATGCAGGAAACGCCAACGATGGCGGTGCGGCTGCAATATCAGGGGTCGATGGATCAGGTGGTGGCAGCAGCTACGGCATATATATACAGGCGGCGAATATCGTCGGTGGTACTATAAATGCTATGGGCCAGGACGGTGCGTCAGGGATTTCCAATGGCAGTCCTGGCGGCAGCGGACATTGCCCGGCTCCAGGAGCAGGTGGCAGCACCCTAATTGCAGGTGGCTCGAACGATGGCCCTGGCAGCACACCTACGGCACCGGTACTTTCGAACAGCAACATACAACTATGGAATTCAAACGGCTTCCAGAATTACTTGGAATCCGGATCCGGCGGCGGTGGTGCTGATTCAGCCAGCGGTGCTAATGGCGGCGCAGGAAGTTCATTCCCAAGTTCGTACGCAGGCTCCGGTGCATCTGGTTCGCACACGTGCTCGCAAACCCATGATTCAGGCGGTGGTGCAGGAGGTGGCGTCATAATGCTAGCGTATGGCAGTAGTTATCTACCGGGCACGTACAACGTGAACGGCGGTGGCATAACAGTTAACAACACGTATGGCGGCACTGATACCGGCGGTGGTCTGGGCGGCACTGGTCAGGTCGCCACATTCAAGTGGGCTACGCCGCCCATAGCTCCTTGAATACCAAAATCATTGGTAAACGCAGGAGAATCTACCATGTACGGCGGGAGTAGCCCTCTCAGGAGCACAGTTTTTGTGCCCGCATCGCTCTATATGTTGCTGAATTATGTGTCTGCAGTTTACACGGATACCTAGAGCCTGGCTTACCCCAAATGTGCCACCTATCTGATCGTACAACTCCTGCCTGTCGGTATTTATGTAGGTCATCGCGGTGCTTGGGTCGCTATGCCTTGCGAAACGGCAGGTAAGCACCAGATTCCCGTTCGTCTGCTTGGCGAAGCGGGTTATCGCATAGTGCCTCAGGCTGTGCGTGGTAAGCCTGTGCAGGCTTCTTGTAGCCCTGTCTGGGCTTGACTCATCGCTTATGTCATACGTGAAGTCCAAGCCAGCCTTGACCACGTAGCGCCTGAACATCCCCCTTACGTAGTTCGGGCCTATGAAGCGCTCCTTTCTTATGCTGTTCGAGTCCTTGAAGAACAGGTACCCGCCAGCCTGTTCTATCTGGCTTTCGTGCAGTCTTATGAAGTTCACAGTTTCTGTGAAAAGAGGCATCGGAATGATAAGTGAATCTACGACCTTCGCCTTTTCAGTCTTTAGGGTCAATTCCCTTGTCTGGAAGTTTATGCCGCTTAGGTGCAGCTTGCAAACTTCCCCTATCCTAAGTCCGAGTTGCGCCTGATAAGAAAAGATCAGATGGAACTTGTCATCGTCTATGGCCCTGAAAAACGCCTGCAACTCTTAGCTCTCGAACCCCTTGTTCAGCGAGCCGTACTTCGGCGTCTTTCTGCGATGGAACTTCTTTACGTAATACTTCTTAATCTCAGATGTGAGGTTCTCCATCTCACGCTTCGATAACTTGGGAAGCGCGGTTTCTAGGCTATCTTTCAATTTCAGGAGTTCGGGTTTTCTTGCTCCTCGTGAAGCCCCCGCTTCACTAATACTTAAAGGTTTGTGTTCAGAAACTAGATTTTTTCTGAACACGCCTTCGCTATCGGGGTCTAAGATTCTCTTAGATTTGAACTCCGATTTTGTCGTCAGTGATTCCAAAATGGGGCTGCCGAAACTCAAAAACCTTTGCATCGACCCCCAAAGACCCCAAGACCCAAGATTCCAAGAGAGCTAGTGCTAGCCAAGCTAGACGCCCCCAAGCTAGCCAAGATGCCGAGAGAGCCCCAAGCCCTAGCAAGGAGGCGCCTAGGGGCGCCGACGATGGGAGTAATGGCCAGTTCCCATATTCGGGCTTCAGGTTCAATGCCGCAAGCAGGATTGCAACCTATGATCGGGTCAAAGGCCCGGCTAAGGAACCGGACCCGGATGGTGCATTCCGCGACCAATGGATTAACAGTCAATCGCTCTGCAAAAACAGCGACATCCGAACACTGGATTTAACTGCGAATATGCAACCTTTCAAAAATATGGTCATCACCATGAACGGCATAGATGTGAGGTATCACACACCTGAAATCGAACACTCAAGCCCCGAACTCAATAGAGGCTTAGATTTGAGCCTAGAGAGCACGAAGGACTACCTGCACCAGATAATGCCCAAGCTGGCAAAGCATGAGCTAGAGGCGCTAACAACCGATATACGGCAGTTCTACGTCAAGAAGTACCATAGGAGGCGAGTGCCGAAGTACGGCAGTTTGGACAAAGGCTTCGACGACTATAAGCTAGGGCTATTCTTCAAGGCCATAGACGATGACCGCTTTTACATGCTATTCCGCTATCAAGCGGTTCTAGGGCTTAGGGTGGGCGAAGCCCAAAGGCTTAATCTATGCAATATAGACATTCAAAACAGGGAGCTTAAGCTTAAGTCCGAGAAGTCAGGCAGGCTGGACACCTTGCGGATTCCAGAGCAGCTACTTATCGAAACGATCCAGTACATAAGGAAATACAAGCCTGAAATAGAGGCTTCTGTAGGTTACCTTTTCTTCCCTGATCGAACCAAACAGGGCTATGCCAGAAAGACGCCTTACTTCGAGATAAACTACATACGAAACCGCTTCAGGCACTATGCCGAGAAGGCAAAGCTAAACGATGACGTTTACGATTTCTCTGATGAATCAAACAATGAACGCACAAAGCGAAGGTTGCATTTGCTTACAACCCACAGTCTGCGACACTACGCCATAACACAGATGTCAAAGGCGACTAATGGCAACTTAGTAATAACAAGCAGATTCGCAAGGCACGCCGACCCTAGCACCACGATGATTTACATAAGCCCGAATAAGAAGCAACTATATGATGCGATTGATAGTGTGAGCATTAATGATATTGATGCTATGAAGAAGAGACTTATAAAATAAATTAATTTAAAGCTGCAGGAAACCAATATATTTGCGAAGCCTCCACGCCACGAAAATCCTATTTGAATACATCACTGCGTTGTCATCTGGGCTTCGCAGCAGATTCAGTCGGGTCGTAAATTCCGAGCCAAATCAAGAGCTGCAGTGATCTTCATCTTGATAGGCTGTTTTCGTTAAAGTAATTAAACCACCCAAATACTTTTTACCGCATAAAATATATATTTTGCCAAAAATATCTAATTACTAATATTATAAAAATACTCAGGTATTAACTAAGAAGTGGGTAATTATGGCCGAATCACTGGAACCTTTAGAAATGAGTGTACAATTAACGGTCATAGAAGATCTCGGTATAAAACTTTATACAAGAGTACATTCTGTTATCTCAGAAATCATATCCAACTCTTGGGACGCGGATTCTCCAAATGTAGATATTACTTTACCTACAGGACCTTTGGATGAAAATTCGCAAATTACCGTAGAAGACTGGGGCTTAGGTATGGCCTATAATCAAATCAGAAAAAACTACCTGATAGTTGGTAGAAAACGCAGGGAAGAAGAAGGAAAAGACGAAACGGCTAAAGGCAGGCCAGTAATGGGAAGGAAAGGTATAGGCAAATTGTCTGTTTTCGGTGTTGCAAAATCTGTTGAAATCGAAACAGTCCAAAATAGTCTGGCAAACTCATTTGAAATGAACATAGATGATATACTCGAATCCGCAAAACAGAATAAGCCTTATTACCCAAAAATATTGAAAACAAACGAAAAATCTTATGGTAAAGAACAAGGTACCAAGGTTACATTAAGGAAGCTGAAGAAAACCGGGGATATAGATGAACAGGTAGTTAAAAGGGGCGTAGCTAGAAATTTTTCTGTGATAGACAACAAATTTATAGTAAAAGTAAATGGCAAGCAAATTACAAATGCAGACAAATTTGACAAGACTAAAATGCAGTATGTTTGGGATGTTGATGAAATAATTGATGATAGCCACCAAGATTGGAAAGTTTCTGGTTGGATAGGTACAAACAAAGAACCATTAGATGAATCAGATATAGGTATAGTAATAATGGCAAGAGGCAAGTTACTGCAGTCTCCCACAACCTTTGATTCAAAAGTCGGGGATAAATATGCGTATGCATACTTAACTGGGGAAGTACACGCGGATTTCTTTGATAAAAAATATGATTTAATATCTACAGATAGACAGTCAGCAATATGGGCTTCTGAAGAAGGCGAAGCGCTCAGAAAGTGGGGCTTAGCGAAATTAAAAAGTATCGCTTCAGAATGGAGCGAAAATCGAAGAAAAGAAAAAGAAAAGGTTATACGTGAGGACCCGTTTTTCAAAGTATGGTTAGACAGTCTTCCAGATGCGGAAATCAAAACAGCAAATAAAGTGATTACAGCTCTTACTTCTAGCGAAACATTATCAGACGAAAGACGAATTGAGATAGCAAGATTCATGGTAGATTCATTCGACCAAGAAGTTTTTCATGAAATGGTTGGCACTCTCTCTGGGCAACCTACTGATACACAAATCATGGAAATCTTTATGGAATGGGATCTTATTGAAGCCAGAGGTATATTGAGAATTGTAAAAGGTAGGTTAACAGCAATAAAAGAATTAGGTACCTTAATAGACAAGGATGCCAAAGAGGTACCAGAAATGCATAAATTTTTTGCGAAATGGCCATGGATATTGGATCCCAGTTGGACCCGCTGGCAACACGAGGTTAGATACTCTAAACTGCTGCGAGATAAATTTCCTGATGAAAAACTTGACCAGAAGGATAGGAGAATAGACTTTGTATCGATAGGCATAGGCGATACAATAAACGTTATAGAACTTAAAAGACCGTCCCATAAACTTTCAACTGAAGATATGCAACAACTTTTCAATTATGTAGCATTTGTAGAGGAGAATTTAGGTTCTGATAGAAAAGGATACAAAACTGTAGCCGGATACTTAGTAGTTGGAGCCATAGGGACTGGCAATATTCAAAAAGCCATAGACGAAGCTGAAAGAAATAGAAGGTACGTAAGGACTTATGAAGGGCTTATATCTATGGCTAGAAGACTTCACGCAGAATACGAAGAAAAAGTCGAGAAATTTGAAAAAGCAAAAAATCATAAAGAAGAAGAGGATTAATTAGTTGCAATTAACGCAAATCCTAATTTTTGAGCGAGCAAGACTGGTACGGCATTACCTATCTGTTTTGCTATGCTTGTTTTGGACCCATAGAATATATAGTCATCTGAAAATGTTTGCAGAGCTGCTGCCTCCCTCAACGATATGCCCCTATTCTGTGTTGGATGGCCATATCTGCCATTGGTTATGCTTGTACATTTGCAGGTAAGTGTAGGAGCTGGTTTATCCCAACGCATTCTCCCTAATACGTCATAATGGCCGTTATGTTCATTATGGCATTTTAGTTCAAGTGCTTTAGGCAAGCTGTTCCTCGAGCCTCCATCTTTAGGTATAATCATAAGTCTTTCAAGATTTAAGTCAGATAAGATTCTAGATGAATGATTCGGAAAACTTTTCGAGCTTCCACCCGCCTTTATTCTAGGATACTTTGCTATAGCATCCTTTACTGTAACGTAATCTAATTTTCCAGGCCCATAAGTTGCTTCTGGCAAAGAAACTTTGCTACGCAAAGAAGCAAACAATACATATCTCCTACGATTTTGTGGCACACCATAATCTCTAGCATTTAGTATGCCTTCTGAAAAAAAGTATTTGTGTTTCTTGAGTATCCCAATAAACTCCGTATGATACCGATTTTTTTTATTGATAAAACCAGGTACATTCTCTACTAGTACCAAATCTGGCTTTGTCAAATCAATTAACCTGCCTACCTGTTTCATTAGCGATTTCCTTTTATCTCTACGCTTTGTTCTATTTTGTAGTGAAAAGGGTTGGCACGGGGCACAACCAGCAAGTAGAAATAGGTCATTTTGTCTGTTAATCCCTTGAATGAGGTCCTCTGCCGTAATTTCACTTATATCCCTGTTCAAAAAAGTACTTCCAGGATTATTTAATTTATAAGTTTTTTCAACTTCAGAATCTATATCTATCCCCTTAACCACTTTTACGCCAGCCTTTCTTAATCCCGCAGTAAGTCCACCAGCCCCACAAAACAAATCGACAGCAACAATTTTATCCATTGATAACCATCCTACAATGACTTCTCAATTTTTGTAACGCATAAAGCGCTATCATTTTTTATTTCGTGCCCCCAAAATCTCAAAACTTTCCAGTGTGCGTTTCTGAGCTCCTTATTTATTTGCTTGTCCCTAAGTAAATTTCCATTTATCTTATTTAGCCAAAATCGCTTCATTTTTGATTTTCTTTCTGCGAATCCATATCCGTGCCAATAGTCGCCATCGCAAAAGATTGCTAGTTTTTGATTTTTGAATACTATATCTGGTCTGCCAATCATATCGGCGTGTAATTCAAAACCTTTAATACCCCTAAATTTCAATTCCTTAATCAACTTTAGTTCTATATCGGTATTCTTGCTTTTGACGGACGCCATAAGTGCGCTTCTTTTTCTTTTAGAAAATATATCCGTCATAAAAGTATATTTTATAAAAATGTATTTATGCTTTCCGGAGTCTTTTGAAGTTAATAAATCCGAACACATTCGCTTTATATATTTAACTTTTATATGAATATCAAAATTGGTGCGTTTCAAATGCCAAAACATCAACAAAATATATCTGTTTCTTCAGCACCGAACACTGTTTCTAACGTCGATAATTCTAAATGGGGCTGCCGAGATTTGAACTCGGATAACCGCGACCCGAACGCGGTAGTCTGCCAGGTTAGCGTACAGCCCCTCAGCTTAGATTCTGCTAATGCAATTTATATTTTTATAGGCAAATACTACTGATGATGAGTAGACAGCTTGAGGCTCTCGAATTTGCCTACAAGTACCCGTTCTCCAATGAAGCAAAAGCCATAGTTAGCACACTCAATGTGAGCGAGCCGAATCCGGCCCTAATAGCGCTAGGCAAGTCAACTGTAGAGAAATGTCTATCCGATGGTTTCTTGAGCTACGATGAGACCAAGTACGAGCAGTTTGAGCTATCTTACATACAGAGCTACGCCTACTCGAGGCTTCTCGTAAGCGCGCTCAAAAACCAGGGCTATATATCCAAGTACGCCGAGGCCCAGGCCTATAGATCATATCTTGCCCTGGAGAGGGACACAAAGAACAACGTCATGAAAGTGGCGAACGAGCTTGGCATAACTCTTGATATACATGGTGAGACGTTTCTGGTCAGCATGTTCCAGTTCCTGAAGAGCGCGCATGGCACTGCGCTCGCTCTGGCGAATCAGAAGCTTAATGGCGGCAAGGTTGAGCTGGACAAGCTGCAGCTAGCGCAAATGATGAAGGGAGCCATATCGAAAGCGATAATGGCAGGGCTCCCTATAAAGCACGACGAAATACCAAAGCTAATACTTTCATATGCGAAAGAGATCAAGACGCCAAAGCCGCAGATAACCATCCAAGGCGCACCCGGAAAGACGAGTGCATGGATAGAAAAGCTAATGACATTCCCGATTGATGATGGCAGGCACAGGGTCGTAAATCTAATACTCGCGCCATATCTCGTCAATGTCAAAGGCTTGGACGTAGAGGCGGCGAAGGTAATCATAGTCGAGTATATAGAACGCTGCAAGACAGTTAACCCAATGACAAAGGTGAACGAGGAGTACATACGCTATCAATGCCAGTACTCGAAGGAGCACGGCTCACGCCCAATGTCACTTAAGCGCGCAAGCGAAGAACTAGGCGGTGCAATAGATTTTAGTATTTTAATGGAGAAATAATTATTGCGGTAGTATGCCTGACGTAGTCACTCTTTGTGTGATATGCAACAGGGTGTCCTCCAATGTCTGCAAGATGTGCGGCAAGCACCTATGCTCGAGGCATTACGATGCAAGGACTGGGCTCTGCCCTACGTGCCTGCATGATACTGCAAACAAGATACCAGTAGAGAAGAAGTGGTGAAGTGATAAAGACGAAGATAATAATCACATATGGACCTAGCATATTTGATGAAAAAGTCCTCAGGCGCGTCCTGAAACATACTGATGTGGTCAGGTTCAACATGTCGCACGGCGATGAGACCCAGTGGCTTTCCGGGGTCAAGAGCATAAAGGGCATAGCAAAGGAACTTGGAAAGGACATCGCACTTCTTGCAGACCTCCCTGGTCCTAAGATAAGGACAGGTAAGATGCCTGCACCGCTATCTGTAAAGAAGGGCCGGAAGATAATGTTCTCTTACTCAAAGGAAACTGAAGAAGATGGAGTGGTGCCTATTGATTACCCGCTTCACAAGGACGCAAAAAAGGGTTGCGTAATAGACATAGGTGACGGTGAACTCGCTTTTCATATCACTGCCATTAGCGGCAATTATATGCAAGCAGTGGCGTTGTCTGATGGGGTGATAGGCATAGACAAGGGTGTAACCCTTATAGGCGCCCACATAAGCGCTTCACCGCCTACTGATACTGATATCAGACTGGCCAAATTCGCAAAGTCAAACGGTTTCGACTTCATAGCCATGTCATTCGTGAAGTCCGCTGCCAATCTTAAGGCGCTCAGGGAAAAGGTCGGCAAGATAAGCCTGATAGCGAAGATAGAGAAGAGGGAAGCCGTTGAGCACATAAAGGAGATAGTCAACGAGGCCGATGGCATAATGGTCGCTCGCGGTGACCTGGCCATAGAGATGAACATAATACACATCCCTCAGCTCCAGAAAAAGCTAATCGAGGCCGCGAGAGAGATGCAGAAGCCCGTCATAGTGGCTACACAGCTGCTGGGAAGCATGGTAAACAGCCCCGTTCCTACAAGGGCGGAAGCCAACGATATTGCCAGTGCCGTAACGAGCAGCGTAGACTGCCTGATGCTTAGCGATGAGACTGCAGCGGGCAAGTATCCAGACAATGCCGTAAAGTTCCTAGCAGACATAATCAAGGTTGCTGAGGCCGAGCCGAGCCCTTCCGTGCAGCTTGACGGGAAGATAACCAACGTTAATCTGGGCATAGCGTTCGCAACCGCAAGCCTGGCAGACAGGTTCAAGACTGATTGCATATTCATACCAACGCAGACCGGTACATCCGCAAAGATCATATGCGGGTTGCGCCCTAACACAAGGCTCATCTCGCTGGCGATAAGGCCCGATGTAGGGCGTTCCCTCGCGATATACAGGGGGCTTGAGGTAATGCCGATAAAGCGCTACAACACAGTCGATGACATGTTCAGGAAAGTCAGCGAGGTGGCTAAGAGAGAGCACATAAACAGGTACATAGTCATATCCAGCGCGCCGGACAGACCCGGCGGCGTAGACACTCTTAAGTACATAGAAAGAGGTTGATTCTGCGCCTGCGCATTCGCTCTCTGGAAAGGCGAGCATGCCAGAACCCGTTGTCGGGCTTTACATCTTTGATTCCCATGGGAGGATCCTCCTTATAAGGACGCCAAAGCTTGACAACAAGTGGATGGTCCCAGGCGGCCACATAGAACGAGGCGAGTACATATCCGACGCGGCAAGGCGGGAGGCTCTTGAGGAAACAGGCATTCGCGTAAAACCGCTCGGCGTCTTCGCTGTCGCAGAGAGCCCATCCGCCACTGCAGGCAGGTTCGCAAGGAGGCATTTCATATACTTCGAGACCGTATGCAAAGCATTGGGCACGAAGGTCAAGTTGGACGGTAAAGAAGCTGTGGCCTACGATTGGTTCGCCGCGAAAGACGCTGTCAAGCTGGTCAAATTCCCTCTCGTAAGGCGCATCATATCCGATTGCTCGCGCCAGATGGCTTCAGGAAAAATAAAATACGTAGGCATACTGCGTCAGAAGAACGCAGGACTTTAGTCGCAGCGTAAATCAAATCTTTGTAATCGCACCGAGCACTGCCTTACCTGCCAGTGTAACGCGCTCCTCAAGCTCCTCGTGGCTGAACAGCTTTGTGTGCTTTATCACGTTGTCGCTCACTACAAGAAGCGAAGCGGTCTTGATCTTCTTTATGCTGCCGAGCATGAATAGCGTAGCGACTTCCATCTCAACGATCTTGTTGCCGTACGCTGCCAACTCCCTTGCCATATCGTCCTTCAGCGAATAGAACGAATCAGAGCTGTATGTGTTCGTGAATATGAATTTCACCTTCATCGATTCCAACTCCGCCGCCAGCCTGCGTGTCAGTTCGAAGTTGGGGGCTGTTGCTAATGCCAAGCCGCTAAGCGATGCGCCTATGTACTGCGTTACAGTGCCTCCATATGAATATGTCGCACCTGTTGCTATGGCGAAGTCGCCTACCTTGAGGTCAGGATCTAACCCTCCACATGTGCCAAGTCTTATCATATTCTTGGCTCCAAGCTGCGCAAGTTCCTCTATGACTATAGCGACTGAAGGCTGCCCTATCCCGTGCGTTGCTATCGTTACTATTTTCCCGTTGAACCTGCCTGTGTAGGCCAGGAATCCCCTGTTCGTGTTTATTACCTTCCTCGAGTCCAGGAGCTTTGACAGCGCCTCCACCCTGGCAGGGTCGCCGCATATGACTACGTTATCCGCTACATCGCCATCCTTAGCATGTATGTGTGCCGGCATGGTCATACCTTCTTGAGCTCTTGTTCTATGCTGGCAGCTATTTCCAAGCATGCAGCATGCGCCGCTTCCCTTGTCGAAGCGCCTATGTGCGGTGTAAGTATCAAATTCGTGTGCTCTATAGCATACTTGACCATAGGATCGTCAGTGCCATCTATTGGCTCCTTGATGAAGACATCAAATGCTGCGCCCCTGAGCTGCCCAGAGTTCAATGCATTGAGCAGCGCCTCCTGGTTGACTATCTCCGCTCTTGCTGTGTTTACAAGGTAAGCGCCCTTCTTGACCATGTTGAACTGCTTCGCCCCAAAAAGCCCATTTGTCTCTTTTGTTAGCATCGCATGGATTGTAAGCACATCCGCCTGCGCTAGCACCTTGTCCAAGCTGTCAAGTAGCGGCACATCGCCTTGTTTTGCATAAGGATCATAAGCCACAACTTTCATCCCGAATGCCTTAGCATATGCAGCTACCTGCAATCCTATCTTGCCTAAGCCTATTATTCCGAGCGTCTTGCCTTCTAGCTCAGTGCCTATGAACTTGTATCGCTCCCATCTCCCTTTTCTGACATTATCATAAGCCCAAGGTATGTTCCTGCACAAAGACAACATCATGGCCATCGTATACTGCGCCGTCGATATCGTATGCGTGCCGTGCAGGTTCACGACCTTTATACCTCTCTTGTTGGCTGCTTCAACGTCGACATGGTTCAACCCTGTCGTAACAGAACCTATTATCTTGAGCTTCTTCGCCTTGTCCATAAGCGCCGCATCAACAGATGTATCAACCCTTATGAATATTGCATCCATGTTTGGTATTACCTGCTCCAGCTCCTTCCTCGTCATGCGCTTTGCAGTCACGTGACCTATCCTGTCAAGTGCAGCCCTTCCGTCCGCGTCCAGATACTCAGGTTCTGTAACTAATATTTCGTACATCTTATCAACTTTTAAGCGCCAGAGCGACCTTGTGCCCTCGGGTCGGTCGCTGTTATTATGTCTGTGACAGAAGCCTTGTTGAAGCCCTTGAACCCGCCCCTCCTCTGCAGATCCTCCATATGGCTGCCTATGGCACCATCTACCTTGAATTTTTGATAATGCTCGCTTGTTATCGAACCATCCTTCAGCAGCTTGTCCAGCCTTGCAGTATCGACTGCCCAACTGTCGCCGACAGTGAACGCCTGCTTCAGGAAATTGAAATCTGAGAATGGCTTCATCACTTTGACCCCATAGCTTTCCAGGTCATTCCTTAGCTTTTCGAAATCGAACCTTGCCTCAAGATGGTGCATGCCGGCCTGCAGTATGCTCTCCCCGTGCAGACCAACCCACAGCCCTACGGTGCCTAGTCTTGGGTTATGCTTTAGCCCTTCGTGCGCGAAGTCGACCTTAGTCTCTTCATCTGAAAGGTCAACATCAGTGAAAAGCACTATCTCGCATACCGGGTGTTCCATGACCTGCGCCCCCCATCCGGCCTCCTTTCCAGCGTAAAACTGCTCCCTGCAGATGTAACCCATGCTCTCCCATATGTTTATCATCGCCTTGAAGTTCTCGCGCGATGATCTGAAAGTATGATGGTCGTGGTTGCCCCATCCCATGCCGAATTTTTGCTGCCTCGAGTGCTGCACCTGGCCTGCCCTGTTCCTGCTCTGCCAGTAAACACGCTCAGTCCTGAAAAACGCATCCGCAACGCGTTCGCTCTTTATCTCTCCGACCGCCTTCTTGACAAGTCGCGCTGTATACTCCATGCCATCCTTGTCACTCCCAAAATACCTCTGCCTGCCAAAGAACGTGCTCAGCATCCTTATGTACTTCTTTACGTCCCTGCTTGATTCTTCGACCACGAAACCGTCGTAACCTCTCCTCTCAACAGCGGAGAGCACGTACTCGCCCTCCTTCCTAAGTACCGCTTTTCTGAATGGCGCGAAAGGTTCGCCCTCCACATTTAGCCCTAACCCAACTACCTGCATTAGATCGTCAATCTCCTCGGGCTTCAGTGCAATTTCGAATTCCTTCCCTCTGTGTATAAGTATCGGCATTAGGTATGTCTTCGTGTGCCTGAATACTTTCGCACCATCCGGAACCTTGCCTCTCACCTTCACCTCTGTGAAGCCGGCCTTTTCAAGTTGCTCGTAGCTTATCGCGGATTCAGGCACCTCTATATGGTCTATCCAATCCATGAACCTTGTAGAGGTCTCGCCAGGAAGCTTCCCAGCGAGCTTTGCAGCCATAGCGTTTTTTGATAGGAAAAGGTCTACGTTCTTCTGTATCAGCTCTTCGGCTTCCGGATAAAGCCCCCAATCAAATTCATTCACATTTAAATCTTCCATTGCAATCTACCCAATCCGCCTCCCAAACCAGAATGAAGTATTAGACGCTTAAGTTCGCAAGCTTGAACAAAGCGTATCAATGCTCAGATAAAATAGAGAAAAAACTTATTTAAGCGTTTCTCGCCAGCTTCCATATCTCAAGAGTCACCAGATGAGCGGTATAAGCCTATAATTTGTGGCTTGCGCATAATCCAGGTAAGGCTTCCCTATTACGCCCTTTAGCGCCCGCTCCTCAATCCCTATCCTGTTGATTATTGCGATAAGCACAGGTATGAAGCACGCTGCAAAACTCAGTACGTTGGTGAAGGACAGCCCAAAACCTAGCATGGTGATCAGTGCGCCTGTATAAGACGGATGTCTCACATACCTGTACAACCCGCTATTAATGACCTTTTGATTCCTCTCAACTATTACAACAGTCGTGAAGTTGTTGCCGAGAGTCTTTACCGCAGTTTCACGTATGTAAATTCCAACCCAAACCATGGCTATCCCGAGCGCGAAAATGTACGGCGAATACGAGTTCACATCGGCTCCAGTGAAAAACACCGCAAATATAGAGGCGGATATCATGCCGATATAGACGGCTACTAGTATGGTAGTTTTACTGCCCCTATCCTTGAGCGTGCTCTTTGTTTGTGGTCTCTGTTTGTCCCGTTTCGCATTAGCTCCTTCAGCCATCATCCAGGCAAAGAAGGTGATTAGGAATATGAATATTTTCAAACCAGGAAATGCGGCGAGGGAAGCCAATTGCATAAGCGCACCTTATTGTAATTATATATAATTATATATGCGGATTTAAAAGCTTTTCTTGCCAGCGCAGGAAAAAGCAGCACCGATCGGGATTCGCCAGGGTAGGGATTTGAACCCTAATTTCCACGAATGGAAACCAGATCTCGAGTTTCGCCTTTAAAAACTGGCGCGTTACCGGTTTCCGCCACCCTGGCATGCCGCTCATATTTCATGCTTTGAGATATTGGTGTGGCGCAGAATTAAATATCTTCTACTCCAATTGTCTCTAAGTTTCAGAATTAACATCAAACAGCGTAATTTAATGAGTGAGAGCAAGAGCATAAACTTCAGGCTTTTTACAATACTGATGTTCACATTACTCGCACTCAGCGGCCTAGGGTTCTCATTCTATATGCTTTACATAGCTGATAGCCTGTACATGTACATGCTCGCCATAGCTTTCACTATCTTGGCTCTTATAGCAGGCTTCTTCAACATAACCGCATCAATATGGTACTACAGGTCGTTTTTCTATACGGATTACCTGGAAAAGATAAAAAGGGGACTAAAACCTGTCAAAACTTTCCCTACCGTTGCAGTTGTTGTTCCTGTATACAATGAGGATCCAAAGGAGGTAGAGTACAATTTGATTAGGTTGGTCGCTCTCAAGTACCCTAAGGACAAGCTGAGATACTACTTACTTGACGATTCCACAATGCCAGAGGTTGCCAGAGAGCTTAAAGCGTTCACCGCTAAGCATGGCATAAAATACATGCACAGGGAATCAAGGAAGGGCTTCAAGGCCGGGGCGCTGAACAACTTCATGCATAATTCAAACGAGGAACTCATAGCGATATTCGACTACGACGAGTACCTCACTGACCCGGATTTCCTGATGGACCTGCTACCATACTTCCAGGACAAGCAGCTTTCATACATACAGACAACAAAGAAGTACGCAAGCGGTTCGCTATTCTCAGATTCTGTTGAGCTATTCAACGGCTTCTTCTTCAGGTTCATACAGCCTGCCAGGGCGCTTGACAATACTGCCATTTTCGCTGGTTCGTGCGGATTGATAAGCAGGAAGGCGATAGAAAGCGTGGGCGGCTTCCCAGAGTACGTTATAGAGGACACGTTCTTCAGCTTCGAATCAGACATGCACAGCTTCAAGAGCCTGTACATACCGAAGGTTTACGCGCTGGGCAAGCCGATAAAGACATTCACAGAGCTGATAAGGCAGCAATGGCGCTACAACTACGGGAACACCCAGTTCATAAGCTACTTCCTGAAGAGGTCCAAGCTGCGCAAGCTATCAACGCTGCCTAGCATGGACTACATAACCCACGGCTTCAGCCTGAACTACCTGTCTTTCGTTCTCGTGCTTTTCACGATAGTTTCCATGCTAATAGCTTTCTCAACGGCCCCATTCGTCAGCCTTACCCTGGCCCAGTTCCTGCAAGCGAAATATCTCCCCATAGATTTCGAGGCTTTCGGGATAATGGCGTTCCTGCTGTCGTTCATACTCCCTATAATACTCACAAGGGTGTACTTCAAGTCCGTCAAGAAGGGCGTCATGGTGTTCCTGCTCAACTATGCGCTCGCGATAAGCAGGACAAAAGCCGCAGTCGCCGCGATCTTCAATAAAAGCGCTTCCGCGATCCACTGGTCAAGAGAGATAGACCCTAACAAAAACAGGCTGCTTTTCTCAATATACAATACCAAGGTGGAGTTGCTCTTCACCGGTATACTGGTAGCGTTGGGCATATACGCGATAAACATAAACCACATCCCTGGCGGAGTATGGCTGCTATGGTACGGTGTAATGTACTCATGCGCCACCATACTGTTCTACAAATACGGCTGATGCGATGATATACATAAAATCGCACAAGACCGATGAAGGCCTTATCCTGGCGATGTGCGATGAATCGCTCATAGGCAGCGTCTTGGACGATGGCAAAATGTTCATAGACATAAAGCGCTACGCTGACTTCTATGTCGGCGAGCTGGTCGACAAGGCCAAAGCGAAGGAGCTCATAAGCCCAGAGAAAATATCATCTGTCAATGTCATAGGCGAGGAGGCCATACAAGTGGCAATATCAAACTCGGTCATATCAAAGGACAACGTAAAAAGCATCAAGGGCGTGCCCTACGCGCAAGCATACAAGGTCGATTACTGACCCTCTTTGCCAGCAAGGCTCAATATCGCGGCCGCTATATCGCCATTCGCTTCGGCAAGCGCCTTCCTCGATTCATCTTCGCCAGCCCCGGACTTTTCCATGACGAGCTTGACATCTTCCTCAGATATTTCTATGACGACGCTGCGCTCCTTCTCGCTTATCTCGCCAGTTATCTGGAAGCTTTTGACGCCCTGCGCCTCTATCAGGGTAACCTGTGGGTTGTCTATGATTATGACCTTTGTCGGGCATTCTATGGATACCTTCTCGGCGTTTATCTCGGATGACTTAATGCCCATCTTCGCCATCATATTCCTCATCGTCCTGGGGTCTATGTTCGGCATCATATAATCACGATAGCTTATTCTTGGTAGCATAAATTGTTATCTCTTTCCTGTTGTGCGGCAGCTTTTTCAGCATGAAATCCCCATACCTGCTCGCGAGTATGCTCTCCACTTTGTTGACGTGTTTTTGGACATCATTGTCTATGAGCTTAATTGTCAAGACCGCCCTACCTCCATCGACAATTGATCCGGCAAGTTCAGCCAGCACCTTTGCGCTCTCCTCCGGCGCTATGTTCATGTCTAGAAGCACGATGTCGAACTTGCCAAGTTTTGCAAGCGCACTTGATATCATATTCTGCACATTGCTTTTTATGTGGATCAAATCATACTTGCTCAGGTCGCCAGCCAAGCCGTCCAATCCTGCCACATTTATCCTGCCTCCGTTCAATGGATGCGCATCTGCATCATTTGCAACCACAAGTATCGTACCGGCTCCAAGTTTTTCGTAGTCCAGAGCTGCACTGTCTACTGCGACCACGCTTGCCCCTTTCTTTAACATGTAGTTGCTCCACCCTCCAGGTGCCGCCCCTATATCAAGGCACCTGGTCCCATGCGTCACCTTCATGCCGAACGCCTCCGCGGCTTCGGCAAGCTTGAATTCGGATCTGTTAAGCGCGCTGTAACCGCTCTTATTATCCCTTCTGAACTGGTCTAGGACGTAAGCCCCGTAAGCCCTAGCGTCCAACACGCTAAGCAAGGCTTTGTTGTTCACAATAACTACATAAACCATGGAATCCGGATCTGACAAGTCAGCCAAGAAACCTAGCTTCTCAAGCTCTCTACCTATCCTTACCTCTATCGTCTTGGCTGCTTCATGCGATTCTACCCAAATGTTCTTTACCTCTATTTTGAACCGCAACGACTTGTCTAGCAATACGCTCAGCGCCGAGATTATGCCCGAATAGTCGCCTCCGAAGTCGAGGGTTTTGCCTACCTCTAATGGAGAATAAAGGAACGCGGGCCTGCCATCGCTGAAAATTTTTGCTACTTCAGCGTAGTCCATATCTGACCTGAAAGTTATTATCTGCCCGTACAGCGGCCTCTGGTCTATGCATCTCGCGCCGAAAAGGCCGTTCAGCTCACCCCGCGCCTCATTTACAAACCTCGGATCCGTAAACACAACGTAACTCCGCTCCATCACTCTCACCAGAAATGCGTTAGATACCGATGCCAAGCATCGCCTAATCTGCTATTTATGAGCTAAAAGATAAATCTTATTATACCTTAACCAACATAATTAAGCTTGCTATTGGGTGCCGAGCTTGATAAACCAGAGTTATGTAGAACTTGCCAAGTACGTACTGGGCCCGGGCGAGAGAGTGCTGCTCACCGCGAGGCAGAGGAGGGTAGGTCCAGGCGGAGCCCTTGTGGCCCCGAGCGTCGTGCTCGCCACTACAAAAAGGATAATAATAATCAACAGGCTCTCAAAGATAAGGACCTCAACGGAGATAATAAACTACAACGCAATAGCGTTCGTCAAGATGAACCGCGGCATAATATCGAGCACAGTAGTCATAGGAACAAGGGGCTCCGGCGGCGGCGCTGGCTCCGATTTCGGTAAGACCGAAGAGATAAACGGCCTCAATGCCAACGCCGCGATAGAGCTGGTCAAGCACATAAACGACGTTCTGGACAGGATGGCGGAGGACCAGAGGAACGCGGGAGGGGGGGGCGGTGGAAGGAGGAGCATAGTCAGCGACCAGCCGGCAGGCCCAAATCCAAACTACCTTGTATGCAAGTACTGCGGGACCCAGAATCCAGCAGGCTCTAAATTCTGCATAAACTGCGGCAGGCAGCTGCAGCAGCTCAGGACCGCTTGAACTCCGGAATTTGCCCTGAAAGCTTCACTTTTTCTACTAACGGCAGCACAGAACCTATATAAACCTTTATAATCAAATACTTCCTTCGGTGCAATTTATGCAGCACGAGCTTCTATAGGCACACCGTATTTTGAAAGCTCTTTCGCTTGATGAAAAATGCTTAACCTAGAGGGCGTAATCAATGCTGCTTGTGAGATCGTGCGTTTGTGCGATTGATTTGAGGAGAATAGACTTTTGTCATTATAAATAAAACCACCTAGAGGATGGCTTGGCTGTAGTAGCGAAGAAGGTCGCGGCAAGCTGCGATAAGCCCGGGGTAGCCGCAAGTCAGGCTTTGAACCCGGGATCACCGAATAGTGCGTAGCAATACGCATGCGCACGCGGGGAACTGAAATATCTTAGTACCCGCAGGAGAAGAAAGAAAATCGATGCGGCAAGTAATGCGAATGAAAGCCGCACAGGGCGCACCGAATCCTGCCTTGCAAAAGGCGTGGAGATGTGGCGTAGCGTTTGACCCAGAACATGAGCTGAAGGCTCTGGAAAGAGCTGCCATAGAGAGTGACAGCCTCGTAAGCTAAGTGCAATGGGCATAGCTACAAGCGAGTAATGTCGTCTGAGTACACGGCATGAAGACGGGGGCATTAAACCCCAACCCTAAATATTGACTACAGACCGATAGCGAACAAGTAGCGTGAGCGAAAGCTGAAAAGAACCCACACGCGTGGGATTGAAACAGATCTGAAACTAGGTGGTGACACGAAGGCAAGGCACGAAAGGAATGAAGGTCGCCGAAGCTCCATGTGGAAACGCATGGGCGAGGCGTCTGGAACAGTGTTTTGTCATTCTTCTTGAAGCAAGAGCCAGGGAGTGCATAGTGAGTGGCGAGGCGAAAGCCGTAGCGAAAGCGAGAGCTCGCAGCATGCGAGGAGCAAGGTATGAAAATGCCCAAGTCACTTTTATGCGACCCGAAGCCGTTGTGAGCTACGCGTGACCAGGATGAAGCTAGGCTAACGCCTGGTGGAGG
>JAJYYB010000006.1 GCA_021801355.1 Microcaldota archaeon | reverse complement strand
CCCGGTGTACATCGTGCTGTCGCTCGCCGGGCTGTCGATCTCGTTATACATAGTGCTGTATAGGATCGGCATTGTAAAGCTCTACTGCCCAAAAGGCCGCATCGTCGACTGCAAGAGCGTACTGGGTGTGAATCCCGCGATTTTTGGCGTGCCGACCGCAATCTGCGGCGCGGCTTTCTTTCTTGTGGGCGCGCTGCTCTATCACTATCCTATAGCAGCCCTGCCGCTCGTCTTCTACAACTCTGCAGGGCTTTTGCTTGTGGCTTGGCTTATCGGCATACAAGTGAGGCTCAGAGCGGTCTGCATTTACTGCGTGGCCAGCCATGCGATAATAATAGCGCTTTTCATGCTCTCGGTCTATCAATCGGTGTTATCGCAGATCTGACGCTGCGCCATTTGGAAGCCCTGCGGCCTTTTTTATTCGGGGATGCCCCCTCTCAGGCTGCGGAAAACACGTCTACTCCGCATGCGCCGCCTATGAGGGCTATCTTTTTGAGGCCAGAATTAAGCTGCGTCGCATTCGATCCTCCATAGACGCCGTTCAGCGGCAGCTGCTCCGCTACTATGAGGCCGGAGCTCCTGCTTATGTTTACGGTCAGCGCGACCCCGGTCGTGGCCGCGGAATGTGACGTAGTGCTGTACGTGACCGTCGAATAGCCACTGGCATAGTTGGAAACCGTGTAATTAAGCGCATACGGCGTTATTGCGCTCGAGTTCGCATAATCAGATACGCCCGATGCGGTCTTGTTGTAATAGCTCTTGTATACTGCATTGTACAGCGTTGGCGTACAATTAACCGAATTTGCGTATACCTTAGAGTAGTTCAGCATTATAGGGTAATAGAGGCCCTTTTCCAGTGCGGCTATTACCTCCTGAGTCTCGTTAGCGCTCTGGTTTATGGTGGTTGTAGTCGCCACGGTGGTCGTCTTGGTTGTTGTGGCCGGGGCCGTGGTTGCGATTGAAGTCGTCGTCTTGTTGGCGGCCTTGGAGGGCGGTTGCCCGTAAGCCGAAAGCGAAGTGTTTACCAAAGCTATGTAAGTGGAGTTAGGCCTTTCTTGAAGTTCTAGAGGTATCTGTGATATATCCACCTTCGCAGATCCGCTTGAGGCGTTGGAAAGCACGATGAGCATTGTGGCATAATCAGAGGTGCCGGCATTCACCCTAACCGGCACGCCCTGGACCAGCGTTATATTATACTCTGGGTTGATGAAGGGCGGCAGTGCATTGAGGTATACGTGTGCGGTCTTTTCGGTGGCGTTGTATGAATCTAGCGATATCATGTACGAGGTGCCGTTCAGGACCATGATCTGCGGCGCAGCACTGATCGTCAAAGCTGTGGTGCCTGTTATAGTAACTGTCTGAGCAGAATTCAGGTAGCCTAAGGCGAAATACACGACGGCAAGCACTATTATAACCAGTATGATTATGGCAGGCAGATGGCTACCATTCTTAGCCTTCTTTGCCGGGGCGGGCCCGGTCGGCTCCTCCTTCTGTGCATTTTTATCAATGGCCATCGAACCGATATGCATTTTTTGATAAATCTTTTAATACTATCGCAGGCAGGGCATACGGCCCCAAACATGCGGACAATGCTACAACCGGGCATCAGGGCAGCCTATAGCGTTATCCCCCGGAAGTTTTTCGAAAGCAGAAATGGTAAGGAATATTAGCCTTTTTGTCTATAACGTATGGGTGACTACGATGCCGGGAGAGCATGATTTTACAAACGACCTACTTTTCATAATAAACGAACGCCAGCAGACCACCTATAACGACCTAAGCGAGATAGCTTTCAGCCGCGGCATACCGGAGAGCGCGTTGAAGGAGGCCATCATGCAGCTAGAGGCCAGCAAGCGCATAGCCTCAAGGAGCAGCGGCGGCATAATGACCTACTACATCCTCGACGAGGGATCCCAGATAAACAAGGTGCTCATAGTTGAGGATGACAAGAGCATAAGCAAGCTGATGGCCATAACGATAGGCAAAGGCTTCGAGGTCAGCCAGATATACGACGGAGGCGAGGCGATGTCGTTCATAAGGAAGAACAGGCCTGATCTAGTAGTGCTTGATCTGATGCTGCCTAACAAGAACGGCCTTGACATATGTCAGACTATAAAGAGCGACCCGGAGCTGAGCAACACGATAGTCATACTGGTAAGCGCCATGGACCCTACGAGCAACAGGTTCAAGGGCCTGGAGTACGGAGCGGACTACTACGTAAGGAAGCCTTTCGACCCAGGCGAGATACGCACCCTGGTCACGATATTCCTCAGGAAGAAGGGCAAGCGCTTCGATGCGCTCATAGACCTGCCTGACGAGGAGCGCATATCCAAGGAGATAGAGCGCTCCATAAAGGAGAACGGCGAGTACGTGATAGGCACGCTGAGCATAGATAACCTGGGCGTATACGCCAGGAGGTTCGGCAACCAGTCCGCTATGGTCATACTCCGCCTGGTGTCGCAGCTGCTGCAGGACATAATAAGGACAAAGACCAAGGGCGCCTTCGTAGGCTTCCTGAACAACACCGAGTTCGTAATAGCTGGGATGAAGGAGAACGTAGAAAATCTGGTGAAGGAGGTCAGCGGCGAGTTCGACGCCGTAATGCCGTTCATACTGCAGGACGCAGGCTTCAAGAGCATAAACCTGAGCGACATAGAGAACCTCTTCGATTCCAACAAGGAAATACCAAAGCTTTCCATAAGGTTCGCCCAGTCCGAGAAGGAGAAGCTGAAGGAGCGGAGGGACGCGATACTCAAGGACAAGGGGGTGCCCGCCACGAATCTCGGCTCCTATACGTACGAGGAGCTTGAGAAGTTGTTCAGTGACCAGAACCTTGATATAAAGATAACAAGGGACCCGACAGGGGTAAGGCTGCAGGTCGGCCGGAAGGGCTGAAACCCTGTAAAGAATTATAAGAAGTGTTGCATGGAAAAGAAGCGCGCCGGCGGGATGAGGGGCCAAGTGGCCTTAGACTTCATGCTATCATACGGTATAGCAATACTCATAATAACGCTCTCGCTTTACGTTATATTCAGGGTGGGCCTTTTCAATAACAGGCTCGCACCGATAAGTTGCGCGTCCCCATCGTCATCTTTCATCTGCGATGCGGCATCGCTCAGCACGTCAGGCAATCTCACGGTCGTGCTGTCCCAGAACACGAACGGTCAGATAAACATAACAGGCGTAGGATGCTCCTCGTCGGCCAATACATCTGGCAGCATGCCGGCATACGGCAATGTAGATGTGCTACCTTACAACCCTATAATAACCGGTGCATACTATCCTAGCAATGCGCTGGCCAACGGCCTCGTCATAGCGAGCGACTCTTCAGGGGCGTTCTCAGCATACTGCTACGATGCATCAGGCCGGGCTACCGGGAACCTCGGTGACCAGTTCAACGGGTTAGTATGGATAAACTACACATACGCCGGCTTGCCGCGCTCAGTGCATACTGTGCAGGTGGTCGCGACTTTCAATACAAAATATACTTGAGTGGTAAAATGATCGTGTTATGTTTGACTGGGATGCCCGGAAGCGGCAAATCCTCGCTCGCTTCAATGTTGCACAGGAACGGTTTCGCTTCTATAGAAATGGGCCAGATAGTAAGGAACATGATGAAAGAAAAGGGCATCACGATAGACAACCACACGCTGAGGAACTTCGCGCTCCAACTCAGGGAGCAGCACGGTAGCATGGCAGTGGCGAAGCTTACAGTGTCGGAGATCCACAGGCGCAAGGGGGACATAGCCGTGGTGGGGATAAGAAGCCGGAAGGAGCTTGATTATTTCAAGAAGCACCTGAAGGGCACCATGTACGTCATAGCGATAACCGCCCCGCCCCGCGTAAGATATAGGAGGATGGTGCAAAGGGGAAGGAGCGACGACTTCGATTCCTATAAGGATTTCCTGTGGAGGGAAAAGAAGGAGTTCAGGTACGGCGTGCGCGGGGCGATGGCGGATGCCGACTTCATAATATCAAACGCAGGTGAGCGAAGGACGCTTGTTAAAAACGCGAAGGAGCTAGCCGGGCTCATAAGAAAAGTCAGCAGCAACGCTGAGCGTTAGGTATTTAAGCGGAATCGTAGACTAAAATATAGCAGTGGTAATATTGTCTAACCCAATATCAAAGGCGGCGCTGTTTTTTGCCGTAGCGCTGGCTTTGGCCCCCCTGTCAAATTCAATGTACGTGCACGTAGTCAATCCGTCCAATGCCACGCTCTACAACGGGGCTCAGCTATTCCTGGGCGATGTCGGGCCAGGCCAGACCTTTTATGTAACAATCTCTGCGGCTACCACCAACGCCACTGGCGCAATAAACACCTTGGGCTGGAATGAATTCATGGCTTCAGGCCTGCCAAATGGTTGGGCCGCTGAGAACTCAGCGCTTTATACGGCTAATCTATCAGTCGAGATAACTTCGTCTTCTAGCAGCAGGAACGGCACATATAACTTCACATTGACGGCTGTAAACATAGGCAACTACTCAAAATTGGGCAACCTGACGATATTGGCGCATGTAAACGTTACGCCTAACGTTTTCAAGCTGTCAGCGTATCCATCACAGATAATTGCGGGTCCAGGCGAACCGGCCGTCATACATGTGACGATAAATAACACCGGCGTGTCCGACAATCCGTTCACGATAACGGCTTCCGGCCTGCCTGCATTCAACAACGTAACCGCGACCGTGATAGCCCTGCATCACACAAGCGAAAACTTCTCATATCCTGTATACGAGGACACCCCTGGCACATGGCCCGTCTCCCTTCACGTCGAGTCCGCCCGCAGCCCGCTCGTCTACAAGCAGACCAACGTTACATTGGTTGTGAACGCATCTGTCCTCAACGATTACAGTGCAATAGGCCAGGGTGCAGTGGCGTTCCCGATAATATACGAGCCGGCATATGCCATAATGTACCTGATCAGCCTTATCTTCAAGTAGCCTCGCAGTGTGATGCAAATGCAGAAAGGCCCAAAAGCGCGGCTCGGCTCGCTCGTGGAACTTTCCTCCCCTACCGATTTAGGCAGGCACGCGTTCACCTTCGAGTCGAATATCCAAAACAACCTATGCGCTTTCACTCGGTCCGGCCGCTACAACGTTCTCTCGTTCGGCGAAACCATAGGCGGCAGCCGCCTGCTCTACTACTATCCATTTGCAAGTCCAGGCAACTTCGGGAGGTACTATCCTGGCTCACCCTACATCAAGGAAAGCTTCGATCTTGCCAACAGCCCATCCCACGACCCTCAAAGTTATAACATGCCGATAATAGAACTCTCCCCAAAATTATTCGATGGGGATGCGCACGGCGCCGCCAGAAAAGTGATCAACGCACACGTTAGCGATTACAAATCGATAATAAAGGGCATGGTAAATAGGTCGCTACAGGAAGAGAGCATAGGCAGGGTATACGCGTTCGATTACAAACGGACAAGTTTCATAGGTTCGTTCGACCTGCTTTCGGATGATTCTGTCGACATCCTGTCATACTCCGAAACCCCGCGCGGTAGAGCATGTTGCTTCTACAGTTACGATTATACGAATGACATAGTCCAGGAGACTGACAGGCTGATAGGAAACACTTTTATTTATGTAAGGGTAATAAATCTTGCCAGGTCATTTGACTTCTTCAAGCCCGAATAGCTCAGTGGTAGAGCGATTGACTGTTAATCAATAGGTCGCAGGTTCGATCCCTGCTTCGGGCGATGCGCTTCATGGGCTACTTCTGCTCCAGATACTTCTTAAGCCCATCAAGCATCATTTTCCATCCTTGCTCATTGTGCTGCAGTGCCTCTTGCGTATGGTTATTTGTTTGGGACAGAGACACTAAGGTGTGTGATCCTCTGCCGGTCAATTCCACAGTGACTATATGGTAATTTTCAGGTGCATCAGGTAATCCCGCTAGTGGGCTGAAATGGCTGTATCTAATGAGGCTTCTAGGAACGAGCTTTAGTATCTTTCCTTTATCCTCATATTTTCTGCCGTTCCATTCTCCTCTCCATATGATGAGGCTGCCCTCCTTCCATTCTGATACTGCATCGGCGCCAAGCATGTACTGTTTGATTGCTTTTGGGTCAATTAGAGCGTCCCAAACTCTCTCTGTAGACGCATTAATCTCAATTTGCACTTTTGCGATAAGGTCCTTCTCTGAACTTTCCATATGCCCGCCAATACTCGCTTGCAAGTTTTTATTTATATACCTACCGGAGATGTGCCTTACGCACATCTTGTGCTTCGGGCGATGCGCTTCAGGTACGACCTCGCTTAGGACATCGACTTCTGGAAGTATGCAGTGTCAAAGTATATTGCTATAGAGACTAACTTGCCTTCTCTGGCTTTCCAGACTTCGGCTACATCTGCATTAAACCTGTTTCCTTTTGGCGACATCAAGTCGTAGTTCACTATGACACAGGCACTGTCGCCGTCTATTATCATACTTTTAACCCTCAAGCCCAATACGCACCTGAAGAAATTGTTGTTCATATAAGCTTCCCGACCTTTACTCTCTTTAACCACAGTTCCAGTCAGCAAGAAGTCATCAGATAAAAGAGAACCCCAATCTCCTTTCTTAGGAAGACGATCGTAATATTTGTCAAGTAGTTCCTTTGTCGTATTTGAATCCACCATTCTAACACCTATCGATATTGGCCTGAAAAAGATAAAAACCTCCTTGTCGGAGATGTGCCTGACGAGCATCTTATGCTTCGGGAGATGTGCTTCAGATAATCACAGTAGGGACTTGACAAATAGTCATAAAGCGAATATAGGTATGTTGAATAACGAAATCATGAAAACGCCTTGATGACGAAAATATCTTGGAGTCTCCATTGATATGAAATAAAAACAGGCCTGTTGAGTTCAAATGTCAAGTTCCTAAATCACAGACAATGCCAAACGCATAAAAACATTCCGTTCTATATAACTAAGGATTGCTATGCCAAAGGCAGGAACCGCAATAGGAGTAATTGTGATAATTGTAATCTTGATAGCTATCGCATACTACTTATCAAGACCGCCAATCCCATCAGCCACAACAGCATCAACGTCTGCAACAACGAGCATGGTCACTACCGCGGCTGTTGCGGCCATACATCAGAGCGCGATACCTACCCTGACAAAATTCAGCAGCAGTTCTGTATCCGTAAACGCAAGTAGGAAAGCCACTGCCACTGTTACAGCGCCTGGCGGTGTTAACATAACCGTAAGCTTACCTGCAGGAACATACGCAATGGTGAACAACAATACCCTACAGTCATACAACTTTACACTTGCAACTTTCACAATAGCGAACATGACTAGCCCTGCAGGATACACGAATCAGACTCCTGCCTATGGTTTTGCTTTCGAAGTCAACGGTGAGATTAATCCAGCGATATCATTTGTAAACGCAACCAGAGCGCCGGTACACCTTACTACAGTAACGCACTATCCAAGCACATGGCGCAGCTGGGCTTATGTTGGAGGCATATTCAATTCATCCACCGGCACATACATCGGCGGCAACTACCTGGTGGAGAATGCCTGGTCATACAATGCAACGACTGGCACAATGACTAACACGCAGTTCTACAAGCCGATCATGTGGATCTTTACCATAGGTCCTGCTCAGGCAACTACCACAGCAGTTGCGACTACTGTCAATGCACCAAAGACATCAATTGCTCCTACCACGGCCAGCGGCTACAGCTATCCGTGATGCCTGGAAGTTGAGCAGTGTTCAGGTAAGGAAAATGATGTAATAGAACCAAGAGTGTAAAAGTCGCTCAGAAAGTCTGGCAAATTGTATCCGGCATGATTTCCACGAAAGCTATAACTCGTACAATATTTAAAGATACGTGATCGGAATGCCGTATAAAACTTATCATCCTGCTCGCCGCAATGCGCTTTAGGTAGGTCCCCTCCGCTCACTTTTTCTTCTTTTCTTTAGGATTTGGCTGTCCTTTGCCCTTCATAATAAGGTTGCGCAAACTGGTTTTTATATAAAAACTCCATGCATCGGTACAGGCACCGTAGCATTCGATTTTTGGAGCTAAGCCCACATGTGTGAAGCGAAGTTCGGTTTTGTTGCCCTTCTTAGTTATATCAAATACAATATCTGTGCCGTTCCATTCTCCTTTGTCTTTTATGAAACTAAGATAGCTGTCCACTACATGCCAGACCACTCTTTTGTCTGGAACAAACTCAGTTATCCTTTGTTTTGAACGATGCATATCCTTGTAGCGGTACTCCCACACGGAACCAAGCCTGTCCGTCTTGCCAGTGATTTCGCCTGACCACCACCCACGGACATCATTTACTGACTCAAATACCTCTTTTGGGCTTTTGTCTACCAGAATCGTAATCGTATAGTCATGACCAGCCATAATCCGATTTAACCGTGAATTTGAAGTTATTTAAATATTTCTTGTCGGAGATACACCTGTGGCGCATCTTGCGCTTCTGGCGATGGTCTTTTCAGGCACTGCTGTAATCAATAACCTGGCTGAGATAAACTGAAGGTATTTAATATCATTATGCATAAACCTTTGTGTGAGACCATGGCAAATATAGAATTAGAGTTCACCAAAGATGGACCACTGCTTGTTAAGAGGAATGGCGAGGTCGATTATGCCCTGTGCAGATGCGGCCATTCAACCAAGAAGCCATTCTGCAGCGGCGCACACTTGGGCGCGGGATTTAAGGCAGATGCGTCAAAGCTTGAGATAAAGGAAGGGTAAACTACCTCTGGCTGAAGCCCGAGGCTTCGGTTGCAATCACATGAACCTTCCCATTCTGCCCTGATGTCCAGTGCCAT
>JAJYYB010000015.1 GCA_021801355.1 Microcaldota archaeon | reverse complement strand
CCTTTTCAGGACGTATTTCAGACATATGCGAGACCAACATCATTCTTTCACCAACAACACTTATATGCATTCGCATTCATCCCACGACTGAAGTGCGTGGGCTTTCTGCTATGGATTTTGTAATGCGTTACTGTCTCGACGACATATTTTCTGCGCTTTTTCATACCTAGCCATGTATCGACGAAAATTCTATGAGAGGATTTCTACAGGCCCAAAATAGTAAAATATTGGGTGGCATTCAAGCAAACTATGGCAATAGAGATGGCAGGATATATTGTATGGCAAGGAGGAGTTTTTGAAACCAAAAGTTATGTGATTTGGCAAATATCAAAATATACATTTGAGATATTCTTATACGGTAACGCTACACAGAATCAGCTGACCGATTTCATATATACATGGATAAGCATGCTGCAAGGAAAATGATGCGCTATCAATGCATCAAATCGATGAAAAAGGACGTAGTCTTGAGGCTTTATGCAAGGAAAATCGCATAGACTCTGCACACTAAAATATTCGAGGTGATCTATCTGCAGGTTCCCCTACAGATACCTTGTTATGCCTTAGCCCTCCTCACGGAACCCTAACTCGAAAGTGCCCGAAGGCACTGCCTCACTAGGACCCCACTTGGGTGACTTGGCAGGCGGTGTGTGCAAGGAGCAGGGACAGATTCACCGCTCGATAATGACAAGCGATTACTAGGGATTCCAGCTTCATGAGGGTGAGTTTCAACCCTCAATCCGAACCTAGGTTGGTTTTAGGGGATTGGCTCTACCTTTCGGTATTGCATCTCATTGTGCCAACCTTTGTATGCCGCGTGTAGCCCAGGAGATTCAGAGCATACTGACGTACCGTTGCCCTCTCCTTCCTCCTCTTTAAACAGAGGCGGTCCTAATAGAGTGCCCTGGTTATCTCTAACCAAGTTGCAACTATTAGCGAAGGTCTCGCTCGTTACCGGACTTAACCGGACAGTTCACACCACGAGCTGACGATCGCCATGTACTACCTCTCGGCTCGTCAGGCAAGATCTTTAGTCTGGCCTTCATCCTGCCGTCGCTCCTGGTAATGTTTCCGACGTTGAATTCAATTAAACCGCAGCATCCACCCCTTGTGGTGCTCCCCCGCCAATTGCTTTAAGTTTCAACCTTGCGGCCGTACTCCCCAGGCGGTAGACTTAACACTTTCGCTACGGTACTGCAAACGTTCTAGACATTTGCAACACCAGAGTCTACATAATTTACTGCTAGGGCTACTCGGGTATCTAATCCGATTTGTTCTCCTAGCCTTAGCTCCTCACTGTCGGATGTGTTCTGGTAAGGCGCCTTCGCCACCGTTGGTCCTCATAGGATTACAGGATTTTACCCCTCCCCAATGAGTACCCCTTACCTCACCCACTCCCTAGCCAATAGGTATCTCATGCACGCATTGACGTTGAGCGCCAATATTTCACATGAGACGGTATCGGCCAGCTACGAGCGCTTTAAGCCAAATAATCGTGGACACCACTTGTGCTGCCGGTATTACCGTGGCGGCTGCCACCGGTCTTGCCCAGCACTTATTCGCCAAGCTGACTGGACTTGGCAAAAGGTTCACCGAAGTGAACCGCTCAGATTCCCCCCATCACGCGTATGCGCATTGTGGAGTTTGCGCGCCTGCTGCACGCCGTAGCGCTAGGGCCCTTGTCTCAGTGCCCTTCTCGGGGCTTCTGCTCTCACAGCCCCTACGGGTTATCGGTATGGTGGGCCATTACCCCGCCATCTGCCTGATCCGCCGCAGTCTCATCGTAAAGCAGTTACGCTGCAATTCGCGCACCTTTAAGTTAGAACTCCTTCCAGATGTCCTATCCTATGGTGTATTAACCTCAGTTTCCCGAGGGTATCCGCCTCTTTACGGTAGATTGACTACGTGTTACTGAGCCGTACGCCGCCCAACGAAGCCGTTGAGCTAACTTGCATGGCTGTCGAAATCTGATAGCAGTGTCCTCCAGCAGCATCGACTGGAGTCACAGTCGTATGATTTTTTTAAGCAATTGTGCGATTTTCCTCTATGCATGCCTCAAGACTACATCCAATTCCAAGCAGGAATTTTCACTTAAAACTCTAACTAAACAACAAAGACAACAAAAAAGGTAATTAAGAGTTCTTACATTAACATATATATACTTTATTGGCTCGCCTCTGGTAAAAAAAAGTGCCATCAAACACAGTTTCCTGACGTTTTTAGTGCGTATTGATCATACCCTGCCACTGGATTCGCCCCTGCTGATGCCGCTAGCGATGAGGTGCGCAATGCGGAGCAGAGTGTAAGCCGATTTAAGCATATCATTTTTTGCCATGACAGTTTCATCAGCCTGTACATACAGCCCATTTATCAATTTTGCCTTCAATGTATCCCTCTCTACTACGCGTATCCTATCATCGAAATTTACACCTTCCCTCTCTGAAAATGATCGGAGCGCCGCTATAAGCCTGCTTCTGTTAGGTCTGTTCCGCGTAATGAGCGCTACCTTGACATTCAAATCCTTCTCCAGCTTTTTTGGGGCTACGATGTTAAGCCCAGCTATTGCTATGCCGTTGAGCGAAATCAATCGCACCCCGTCATTGAATCTAGATTTTTTCAGCATCGCCTCTATGCTGCGCAATCCATCTTCCCCGTCAATGCCTACCCACGATGAGAGGACGCCCTCTATGATGCTATCCCTGCCTACAACTCCAACCAGTAGCGTTTTGCTTCTATTTCTGTTTAGCGGCCCGGACGCTAACGCCAATATCCTCGCTCCGCTTTTAAGCCCAGAATGAGTCATTTTGCCTTGGACAGCTGGGCCTTAAGGTCCTCAAATTCGCCGTCTAGGTCATCGAGCGCCTTCTCAAGGGTGTCCTGCGCCTTCCTCTTCCCAGTTTTTATATTCAGCGTAGGCTTGCCAGTCTCGGGATGGTCCTTTGCAACGCCAGCGAACTCGACATCCTCGTTCTTTAGCAACTCACCGGCTATAAGGTCCGGTATGGAGAAATCGCTCGTCTCAAATTCAAGCACCAGCTCCTTAGATTCGTTCTTTATTACGTTGACTTTCATCTTCCCACTTCAATATGAGTAAGTATACGTTCTATCTCGTCAGGTTTCTTGTAGAGGCTGCTGACCTTCCTGTACTCGACATGCTTGCAGCTCTTGCATACAAAACCATTCCTGTCGTGGCTCTCTTCCAATTCTCCGCCGCATATTTCACATATAGCATAAACGACCCCTGTCTCCGGCTCGTCCAACTTGAGCGCATAGGTGTCATCCTCCTCCCCAAGCACCCTCGCAAGTATGACATCACCCACGCCGCACGGCTTTGGCGTCTGCTGCGGCATTTGATGCATCTGTGGCCTCCTGTCGCCGCCCCTGAAGCCTCCCCTACCGCCCCTGTCACCATGTCTCTCCTTCGGCAGCAGGATCTTTCCGTCCTTCAATGCCATGTATTCCTTGCCTCCAGCAACTACGTTATCAAGCTTCACGAAAAGCACTGCACGCATGTCGTCCGTAACTGTGCCAAGCACAAGCATGTTCCTCCTTAGCTTCTTTATCTCCTTCTTCTGATTGTGTACGCTTATCTTGCCGTCTGCTATGCTGACCTTACCTGCTATTGCAGAGTAAATCTGCCCGTTTTCTATGTAAGTATTCGCCGATGAGGCAAACTCCTCCTCAGTCGCGAGCCTCTCCCCCGGCAAAACCAGTTCCTGATTGTCCTGACTCATCCTACCACAAATGCATTCATAAGAAAATGAATGAATAGCATAAGCATTTTGAAACAAAGGGATTTAACCTTTTCGCAAGAGTAAGCCATGTAAGCGCATATCAGGTCACTAATCAATCAAAAGTGCTTTATTCATGCTGCTTCATGATGAAAACGGATGCTTCAATGGAGGAGTTTGCGCCTATAGAGATTCTAGGCAAACAGTTCGGGATAAAGGTCGAAAGGCGTAGGATAAAGAACGCCTACGCTAGATTCAAATCAGGTCATATAGTAATAGAGCTTCCATTGCACATGGGACCGATCAGGTCCCGCACTGTAACAGGTCTCCTTTACAAAAGGATCAAGCGTTCGATAGAGAAGAATCCAAATCGTTACGCTCAAATAAATCACCTCACATTCCGAAACGGTCAGTCAATACGAGTATTGGGCAGGAGCTTCACAATCGAAATCGATACATCGCAAACTGCAAAGAAGATAACATATTTCTTGGAGGATAGCACTGTAAAAATCATGCTGCCCATGAAATACGACGGAGAAAAAGCAGATGAAAAAGCTGCAAGGCTTGCGATAAACTTGATATCAGAAGCTGTGCATAAGGATCTTGTCGAGCGGATAGAAAACTTTAACCAGATTTACTTCAACAGTACCGTTCCAAGAGTCATCATACGGGATGCGCTCAAAGTAATGGGCTCATGTGGTCCGGACAATTCAATAATGATAAATTTCAGGATGCTACTGGCGGATCCGAAGATGCTCGATTACATAATAGTCCACGAGCTTACGCATACAAAATTCAGGAACCACTCGAAAATGTTCTGGTTAAAGGTTTCATCTGTGCTTCCGGACTACAAGGAAACAAGGAGATGGCTCAGGAACAACCTGTCAACTTTAAGTGCAAGCTAAACAGATGCATACTCCCATTCACCCAGATTTCCACTTAACTGCTTTTATATTTACAAATTTTTACATAATGAAAGCGCCTAAACGCACACGAATAAATACCGTTATGCTCAAAAACTAATCTATGGCTGGTGCAAGAAAATCAAGTTTCCTGAACAAGGACGAAAGCCGGAGACTCAAGGAGATAATGCTTGCCAAATGTGCAGTGCCGACCTGTTGGAACCTCGCAGTAAAGATAGGAAAGATCACGCAGAGACAGTTGTGCCTTAGCCACATGAATATGGACGGCACGCAGAAGCTAGAGCATATGCTAGACGGCAGTTACATAAGCCCATCAAGGACATGGTCAAAATCAAGGAGGAGGAGCTTCACAGACAAATGGTTGCCCTCTCTTAAGGAATAATCGGCTTTTTTTTAAACGCTTAGAGCCTATAGCAGCTACTGCTATAGGTTAAAAAGAAAAGTAAAAGGCGCTTTATTTGCTTGCGTAGTTTACGGCTATCGCAGATATGTTCTTTATCGAGTTTATGTTCTGCAGAGCCCTGTACGTGGCCATAAGAGAGTTGTACTTGACCCTTGTCCTACCCCTTGAGAAGCTCCAAAGATCCCTAACTCCGGCCATCTCCAGCATCTTCCTCACAGGCTTGTTGGCAACTACCCCAAGTCCCCTCGGCGCAGGCTTTAGTATTACTTCAACGCTTCCGCACTTGCCCCTCATTATGAGCGGCAGGCTATGTTTTGTCCCACAGCTGCACTGAGACGATCCGCAGCCCAGCATTATCGGTATTATGTTGAATTTCGCGACCTCTATCGCCGAATCCACCGCCGCCTTGACCTCTACGTCCTTCGCCGCTCCGACTCCGACGTGGCCGTTTCCATCGCCGACTATCGCGGTGGCCCTGTACTTTGCCTTCCTGTTGTTCTTCGTCATCCTCTGAACGCTCGCTATCTCCACTATCTCGTTCTTTATGTTCGGCAGCAGAGCGTCTATTATGCCCGCCTCTGTTATGTGCCTGCCCTCGTTGAATATCTGCTCTATCGAAGTGACCTGCCTGGCCTTGACCCTCTTCCCGAGCTCGGTCCTCGGCTCCCACTGGTCTATGTTGAACTGTGGGGCATCATCCCTGCGGTCTCTTCGCTGGTAATTTTTACGCATCGGCAATAAATCACGCATTCATTATTTTGCTCTTAGCATCATCGAAAAGCTTTCCTATGTTCGCTAGGTCTATGTTCTTGCTTGTGTATGTGGAGAACTGCTTCTTAAGAGCGTCTCCCTTGAGCGAGCCCGCGTACTTGGCTATGTGTTCTCCGCGTATCCTGGTCTCATCGACCTTTATATCGGCCTTTATCTTCAGGCCTCCATCAATCGAGCCTTTAGCAGCTGCGAATATTAGCGATGACTTGACTGGCTTGTACAGCCCTATATCGAGTACCATCTCGTCCTTGGCTATCGACTTTGCCTTCCTTGCAAGAAGCAATCCTGTGAGATAAGCTGTCGGCATGTTCTTGTGCGCCGGCCAGTTGAACTTGCCAAGCTCGAATGAGTGCGCAGCCGCCAATACCTTGTCGCCCTTCGGGTCGTAGGTTATGACCTGCATTATCAGACCGGTGTTCGTCTTCCTTACCACAACCCTGGGCTGCCCACCCTTCAATAGAGCAACCCTCCTCTTGTAGTTTGTGAGTGCGGCCTTCCTCCTCTCTCTTATCAATCTATGCATAAACACCAACTTTTCATATATGCCTCAGCTTCTCGAACTTCTCATCAGGTATCGCTATGCCATCGCTCTTTATCCTGTTGAGCAGCGTCGCCTTGCTTGAGAAAAGCCCTCCCTTAACGAGCCTGTAGTACTCCTTGAACTTCTCGTTCTCAAGAACCTTCTCCTTCTTGAGCGCCGCGAGCACCCTGCGCTGGCCCCTTATCATCTTCTTGTAGTCGACACCTCCCCTTGCCTTTGCAGTGCCCCTGCGCCTTCCTGGTCCGCGCCTGCGTCCCTGCTCCCGCTTCTTGTGCGTTACCATAGCATGGAAGCTCATCGTCTTCTTCCCTGCGATTGCGTACACTGCGCCGCTCTTTATCAGCCTCCTGACGTCATCCCTCGTTATCGCCTTCTCTGCTTCCTCAAGCGAGGCAGGCTTTATCCTTATGCTTGTCTCGCCTCTGTCCATCAGTTCTGCCGCGAGCCTCCTTGTAAGCTTTATGCTCATTTCATTACACCGTTTGTTACCTGTATCTTGTGCTCAAGCGCTATCTTCGTGAATATCGCCTTCTTTCTGTCCGAGAGCGTGCTCGCTAGGATTATGTCAACGCCCTTGGCACTGCTTATGACCTCCTGCAACTCGTTCACATCATGCACTAGCACTGCCCTATTGCCATTCTGCCTGACTCCCTTGAGTTCCTCCGGGTTGCCGTAGCCTATGGTAGGCTCCGCACCCATGAAATTCTTCTTCGTGCGCTTCTTGTTGTCTATCCCGCGCTGCTTGCGCCACCTGTCGCTTACCCTACTCCTCCCCTTTGCCCCGAAATTCGGTATGCTAAAAGTCGGGTGGTTTTTTTTCTTGAGTGCCATGTTATCATTCCAATGCGTAATATATTCCGTCCTGGAAGGTACGGTCGTCCCTATGCCTTATCTTGCACGCGCTCCTTATGTTCAGCGCGGTCTGCTTGACGTCATCAAGGCTCGTGCCGTAGATCCTCAATGTCTGCTCCTTGGTCTCGATCTTGGTCGTCCCTATTATGGCGGCCTTCCTGAGGTCCCTCTCACCAAGCATGTTCTTTATGTTGACAATGCCTGGCTTAATCTCAACCGTTATAGGGAAATGCTCGAAGACAGTCTGCATCTTTATCTCATAGTACTCCTCTACGCCCTTCATGTCATTGCGTATCTCCTTTGCGACAGCCTTGGCTGCATTCGATGCCTTCTCGTTGAGATGTTTCTCCGGCGCAGGCTCTATCACTATCGAGTTCGAATCCTTCTTGAGCGTCATAAGGTGCTGGTTGAACTTTCTCGTGTTGGTGCCGAGCGCTCCTTTTACAGATACGTGGTCCTCCTTTATCTCCACAGTTATCTTCTCGGGTATATCAACTTTAACCTCATCTTCCATGAAAAGCACCTCAGTACATGTACGCTATCATTCTTCCTCCTACGCCCTGCTCCTTCGCTTGCTTGCTTGTCATGAGCCCTTTTGGCGTTGACATTATTATCATTCCGAAATCCCTGCTCGGGACGTACCTTGACTCGTAAACGTTTATCCTTGATCTCTCCACTGCGAATCTAGGCCTTATCACCCCTATGCTGTTTATCCTGTTTGACAGGGAGACCTTGAGCTTCAGGAACTTCCCGTCCTTCACCTCATCGTAACCGCTTATGTAACCGTTGTCCTTCATGACGCCCAGCACGGCCTTTATGAATTTCGTGGAATGCACTGTGCACTCCCTCCTGCCTATGCGTTCGTTGGTCTTTATCACGTTTATGGCGTCGGAAAGCATGTCAACCATTTAATCACCCGTATTTCTTGAAACCTATGCTCTTTGCTACCTCCCTGAAGCAGCGCCTGCAGATGTAAAGCTTGTGCGACCTTACGACTCCGCGGCTAGTGCCGCAAATCCTGCACTTCCTCGTGCCCTTGCCCTTCGCTCTATCATCTAATTTTATTTGCATCTGCCCACTCCTCACACAATGTTTACGTTGAACTGTTTTACCAGGAAATCCTTTATCTCTTCAGGCTTTATCACGCTGTGCGACTTGTGCACGTAAGCCCTCCTCCTCTTTCGCGTACCTACGCGCATTCCCGGCCTCTTAAACGAGACGCTTACGTTCATGCCCAGCATGCCTATCTTCGGGTCGTACTTCACGCCGCTTATATCTATGTACTCGTTTATGCCGAAGCTGAGCGAGTTGTTGGTTATAGAGCGCTCCTTGACTCTGTTGTCTGCAGCTTCGAGCAGCCTCTTCGCGATGTCTATCGCCTTCTGTCTCCTAAGTGTTACAAATGCACCTATTTTCTGCCCCTGCGATATCTTGAATGCAGGATTCCTCTTCCTTGATATCTCATCAGCCGGCTTCTCGCCTGATATTATCTCGAGCAGCCTCTTCGCGTTTGCCTGCGGTTGTGGCTCGCTTCCGGTACCTATGTTTATAACTACCTTATCTATGAATATCCTGCGCATAGGGTTTCCTTCGCTCGCTTTTTCTTGCATCTTGATCAGCCGGTAATCATTATATTCTTGACAAGAGTCTCGAACTCCTCTCCCTGCTCTGGCTTTATCAGGACCGAGGCCTCAGTCTGTATCGTGCCATTGACGAGCGACTTCACAAGTCCTGAGGTCCCTACGTGTACTCCGTTTATCACGAAGCACTTGGCGCCGTTCTGCAGGCTGAACACCTTGCCCATGGCGCCCTTGTCGTTAAGCGCGACCGAGTCGTTCACCATGACCTTCTTGTCTGCCTTGATCACGCTTCCATCATGGAGCCTCAGCATTATCTGGTTATCGTGCGTCTTATACTTGCCTATTACCTTGAATAGCTGCGAGCCGTATTCGGCACTGTCCTTCTCCTTCGTCTCTATGTGCGCCCTCTCGTCTATGCTTACAGAGATGCACTTTTTCGCTTCCGGTATCTCTATAATATCGCTCAGACCGATAGGGAACTTCACGTCCTTGACGACCTTCTTGTTGACCAGTACATTTCCTGTCTTTATTATCTTGGCCGCATCCTTTGCAGTATCAGCCATACCTAACTTCCTGAGAAGCAGAGAAAGCGCAATGCTCCTGCCCAAGGTATGCCTTCCGGCTCGCGGCTTTATTACGTAAGCGTTCTGTTTTTTCCCTATGCCAAGGTACTTTGGCGTGGTCAAACCCTTTATGTGCCTGTTGTTACCTTTGTTTCCCATCAGATCACTTGTTCTGTGCAGCTGCAGGTGCTTGTGTTGTCGGCTGTGCTGCAGTCTCCTTCGGTTGCTTCTGCTCCGCAGGCTGCTTTTGCGCAACAGCGACCTTCAACTTAGCTGCCCTCTGTTTGTCATCAAGTTTCAAGTCAGTTATGTACAGGCTGCTAACGCTTATAGAGACCCCGAATTCCTTGCCCCGCGCATTCTTCTTCATCAATGAATCTATAAGCACCCTGCCGCTCCTGAGGTTGACTCTCGTCACCTTGCCCGTGGTTCCCCTCTTCGAGCCATTCATTATCTTTACTGTGTCACCCTTTGATATCTGTACGGAGTTCCTCTTTATCCCGAGCTTCTTCTTCAGCGCATCGTCTATGTGCGCATGGAGGAAGTGCTGCCTCTGGTGCATATCAGCGTTGAACCTGAAATGCCTCTGTTTCTTTGGCTGTGAGCTTTCTATCATGCGAACCAACATCATATTACTCTCGAGGCTATGCCTGCGAGCTTTATGTATCTCTCGACTATCTCCCTAGCCATGGCGCCCTTTACCTCAGTGCCTACGGGCAGGTTAGTTTCTGTTACGAGTATGCCTGCATTGTCCTCAAACTTAACGCGCAGACCATCGGCCCTCCTTATCGGTTGCTTCTGCCTTATAATTATGACTCTGACCTTCTTCTTGACATAGGCCGGCGTGCCACTTTTTACTGCGGCAATCACTATATCGCCCAGTCCGGATGCTGCGAGCCTACCTTTCCTCCCTGCCTTGCCTATCTTGCCTATTATCATCAGCGTCCTAGCGCCGCTGTTGTCAGCGCACGTTATCACGCTTCCCGGGATCAATGATCGCGAAATTCTTGTTGTTAAAGCCTTCATGATTATGCACCTTCATGCTTCTTTATTATCTTAGTGACGGCGAAAGATTTCGTCTTGCTAAGCTTCCTCGTCTCTGCTATCACTACTGTATCACCGACCTCTGCATTCAAGCATTCTGGGTTGTATGCAGGTACCCTGGAGTTCTTTCTGAGCGAACGCTCGTACTTGTTCAGGAACGTCGAGTACGAATGCTCTATTATGGCGGTCTTCTTCGCCTTGGCGCTGACTACGATTCCCTCTATCTCTGCGCCACGGGTCTTCAGCCCCCCATGTATAGGGCATTTAGGGTCTGTGCACTCCAAACAATCACTTTACATCCTGAACGCGATGAGATAAAAAGGCCTAAGCTCTTTTCCTGTAAAACTTCAGCCCCTTCTCTATCCTCTCATGAGGCCTGAAGTTTATTTCTTCCCCATCAACGATGAACTTATCTTTACCGGCAACGAATTTAAATGTTGATATCTTTTTGATGACTCTTTTCGTCCCGTGCACAGTCTTAACGAGAAGCGTGTTTTTTGTCTCGTCTATTACCGTACCGCTAGTGCCGATCTGAGATATGTCGCTGCTGTTAACGACTTCAATCTCTAGGCCTATCAACTCCTGCATCACGATGTTTTTATTATTATAATTAGGCATGAATTTAAACCTTTCTTTTGTTCTCCGAATACTATGGAGTTGACATTTGATTTAGAAAGACCTGTTTCCTTCTCCGCTTGCATGAAGTTACAGTGGATTTTCCTCTACAAGCCATTTCCAGAAATTCGTTGCTTAACGTTTATTTCTCCGTTTTACGTCTATTTGTCAACTTCCTACTTCAAATACGTTTATCATATCTTGCACATACTCTTTTGATTATTTGATTGGGCAAGTATACCACGACTTTTAAGTCGTGGATGAATTGTCCACAGCAATGCATCTATCACTTCCTATCAAAATATCTGTTAACGGTAGCGCAGCGCATAAATTTTTGCGCTGCAATTCTGTCAGAAATATGGGTCTACAAATAGCATAGTGAATGCAACAAATAAAAACCAAACGGCCAATGGCGTTGGCCACCAGTACAACTGGCGGCACTTTGTCTTTGTGACAAAATACTGGTACAAATTGTTCGGAAAACTATGGGCGCACTGCGCCGTGCATTTTACGATGTCGCGGAGAGGTACAACACGACCATAAAGGAATTGTCTTTCGGCGAGGTCTATGCCCATACGCACATGGAGGTTTCCATACCAAATGCAATGTCGGTTTCTTTCGCTGTCCAATTGTTGAAAGGATTTTCTTCGCGCGAAGCGTTCATGGATATCCCAAATCATAGGTTGAGGTATCCACACGTAAATTTCTGGAGCGCCGGATACAGCAATGGGAGTTTTGGGCCAAGGGACGAAACAATAGTCAAGAACCATATCAGAAGGCAGGATACCTCAGGGTAGAAGAAACTGATGATGTGACACGCTGAATGCCGCGGGCTGAAGCCCGTGGAGGAGGTCATTCCATGCGGTTATCGGGCTCATGTTAAGGAGTTGACATTTGATTTAGAAAGACCTGTTTCCTTCTCCGTTTGCATGTAAGTTACAGTGGATTTTCCTCTACAAGCCATTTCCAGAAATTCGTTGCTTAACGTTTATTTCTCCGCTTTACGTCTATTTTTCAACTTCATAAAACTCATGTTGGTGATGGCGGTGCTATCGGTGGGTTAGTATATTGATGCATTATGACGTTGCCGAAGCCTCCAGTACCGCCATGCCAGCCGCAGCATGATGGGCCCCCTAATCCACCTCCAAAAGTATAAGAGCCACCTGGTGCCGCGCCACTCCCATATGCGATTAAAATTGCTCCTCCCCCTCCCCCACCTCCTGCTTCTCCTGCTCCGGAATTTCCGCTGCCATAAGTTCCGTTAGCTTCTATAATCCCGCTATTTATCACAGTATTGCCTTGTATGTAAATGCCATAAGCCCCATCCCCGCCGTTTCCACCCCCGCAGCACGCGTAGCCCCAACCGCCCCCGCCTCCCGTAAGGTAATTTATGAATCCGCCAGACACCATAGTATTCGCTATAAATGAATCAGTTATCCCGGACGCGCTTGGCGTTCCGCCGTTCCCTCCTGTACCTCCGCAGCAGCCGGCATTACTACCTCCTGGTGCGAGAGTCGTCCCTCCATTCGCCGCACCTCCTAATCCTGTGCCTCCTCCGCCGCTTCCTCCATAAGAATTCGGATAACCAGTAGGATTGGTGCAGCAATCAATTCCCTGGTTGTTTGGGTTGCCTGTCTCTATTGTACCAGTGTTCTGGAATACGGTATTAGCTACCATGTACCATCCATTCGTGACGAGCGTGACGCCCTGCACGAATATGCTGTTTGCAGCAAGCACGTTGCCGGCAAGTGACATGCTTGTGGTATAAAAGAGGTCGCCTCCGCATGTGCCGCTAGCCATGTTGAAGCATTGCAGTATTGTGCTCGTTGTTGATGTAGTAGTAGATGTGGACGTCGATGTTGAAGAGGTTGTCGAGGTGCTTGTCGTAGTTGTCGATGTACTTGTAGAAGTCGTGGTGGAACCCTCCCCCGAGAAGCTGCCCACTCCGCTTTCTTGTGCGCTTAACGTGCCCGCCCGTACATAATTAGTTGGTGCAGAGCAGGTAGAGCTGAGGCAGTACGCAAGCCAGACGTAGCCATTGAACTGTGTTCCAACAGGAACGTTTGATACGGCTATGTCACCTGCTGAAGCATTCGTGTATGTCAACTGCGCCAGCTGGCCCGGCGTGAGAGTCCCCAAATATACCATGTTTGCTGTGCTCGAAGTCGAAAAGTTAACGGGCAGCCCAGAGCTTCCTATGTCCTCGCTGCTTGAGGTAACGAATGCGTAAGTGTAATAAAAATTCTCGCCAGAGTCCTGCCCTATGGATAGCGATATGCCGTTATTAGTGTATCTAAGATTGGAGCATGTGAACTCTGTCTTGGATACGCATACGTTTGGTGTGTTCTGGTTGGCCCCGAACACGCCTACACCGACCAGCACCGCGATGATAACTGCTATAACAAGTATTGCCCATCCGTAGGTCATCAGGTACTCCATTGAGCTTTGCAATCGGTACCTTCTTCTCTTTTCCATTGTTGCGCCGCCTCGGCCTAACACCGACACTGTACCATCATCTTATTATTACCCTGTCGGAAACGCTCGCCACCCTATCTATGTCGTAGCGTATAGTGTTGCCGTATTCGGTCTTCACGAATATGAAGCCCCTCTTCTGGTCTACCTCTGATATCCTGCCGATATAAGCGCCTATCTCGTTTATGACACCCTTGTCCTTCATGCGGGAGAGTTTCATCGCCCTCTTCCTGAGTACGCTGCTGAATGCTGCGACCGCGTAGCCTGCGAGTATCGCAACACCGCCGTAAAGCAGCAGCTGCCAGAAGTATATCTGGCCTATGAACCACGCGGCCACAAGATACAGCATGACGAGCGAAGTTATCGAATAGCCCACGTATGTGCCCTGTGCTATGGCCATGTACCTCATCCTCTTCCTGTTGAGGTCTATCACCCTACCTACCAGGTAGAGTAGCAGGCAGATCGGGAGCAGCAGTATGAAGCCCTCGAGCGTGTAAGAGACTATCGCAAGCGATCCTGATTTAGCTGCCACTGCGACTGCATAATCTCCGGATGCCACTACAAGGCTTATTACGAAGAACAGTATCGAGCCCAGGTAGAACACGAAGCTCAGCCTGTCTATGCTGAAGCCGAAGCCCCTGAAAGACTCGACAAGCCCTTCCTCCAGGCCGAAGCCCTTTAATATAAGGTATACTCCTATAAGCGCGACGGGCAGCTGCCATCCGAAGTTGAGGTAGTAGCTTATGGCGAACAGGAGCAACAGCACTGCAGGTATCCCGAACACTATCCTCGCGTAATGGGGTTCCTTGAGCTTTTCAAGAAGCGTGAAATACGTGGTCTCAAACTGCTCCGCCTGTTTCATCCTCACCACATCTACGCTGTTCACCTTTATCCTGCTCTTCAGTATCGGTATTACTCTGTTGTCGCTCGCACCGTCAGTTACCAGCAGGCATGCGTCGGCTTTGAACTTGTTAAGGATCAGTTCCGTCTGCCTGGCAAGCTCCGAATCCGCCACATAGCCCTCTTTCTCAGCTCCGGTTATCGTTGCTATGGCAACCGAGTATCCCTTCGCCTTGAGCTCGTCGTATCTCTTGACCGCCTCGAACATCGCATTTGAGTCAGTGTCAAGCGGGTCGGCGAGAGCGAGCTTTGCGGCTGCCTTAAGGTTGTCGGTCCTGCCTATCACAGGGCCAGTTATCTTTGTCTTGGTGTAGAGGTCGTTGTCTATGTCTACGGCCAGCACCAGCACCCTCTCAGCCATGAGATTACCGTGTCATAAATGCCCTATATATATTACTTTCAATAGAAGGCATTAAATCCTTACCGAATGGTTTGGTAATGAGTAAACATCTAATTGTTTCAGTGCCAAAAAGCCCTGCCACCTGCGTCACTCGCGCGCGGAACAGAGAATTACTTAAAGGGTCGCTACCCTCTTGAGCAGCATATAAAACGCAGCATACAATGGTACCTCCACACTTTCGTTTTCATAAGGCCCAAACTGCATTCCGTCCATAAAGAACTTCTGGACCCTGCCTGTCTTTATATTCATTAAGCCTTCTTTAAATGCTATCGCATCCTTCATCGGATCAAAGCGTTCGAGCGCTGAGATTGATGATATCTTCCTCGCTATAAGTCCAGTGTCCCCGTGCAGAGTGTTCGGCATCCTTATGAGATGGTGCATGTCCTTGGTGACGTTCTTGTCTATCGAATCGCCCTGTTTTATCGTTATGCTCTTGAGTACGTTAGCCCAGAACTCAGACTTCTTCGGTATGTTGACCCTATCCCAGTTACCTGTAGTTATCCCAAATATTATATCAGCTCTTTTCTTACTGAGCGTCCTAGCGAAGCTCTCATCTATTCCCAGGGAAGGCAGCGCATTCTCATCTCCGTTCAATGTCGTTATGAGCGCCCTGGCAAGTTTTCCGCCCCAACCGCTGTCAGCAGGCTTCGGTCCTTCGAGCTTCGCCCCCTTCAATCCCAGCGTAGGAAAGAACGCCTGGAGCTCAATTCCGGTGCCTGAAATGTAGTCGCTTATTTCCTTCCTTGCATCTCCATCAAGCGCATAGACATCGCTGTTGTTTACATGCACGTGATACCCTCTGTTGCCGCTGAAGTTTATTCTTATATCATTCTCGGAGAAGCCGAAGTCCGGTATCAGGAAGTCCTCAACGAGCCTTGTCGTCTCCCTTTTTATTGCGTTAAGGTCCTTTTCGCATATCCAGTCTCGTCCGTGCTCCTGCTGGCATGGCAGCTTCAGGTCAGTGGAATCAAGGTCGAATATTAGCTCAGCTCCAATCAGTTTCTTGTTCTCCATCGGCCTAGCGTCGGGATACTGGTAAAACGCAGTCGAATAAGAAGCAAATGGAGGTGCGTTGTCAACCATGTACTTCCTGAGCGACTTCTCGCTCTTGAAAGCGTAGTGCCTGAACGCTATCTTCTTCTCGTAATCTCCGAAGCCGAACTCGCGCTTCTCGGTCTCCGCAGGTGCAAAGGCATCCGCCGTCTCGTAATACCTACTTATCAGAGGGGTTAACGCTTTCACTACTTTTGCATCAAGCAACTTAACACCAATCAATATTCTCAGAAAAGAATATTACATTTTGCATAATGCATCGTGCAGCGCATTGACATAGTAATAAAAAATATAGGAGCGAAATACAAATATGCCTACTGATGAGATAAAGCAGGTAATAATAGTTAGGAAGGACCTTGAGATGGGCAAGGGAAAGCTCGCAGCCCAAGTGGCGCACGCCTCCCTCATGAGCTATTTCGAGGCGGAGAGGAACGACAAAAAAATCACTGCAAGCTGGCTAGGGAGCGGTGAGAAAAAGATAGTCCTTAAGGTCAACGACGAGGAGGCCCTGGTAAAGTTTTACAACGCTTTCCAATTCAAGAAGGTCCCCTGCGCCCTTGTCACTGACGCAGGCCTCACTGAGCTCCCTCCTGGCACCAAGACTGCTCTTGGCATAGGGCCGTGGTTGGGCAGCGAGATAGACAAACTTACCATATCGCTGCCACTGCTTTGACCATAACGTGCTTGAGATAAAAACTGATGGTGCACTTCAATGCGCGCTTCTGCCGGGCATACCAAGGCTTCATGGGAAAAATCACGCGTTGACGATCGGTGCACATATCTTATCCTTGTACTGATAATACTGTGCGGCCTCGCAATAGCTGCGTACTTCTACTCTGGTCCGTATTACTCATTTGACGATGGTCAGTACATCTCATATGCAAGGCAGATGATGCTCGGGAATTTCAGCATAACCGAACATCCGTCCGCATTCGGCTATCTGATGCCATCGCTTGTTGCAGTCTCATTCCTGTCTTTCGGTATCAGCCCAGTTACTGCAATTCTGCCAAACGTAATAGAATATGCCATGATAATCGCAATCGCATTCTTTATTGGCCGGAAGCTTTTTGGTAGGAAAGCAGGGCTCCTTGCCAGCTTTTTGGTAGTAACGGCGCCGTTCGTGTTCAGCTATGCTACCAGAGTGCTGCCTGACATGTTGCTTGGAGTAATATACGGTGCAGCGCTCTACGTGATATTCATCGGCATAAGGGACGATAAGCGCAAGCAAAGGATGTTCCTCGCAAGCGGCCTTATCTTCGGGCTTACAATATTCGTTAAATTGGGCGGTTTCGGCCTCGGCCTAGGACTTCCGATAGCGGTACTGCTTTTTGACCGCAGATCATTTCCCGCATTCGCTGTTGGCCTAACGCTAAGTTTATTGGTCTACGCATCCACGTTCTACATACTTTCGGGGGGCAACATCGGCGCTTTGAGCGAGTACAGCTCCCAGCAGATAGCCAACAATCCAGGTGAAAATCTCTTCCTTAACTTTGTCACGATGCTCGATGTGATAATGGGTCCAATCCTGATATACCAGGTTTATCCCTTGGGCTTTATACTGTTTTTAGCTTTCATAGGCACCTATCTGGCCTTCAAGAGGAAGGAAAAGCCGCTGATGTACGCATCGGTAGGGTTCTGGTTCACTTTCCTATACCTGTTCTTCGGCACAGAATCGCTATCCCAGTACGCTTTCATAGACGTAGTGAACAGGTATTTCATACTGGTCTCAATCCCCCTCGTTCTCCTTGCAGCTTACGTTCTTTTAGATATCTACAAGATATCGGCCAAACTGAAAGGGAAAAAGGCAGCGTACTTGGTAATCGCTGTGCTCATAACGCTGATAATACTATCTAATATACCGGCTTACTGCGCCGCGTACGACTACAAGCTTTACATACTACAAACCCAGGTGCCGCCAGCGTGGATGTGCCAAACCGCATCATGCAGGTAGTATTCAAACAAAAGTAAGCCAGTTCATGAACTCCGGGTCTTTACCATGGGCCGCATCGCTGTACTTCTGCGCCAGCATTTTTGTCAGTGGACCAGCAACTCCATCGTTTATGATTACGCTGTCTATCCTGCGTATATGCGTTATCTCTGCTGCAGTGCCGGCGAAGAAAACCTCATCCGCCGTCAGCAATTCCTCCCTGTGCACCGCGCGCTCCTCTATCCCGATTCCGGAGTTCATTGCAATCTTTATTATCGAATCTCTTGTTATCCCCATCAGTATGTCGGCACCTGCGCCCGGGGTGATGAGCTTCCCGTCCTTCACAAGGAAGATGTTCTCGCCAGGCCCTTCGGCCACATACCCGTCCCCAGAGGTGAGTATCGCCTCGTCGAATCCAACGCTCCTCGCCTCATTGCTCGATATTATCGAGTTCAGGTAATTCCCGCTTGCCTTCGCTTCCACTGGCAGTATGGACGAATTTATCCTGTGCCACGAAGATATCTTGCAGGTCACGCCCTTCTCATGCTTGCCATCGAAGTAGTCGCCGAAAGGGAGCGCGGCGATGAAGACGCTGACGCCCTTGCCCTCAGTGCTGACCCCTATCCTGGTGTCATGATAGAATGCGAACGGCCTCACGTATCCGGATGCGAGCCCGTTGGTTTTTACAAGCTTGATGCATGCATCAGTTATCTCGTCGAAGCCGTAGTTCAGCTTCATCGAGTATACCTTGGCGCTGTTCAGGAAACGCCTTATGTGGTCCCCGAGCCTGAATATCGCAACGCCCTTGCTAGTTTCGTATACCCTTATGCCCTCGAAGATTCCGCTGCCGTACTGGAGCGAATGCGTCAGTATAGGCACAGTTGCCTTGTCACTATCTATAATCTTTCCCTCGAGCCATACGCTCAATTTCTTCTCGACCATAAAAAACCAGCCCAGATTAAATAAAGCTGAAGCGTAAAGATTAATATACTTTTTAGCCCAGGTATGAACATGGATGACAGGAAAATTCACGCCACCGAGGCGCTGCTGAAGCGCTCCGGTCTTACAGATTTCCAGAAGTCCGTCCTGATGGCTGTTGCCGGCATACCGCGGGGCAAGGTGATGACCTATCGACAGGTCGCCGAGTTGGTGGGCGAGCCTAAATCCTACCGGGCAGTCGGGACTGCGTTGAGGAAGAATCCGTTCCCAATAAGGATACCGTGCCACAGGGTCATAAGGAGCGACGGGAAGCTGGGCAATTACTCTTCCGGGGGGACTAGGATGAAGCGCAAGCTCCTGTTGAGCGAGGGTGCCATGGCTAAAATGGCCTAATAATTATTGGGCAGCTGCAGGGGAAGGCAGGCGCGTTCATATCTTGATGTAAAGGTCCATGCTCTCGATGGCATATGACTGCGCATACTGCTGTATGGGCCGGTATTCTTCCCTGATTATGGATCTCTCACTGAACCTGTCCATTATGTTGTTCCTGAGCGGCTCTATGGTCCTAAGCCTGTCCAGACCTGCCTTGGTGAGCGCCATGCCCTTGCCTATCTCATCCTTGCTGGCGAAGTCGACCACGCCCTTCTCCTTCAGCCTGTTGAGCACGTACCATACCGAGCTCTTGGAGAAGCCGTAGGCCTCGCTCATGTAATTCACGAAGCTTGACGCTGTGTCTATCACATCCGAGCCTATCTCGAGCAGCATAAGCTGCTCGCGCTCGGTGAATTTAGAACTTTTAGCATTTACAATACTAGTTAGCAGTTGAGCCACATAAACACCCTCAGGAATTTGAAAGAAAGTAGTTTATGCAGCCAAACTGTAATACGGTGTAAATCCTACTCCGCTAACAACGCTAACGCTGCCTGTAAGGACAAAGTGCCATGTGCTGTTCAGCGTCTGCGTTTGCATCTATCGCACCGTATTGGTTGCAATATGATTTAATTGACAAAGTAGATTTATAGGAGAACGTTTTTAAAGCTTGTGTACAAGCCCTGCCCTCCTGCTAATGAGCGTTTTTCGAAGGCGTCTGCGTTTGGGAATGCAGTCATTTTTTCTTCCGCAAATCAAGGCTCATCCAGTTCATAGGCTTTTTGAACCCCATCCTCCTGAAAATCTTCATGTTCCTGTCAGGGGTAAGCAGAGCCACGTACTTTATATCGAAATGCCGTATGAGATAGTATATCATTGCTTTTGCTACGTGCATCCTCCTGGACTCCTTTTTGACGTAAATATCCTCCAGCCAAAGGGATTTCTCTTTTTTTCCGGTCGGCTTCTTGAAGTTTATATAGCCCGCAATAGACCCTCCTCGCCTGGCTACGAGTACCCTCTTTTTATCTATCAATTGCCTGAACTCGTATCGCCTCCTTATAATCCAGGAAGAGTGCTCTTTATTAGCTGCTTTTTCAATTTCTGACAGCTCTTTGATATCTTTTAAACCTGCAAATCCGATTCTAATGCTGTCATCCATCTACACAGCCTTCCAACAATATATCAAGATAGGATAAGCCCAAAGAGGGAATTGGACCCCCGACCTCGTGCTTACCATGCACGCGCTCTACCACTGAGCTACTTGGGCGTTTATCGATACTTCAGGATTTCATCTAACTTTATGTAATCAAGGCATATAAGATTTTGCTATGTCGCGCTTTTTATCGCGCCTATTTTCTGCTGCGGCATGGCGCCGTTAGGCGGATACGTCCTGAGCCTCAGCCATTGCACGAAGCAGCTTGCAGATCCGGACTGCGAGACCACGCCTATTGAGAGTGGTCCTGCAGGGACATTCGCGCTTATCAGCTGCAAATTCGCGTAATTGTACGATGCGCTGGCGCCACTCGCCGATGGCCACCAGAGAGAGAATATCGCATTGGTACCAAGAGCAAGAGCAAGGTTGGCCTGTGTCTGCGCCCCGCTCGCATTCTGCGTCTGTGTCACGTAATCAGAAGTCGAAACAGGATTCAAGTAACCGGTTATCATGCCCTGATCGCCGACTGATTCGCCCGAAGAGTTCTGGAATCCTGCGCCGCACTCTGAAGCCGATCCTGAAGCTCTGCCGTAGAAGTCCAATATGCGAGAGGATGAGGGGCCATAAGTGGCTGAGGTCACTGCGTATCCAGAGCTCCCGCTTACAGTTATCCCGTTGTTCTGGACAGCACCGTTATCCTCAAGCCAGCCGCTAGGCGTGGATGTCCCATCAAAGTCCTGATATAGCGCAAAGACCTCATCACCGTTATCATACTCGCCGTAAGATGATGAAAGTTCAGGCGCTTCGCCTGCGTACACTCCACTATAATCAGTGCCCACTGGCATGAAGTACATGGTTATGTTTATGCTCCTGTCGGCAGGTATGCCTTGCGGTATCCTTACCCAGAACGTCGCGTTCCCTGTTGAAGAAGTGCTGCAGTTTGATTCGCACCAGCTGTACAGCTCGTTGCTCCTGTAATAGAACCTTATGTTGCCTAGGTCAGGCGTTTCGTTGGCTTTTGCCGCTGCAGACGAACCGTCAAACGATATCATCTGATCGAAGTTTTGGGGTGTCGCAGCGCCCTGCATGTTATCCAGATTTATGTTGGCATATTCGACCAGCGACGCTGCATTGCCTTGTGCCTGCAGCCTTACGTTCCCACCATAGAGGTAGTTGCCGCTGCTCGCCGGGCAGTTCGGGACTAGGTTGCCAGTACCTGAAGTGCAGAAGTTGGCGTACAGTCCGAACGTGCCGCTGTAAGTGCTTCCAACGTTTGGCGTGCCCTTGAATTCAGCAACACAGTACAGCCGCTCCCCTGAAGTGGTCACGTTAGGCGCGCAGTAGCCGAATGTGCTATGCTGGCCGTTAAGCGTAGAGGTGAAACCGCTTATGTTGAATACGCCCGGAGTTGAATCGTAAGCGAGCAGGAAGAGAGTAGTGCCTCCAGTGCCGTTGCTCGAAAGTATAGAATCCTGGCAGATGAAGTCGCTGTAGAAGTTGCATGATGACGGGATCGTAGATATTGGCACGTTGACGTAGATGAAGAGCGCTGCGAGCACAATCGCTATTATCAGGAACACCGTCGAGTAAACGGTAAGGAACTCTATGGCGCTCTGGCCTTTGCATTGCATACTTAACGCTTGTCAAAAAACATATTTAAAGATGCATCAATCAATTAGACTGATGCTAACTGAAGATTACAAGTCGATGCTGATGACCGTAAGGGCATCCAAGAAGCTAGGGCAGCATTTCCTGATCAACCCTGAGGTAGCAAAGGCTGAGGCCAGATACGCGGAAGGCAAGCGCGTGGTTGAGATGGGGCCGGGCCTTGGGATACTTACCGATGCATTATGCAGCGTCTCGAAGAATGTAGTGGCAGTGGAGCGCGACAGGAAGGTTTTCGAGCTGCTGCGCGAGAACATCAGCGCACCGAACCTCAAACTCATAAACGCGGACTTTTTCGACATCGATTACAAGGAACTTGGAAACCCTGAGATAATGGTCTCCAACATACCATACAACCTTTCCAGCAAGACTATAGGGTGGCTGGCAGAGCACGGCACGGAAGCGGTCCTCTGCCTGCAGAAGGAGTTCGTTGAGCACATGCTCGCAGAGCCTGATACGCGCGACTACTCGAAGCTGAGCGTGATAACCCGCCTGCAGTTCAATGTCTCGCACGTTCTCGACGTTCCACTGAAAGATTTCTATCCTGTACCAAATGTCAACTCTATTGTAGCCCACATAAAGCCAAAGCAGCACCTCATAGAGCCAGATGCGCTGTCCATCATAGGGGCCATAATGAGCCACAAGAAGAAAAAGGTAAGGAACGCTATAAATGACGCTCGAAGCGCGCTTTCAATAGACCCAAAAGAGGCACGCAAGCTCTCAGACAGCGTGCCTTTTGCAAACGAACGCCTTTTCAAGCTCGAACCAGAAAAGATAATGGAGATAGTGTATTCCATAAAAGAGTTCAAAAGAAGGCTAATCACATGAGTCGTTTCTTATAAAATAGACAATGTGATACACTACCATATGAAGAAGCTTTAGATCAGAAGCTTCTCCAAAATTATCTAGATAGAATTAGCTTAGTTATTACAGAATACCTAAGTATAAGTATTGTTAATATTAGTGCAAGTCATAATATGTAACTATACTTTCATTCTTCTGTAGTTAATCTGATGTTATATAGGCTTTAATACGGTAGGCCGTTGAAAATCTGTAAACCCTGACACTTCCACTACTCCGAAAGGTTCTACTTTTTTCTCTTCTATACAAATAACGGGCGGAAGTCGGTCGTTCACAAAGTTCCTGCAGGATGGACGTCTAATAAATGTTAGCGGGGCCGCCGCCTTGCAGCGGCAGTCCACGCCTAGTAGATCTATATGAAAATATCGAAAATAAAGAAAATTATACCTGTCGCAATGAAACAGGTAAGTTTTGTATCGAGAGAACTTGGCCACTGGTACATGGGTAGCGCGATGTATGTGAAGCACATCATTGCGTTAGGACTGCAGACGATTTAGGTGCAGCGACAATGAGCTCTCTGACCAGTTAGAAGCCAGGGATTTATTGAGCATGCCTTTTCTACCAAAGTTTTGCCTTGTTCCAACACTGTTTCCGGTTCAGAGGACTGCCCTCCACCTTCTACATGTGCATCTATCCATAGGAGTTTCTTTTTGTCCAACTCCACTGTTATTACAACTACGACGTATTTGCCACGGCCTTTCTTGCCGTACTTTATCTCAAGGTATCTCCCACTATTTCCTGCCCTCATACCGGTACCATCGCCCTAAATGTTCGGCTCTTTTAACGTTGGAAGTTTTATCTTAGGCCTGTAGTCGTGTATTCTGTGTCAAGCAGTTGAGAAGTCTTCGTAGTATGGTATCAGTTGAAGACCCGAAAATTTTCTCGCAATCCCATCCAAACCAATATAGTTGACCAGTTGATGCCAAACGGCCAACCAATGCATAAACGAGTCAGGGAAGAGGCACTGTCCGCCTCTTTTTCTCGCATTCGTCCACTCCAGTTCCTTCTCCCAGTCCTCTACGAAACTGAAGTAAAGGAAGAAAGTCCACCGGACTACCAGTTCTTCATTGTACCGTTTCCAATCCTTATCGTCTTTATAGCTTCTCTTCCCAAAAGACTTTGGTCACCTTAACAATGACTAATGGCAAGGTACCAATAATAACTTCGACGTTAAGGGTTAGGATTCATTCAACACAGCATCTTATATATATTAAATAGAAATATACAATAGAAAAATTACAAATAAATATAAAGATGATATTTTGCGTGCTTTGGGCTTAACGCTTACCGCTCTTTTACTAGTCTCATTCGCTGTTACGATAAGCACGCCTGCTCAGTCTATTAATCAGAATAGCTGGAGCAGCACTTACGACAACAACCCACCCCTCTACTACCCCAACTGCTTTGCTATACAGGGATTCATCTACTGCATAGGCGGAGGCGCAGCAAACTTTACTTCTGCAGCGTTAATAAATCAGAACGGCTCCTTGGATCAATGGTTTACGCTTCCAGGATTCCCTGAAAACGAATCCTACCAGTCTTGCGCCTATTCCAAGATAAACTCTTACATAATGTGCGTAGGCGGCTATGCCCATCACCTGCCAGCCAACTATTCTTCTAATTCAACAAATTCTACGAATTCCACAAACCATCTCTCCGGTCTTCCACCGGCTTACGGTCCGCAGCAGACCACGTATATCGGGAAAGCCTACAACATAGGCACGTTGGGGGCCTGGGGTTTCGGCCAAGAGTATCCATTCACTCCATTTCTTTCAGGCTGTGCGGCCACAGGCACCTACTTATATTGCGTCGGTGGTTATAACCTGACTGTTGCGAATTCTGCTGTGCAAATAAATCAAGCACAAAATCCTTTCCGTATATCAAATACGGTATACAAAAGCAACCTAACGAATGCCGTTTATTATACTCAAATACGAAGCAACGAGAGCCTTGGCAATTGGAGTGCTACTACAAATTACCCTATCGCAATAGGGGCACAGCAGTGCCTGACATCCGATACATACATCTACTGCATAGGTGGTCTCTCACGAAGCGGAAATTCAGATAGCGTTTATTACGCTAAAATAGGATCAAGTGGCGCGCTTGGCAGTTGGTTGCAAGCTACGAGCTATCCTATAACAATAAGTTCGCAAGGCTGCGCCACAGCGGATAACAAGATACTATGCGTCGGGGGCCTTACGGGTAAGTCTAATATATCATCAAGCAGCTTTTATTACGCTACGATAGAACATAACGGATCACTTAGCCAATGGAGCCAGTTACCAAATTATCCGTTATTTGTATCTGGTGAAAGCTGCACCGCATACAACATAACAATGTTCTGCGTTGGCGGCTTTTCCAGGCAACAAGGCAGGATAACAAGCTCTGTCTATAGCTTTAACATAACTTATGCTAGGCCATCTAATTCTACTTCTATTACAACAACGATACCGTCAAACACAACCTCAATCTCAAATGTATCAAACACAACAACATCAATAACCAATGCTACTACAATACCAACCATAACTGTGGTGACGCATAGCACATCTACTTCCACCATAATCCAAACATACTCTCCAGGCTCAGATTTGCTGTCGATCATAATTATTGCATTTATAATAATAGCGGCAGTCGCTTACTATCTGTACACTACAAGGAGAGCAAAGCAATCGCCTAACAAACCGGCATCCCAGCAGAAATAAAGTTAAGAAGAGCAAGTAATCCGCACAATCTAAAACGCGTATAAACAATTCATATTTATAGGTGTAAACAGTAAAAAATTAAACAGGAAGTCACATGCAAAACAGGATAAAATTTTATTGCGTACTTTCAGTCTGTTTAATACTGGTAGCATCCGTAATCCTCTTATCCTATTCAAGTGTCGCATTTGCTACAACTACTACATCCCAGCTTAATTGCAATAAGGGCGGCTATTCTGAGACTAATGGTAATTGCAGTTTGACCACCTCAGAAATTATAACTACATCTTATGGTAGTGCAGGTGGAGGCAGTCCTAGCAATCTTAATACAGGAAACGGGCAGAACCTGCCAGTCGTAGCCAGCGTGCTTAAATACAATAACCAGAATAACATAGACCTGATAACCTGTCCTAACCCTCCCAGCACTACATGGACGCCAGGCTATTTCAATGACACCAATTACATAGGTGGCGACGCGTGCCTAACTCCGAACAACAAACTTAAGACAACACTCAACCTTACTGCAGCGACCTTCTGGTCATCAAGCTCCCCAGCGAACGTCGTACTTCTTACTATAGTGGCTAATAACCTAGCTGCACCAGTGGTGCAGGACATAGCCTATTCCGGGGAAACCTGCGTTGCAGGCCAGACCCTGCCATGCACCTCGCCCATACTAGCCAGCGCCTATGATTCCCAGTCCTACATTTACCAAACAGAGCCTGCACAAACGCAGTATGGAATCTGGTCATGGCATTCCACCTTCGCCAATCTCAATCAGGTCAACAACAACCAAAGCGACAAGCTTTCCCAGCAGCAGAGCTATCCTGATAAGACATACAACTCAGGGGTGAACAACTTAGCTGTGAACTACTCCGATTCGGGCCCGGGCTACGGCTATTACTACTATAGCTACGAGTACCCTTCAACATGTAGCACCGGGGGGAATGATCCAACTACTTATGCATGTGAGAAGTCACAGCAGTCCAGTGAACAGACCACGCAAGAATATAAATGGTGGTGCAACTATACATATTCATTTAGCTATACTGCAAGCCTTGTGCGCCTTAACAATACCAACATATCAATACCATCTTTGACGCCAACGTCTACCCAACCCGGCGAACTCATTGTTAACCTGCAGAATTACGGAGCTTGGACACAAGAGCAGGCTCCAAATCCAGGATTATTCTATGCAAATGCGTGTCTTGGCGCGTTATACAACAATTTCCTCGTATCAACTTTATGCGGCCCGGGCTATACCTACATAACTAGCGATGGAGAGATAAGCGGCCAGAATCCTCCTGAGACCAGCGGCGTAAGAGTTTATGCTGGTCCATCTCCAACCTCCGCTTACACTACTGTTTGGTGCGCAGGCGGTCTTGGATGCGGCTATGGAAATAACGTACAGGAAGGCGAGGTTCAGAAAGCTCAGTTAATCTACAAAAACGTTTCAATACTTCCTTACTTCCTATACAATATCAGTATGCCAGCCATCTCCAGTACCCCTGTACCAACGCCAAATACGATATCATATCTAAATCTTTCATTCGATCTTTATAGTCCAACCAACTTCCTAAATCCTTTCAATTCACTAGATCCGTATCCGCTGAACACTGGATCTGCATTCTTCGCCAACACCACTTCACCAGGCGGCCAGAGTCAGTTAGCTGCATATCCACTAAACGCCCTTTCGTTTGTCAATCCGGATCCTACGGGATTTGGCAATCCATCTCCAACTCTAATAACAGCTCTAACCTCTCTGAATGTTATCTCTAAAACCGGTCTTGGTGTTGGTGGCCTGATAAGCCAGGGTCCTATAGGCAAGTACGGTGGAGGGTCAATAAAAAGCCCGGCCTACATAACTTCTGCACCAAATGACTACATATACATACTTAACACGACATGCATCAGTGGCATATTCTCCTATTGTTCAAACGCAAATGTGATACTATATACTGCACGGTTTATACCTCTCGGCCAGTACAATATAACCAATGCACAACCTGACACGTTGCCTCCTAACTCAACCGAGCAGCAGTGGCGTGATGAGTGGGAGAACTACTGGTCAAACGTTACTGCGGAACAGTCTCAAAACCTCTACATAGTCAATGTCTCAGTCCTATCCAGCGTCAACAACAACCCGTTCAATTTCTTCTGCGGTATCATAAAACAGTCTTGCAGCAGCGCAAACAATGGCAATCTCGCTGCATCGGCGATAGCTACGGACGACAAAGGCGATGTTTTCGTATTCGGCCAAGTACTTGGATTAGGCAGCATCGATACCAACACGATAGGAATTTCTGAGCGATTTACAAACGCCACCATATCATTAAACACCTCTATCCCGGCTCCGGTACCTCAAGGGACTAATTTGCAAACATCGGAATTCGCCGTCACCCCGGGCGGGCAAAACCTATTCGTAGCAAGCCCGTACTCTGGCAACATTCTTGTTTATGACATAGGCAGCATAAGCGGAGGAGGTAGCCCGGCCCCCCAGACATTCCCGTACGAGGGCAACATATCGCTATCTTATTCAAACCCGTCCAACAATATGAGCATCTCAAAATACCTTTCTGATGGTGGCCCTTTCTTGAATCAGCAGATAGCAAATGCATATGCTGGCTACTGCCAGAGCTCATGCAACGACACTGTAAGCAACCACGTTCCAATTGCCATCGCAGAATATGATGGCATGCTATACGTGCTTGATTACTGGTCATTCACCGTTTGCAACAACCCAAATGGCGGCTGTTATAATGCCCCTCAATCAAGCATACTAATGCTGCGCGCATTCCAACCTGATGGTGCAGAAATCCCAATAAACCCCTATCCATACAATGACATAGAGACTACGAATAGCCAAACAGCACCTGCAACAGCGTCGGGGTTGGCTGGTGGAGGGTCTCAAAGCGCTGGTTTTGTTCCCTACGGCTGGCCGATTGCAGCTAACATATCGATTCCGGGAGGTGGCTACGAAACATACTGCGTTGCATCATGCGATTTCACGCCTTCAACGGAAGGTGCAACGTATAACGGATTCCCCCCAATAGGCCCCCAGATTCCTGCATACAGCCTAACCCCAAATCCAAATGATCCAAATTATCAATCTGGACTCATAAATAACTACTTGAGAGGGGATATCAATAAAATAAGTATGTCATCAGATTTCAACGGAACCGATTATCTCATATCAAACTTGACATTAAACTCATTTGGCAAGCCGCTTTATACTGAGCTGCTCGCATTCAAGCCCCATCTTGAGAACTACACAACGCTTTCATTCGCCTCAGGGTCGCCTTATACCTGTTATGTGAACACCACTTTAGCTGATGCAGGCAGCACATGTGGAGTAGCCAACGCGATAGCAAGCATGCACCCCCCTATAGAAGGAGTGCCTAGTTCGTTCAAATTCATAGAGAGCGAGGGCACCCCCTCTATATTCCTGTCGATTGCAACCAGTACGTTTAGCTCCTCATCATCCGGTTCAGGTAGCTCAGGGCAATCGGAAGCGGCCAATTTCCTCTATGGCGGCCAATTGCCGAACGGCGAAGGCTCTTCAAGTGAATTCCCCGGCATAACTGGCAAATGCCCAACTTCCACGTGCAATGAATCTGGGACCCAGCCTGCAGTTGTAGAACCCATAACGCTCAACAGCGTGATTTCAGGTTATGTGCTTGTACCATATAACGCGACTTACTCGCTGCAAGAAAGCTGGAATAACATACAACTACATCAAAGCCAGATATCTCCAGTCGGCTCATGTTCTCCGAATAGCTTCACGTATTACAACTACTACTATCAACAAATAAGCCAATATAATTACTACTATTATTCTGTGCCTGTAACCGTCAATAATCTTTGCCAACAGGCACCACCCCAACCACCATCGAATGCATGCAGCAATAGGCCTTTCATACCTAACAACCCAAATACTTACGGGGTCAGCAGCTACAATCCCCCAACTACTTTGACCACGGTATTCACATATGGTAAGCAGAACGTAACGCCATCCAAGACATCGGGCAGGATCGAGGGCGGCCCTACATACCTCCGCCAGGCAGGTACTGGCGCGTATTATAATGCAAACCTTTCGGATGCAGGCAATATAATGCCGCCATTCGTTAATTATAACATATTCACCAACAGGGTCTTCGGCGAGATTTACATAAACCAGACATTCGGCACTCAAAGCAATGTCAAGCAGATGCTGTTGCCTAGCTCTGGCGGGCCTTACGTGCTCCAGGCTCTACAGAATCAGACATACCAGGTAGCAACATTGACGCAGACAGGAGGCGGTGGCTACAATAGCGGTTATGAGATACAGATAAGCACGAACCAGAGCTCATCCCAAAGTCCGGTCGGTGACATAGGGGTGCAGTCGTATCCTCCCTCTTCGGGTTACTACAGGAAAGTGACAGCACCATACGTAACAGTCTCCCCGTACCTAAACTACAGTCCGCTCAGCGTATCTGCCGTGGAGCCGATAGAGCTTTTCGATATATACTACCTGTCCACCCATCAGCATGACCTTCTCCTAAATCTCACAGGTAACGGCTACCTGCAAGGTTATAACCGCCTTATCTACACGTATGTCGACCGCTTCAACAACACAATCAATATGCCATTCGACGTCGACTTTGCCAATATAACTACGATCAACGTTTCGATCACTACAGTGCCTAACGTGACCCATCCGAACCAGACCATAGTTATAATAAACGGCACTGCAGGCTTCAACGACTCATGGGAGGTCGGTGCAAGCAAGCCGTTCATCCCTGTCCCTGTCGGCACGCCCATATACCTTTACTACGATTACAACCTGAATTACTATAGCCCACAATATTCCAGTCTTGCTTTAGGGAATGGCCCTCCGACACGTTCAACGGTATCCGAACTCAAGCCCTATCTGCAGCATGAGCTTGAATGCGCATTCCCGTACAATGCACTTGATGCGGTAGGCTGCACGCTCGCCATACCGGGCGATACGAATCTGCAGGGCAGCGAGGCCAATGCCCAGGCCAATTTCACGACCTTCGCCACGCAATTCAATCAGACCGGCAACCTTTGCTCCAATGAGTCATCTAGCCTCCTTTACCATCCTGTTCCAAACTGCAACATATACAATAGCATAACTGCTGTTGAAACATTGGACAACGGTCAGGGTCCGGTCGGCATGTGCGTGCCTTCCTACCCCAACGGCACCGGTTTCCTCACGTCGCAGATAGGCCTGATGGACATAGCGCGTACGACCAATGGTGGCAACTTCAGCTATAAGACTACTGCATGCGGCACCGGTCCGCAGTCGATAACGGCAAAATACTACGGCTACCCATACCCAGAACCGCAATTATTCACTGAAACCCCTCTATCTCTCTCTGCAGGCTCGTCGGAGTTCTCATCTGCTGGCGCCATATCGCAGCTGCAGGAGTACAATTACTCGTATGCGCCCAATGCCACGATAAAGAACTTCAATATAGGTATATACCAGCTCGATTACGGCGACATAAACGCGGTCGTGACAATTCTCATTGTCATAAGCGCAGCATGCATACTGCTGTTCGTAAGCAGGAGTTCCAAGCACAAGGCAATAAGGACAAGATATCGTATAGGACGGATGAGATGATACCCTGCTATGGCAAGGTTCAAATTCAACCGTTCTTATAATTTACCTTCAGTATCGTCGTGTCGTTGTTTTCGTATACCGATGTGAATGTCACATTCGGGTTGCTGTACGGGCATTCGCTCGTGACCCTGCACAAAAGTCCTATCTTGAACAGGTTGCTTTCAGGAAGCGCTGCGCCAAGTATCGCCGCGCTGACGGTCCTGTTTCCTGAATAGAATATCATTAGGGTTACATTGACTGCCTGGTTACTTGGAGATGTTAGGGTGTAGAAGCTTCCACTCGACTCATTATAGAACATCACGTACTTCATTACCTCGTAAGACTGTATGCCGCCTGGGCAGTTCTCGTTGCATTTTATGTAAGCCGTTACAAGGTTGCTCTGGTTTGTCTCATTCGCTGTCGGCGTCTGTATCGTCAACACCGAGGTATAACTCTGTGAAGTGTACTCGAACAGCCTCTCTGTAGAGTTCTGCCTACCAGTGTATCCGCTGAACGGTATGTAGCCGAACCTGGATTCGTTTGTCACGTTGCCCTCTGTGGCTATGCCGCCCAGCTCCTGTAGCCAGAACTGCCTGCCGATTATATACTCAGGCTTGTCATATTGGTATAGGAACTTGGAGGTGTTAGAAATGTTGAAAAGGAAGTTCGAATAGTTGACTATTATGGCCTGCGTCTGGCCTCCTACGCTGTCCATTAAGCTCGTCCTGTTCGCCCACCCCTCAACTACGCTGCCATCAGGCCAAAGGGCCAGCACAGTTGCGTCCGGCGCCGTGTTGTTGCGCATCCATGCCATAGCATTGAGGAAGAGCTGATTTATACCATCAGCCTGCGGCGTGTTCGCCGATTCGACCGATGTTATGTATGCACTGTATACAAGAAGCGCAAGTATTATTATAGCAACTCCCGCGCCTATATAAAGCCTGAAATTAGCCTCCGCCTTAATGTACAATATCATGCAAGTAGCGTACAGTGCATACGCAGAGAAGAGGGCCATTGGTACAGAGAGAAGTGAGTTGAATCTCTGCGCACCCATATCAAGATAGAAAGTGACAACGAAGTACGATAGCACAATAATGAAACCTACTGATACATTTTGGCTCATCGCGCTCAGGCCTGAATACCCTCTTGCCCTCTCCGAAAACAGCACGAATATAAGGGCACAAGCTACGGGCGCCAGGTTCAGCAATGCACTCAGCTCCACTGGACTTATGCTAATAAATCCAAATACGCTCATCTGCGATGTGAGTTGCGATACAACCATAGTGTTGAAGAAGAATACCGCAGCATAGTATATCAGCATACCCAACACTACTGGCATGTAATTGTAGTGCGGCATTGTACCTCCATCTGGTCCATTTCCATCGACCTGCTTAGCAAACAGAATGAAAAGCAGCATGCCCAGAGGTGCTAGGTAAAGCTGTATGCCGAAGCTGCTCCACAGGAAGTTATATGTGGGTGGCTGCAGCTCCTGTATAGTGCTCAAGAGCGTGTTCTGTGAGGCTATTATGCCGCCGCCTGTCTCGGCCTGAACTATGTAGTACCCGAAGAACACAAGCATAACAGCGAAGCCTACTATAAAAACAGCGACAAGGAGCTTTAGTCTATCAATCATGGTTCTTACGAAACTCAATCGGTCCATCCTATTAAGGAGTTCTAGGCCTACGAGCGATATGAGCACCGCGGGGACATAGAATACGAAGAAGCCAGGTCCAGAAAGCGTCTCCGCGTTCCTCAATATATAAATCAGCATGTATATATGCTCAAGTATATATGCGAGCAGCAAACTGCCTGACATGAACAAGCTATTTTCAAGAATGCGCTTGTTGCCGACCAAGAACCCATATACACCAATAAGTAATATGGCAGTTATGAAAATCACTACTGCGAACGCAGCGCCGGCCCACACTAACATTGCGAAACTCAGCATAATGCCAGAAGCTGCGGCGAAGTAATAGCGCTTCTTGTCATCGTATCTAAAGACAAGATAAGTCAGTATTAGCGCGGCTATCACGTAAGCGGAAACGAATCCATCCCCCCTATAGATAAGTGCAGCAGTCCTCGCTATGTCACCGCTCGATATCGCGACCAGAAGCATGGCGAGCAGAGAGAGGAGCCTACTCTTCAACAGCAGCCTTACAAGGAAGTACGCCCCTATTGCGTCAAGCAGGCCGAAGAGCACCGGAATTAACCTCATTATGGTGTAATAGCTTACCCCGAAATAGCGCAGCACGAAATAGGGCACTAGAGTGGTCCAGTAAAAGCCATCGGGCTCTGTCACGGCGTTATGTGGCAGGCTTAAGCCTGAGATTCCAAGTGTGTCAGGTATACTGAAACCGTTTGCTATTGCGGCTCTTATGACCGAGTAATGGAAAAAGCCGTCTGGCTCGAAGAAGCCCTGGTACTGCAGCATACCTAACCTTAGCCATATTGCAAGCAGGAGTATAACTGCAACTATCGCGGCGAAAACATATCTGTTCTGCAGGTTGACCTTGGACCAGTCGAAACCACGTTTATCGCTCTCCGCAGCCTGTTTTGCCTGCGTTGGAGCTTCGCTCTTGGGCTGTACGTTGTCCCCTTTGTTCATGGCCTTCTCCATATGCTTCCAATCGTCCTGCATCGAATCAGCCAAAAGCTAGCGATATCCTAAATTTTACGGCAATCTACTTATTTCTAACTGAACGTTTAGCTGAATAGCGGTATATCAGATAAACGACAGCTACGAGAACTGCAGCTATGGTTAGCGCAAATATCGAGGAAGAGCTTTTTGCGTAGAATCCTACGCTCATGAGAGCTGCGTCCCATATAAACGATCCCGCAATAGAGTATGCGAAGAACGTGGTCTTTCTCATCTTCGCGAATCCTGCCGGGAAGCTTATCACGGTCCTTATGACAGGTACGAACCTGCTGAGGAACACGACAACTACGCTGTTCCTCTGGAACCACTCGTCGAAGTTCTTGAGTGTCTCCTTCTTTATCCTGAACCAAGCCAAATGGTTGTAGACTATGTCCTTTCCTATGAAATATCCTATATAGTAGTCTACTGCCAGGCCCAGCGTGCTGCCGAGTATGGCAGCCAGAAGCGCCTCATAGAAGTTTATCAGCCCCATGTAAGCAAAGAGGCCGAACAGCGGGAGGACCACCTCGCTGGGTACAGGCAAAGACGATCCCTCGAGAGCCATAAGGCTGAACACGCTCAGTAAGCCGTAAGAGCGTATTAGCTGCATCACGTAAGCGTACAGGCTTGAGCTGGCGATGGCGCAGCATATCGTTGTATTTGTCGCCGTGCCAACTCCGGCAAGCATGAGGTCGTACATAAACATGCCGTATCAATTTAGTAAAAGCCTTATAAAATCCTATGCAAAACTCCTACAGAGAGAGATGAAGCTGATCAAGTTTTATGAAGGCGAGGGGTCAATGAAGCTGCGCGTAGACACACTGGAAGATCTCTGGACTCTTCAGAGGGTGTTGTTCCGGAACGACCTCGTCAAGTCTGAGAGCGTCAGGCGCTTCAAGTCGAGCGAGAGCGATGTGGGGGAGCTGAAGGACGTTGTGATAAGGCTGAGGCTAGAGCGCACCGAACTCGACAAGACCGCGGAGCGACTCAGGGTGATGGGCAAGATAGTCGAGGGCAAGCCGATCGAGTACATAAGGCTTAACAGCTACCACACGCTCAACATAGCCCCCGGCGACGTCCTGGAAGTCACAAAGCCACAATGGCATGGATACGTGGTCGACGTACTGAAGAACGCGGTCTCGGACTCCAAGCGTCCCAGGTTGGGTATCATAGTGGTGGACGATGAGAAGGCACTGTCAGCGTATCTCCTCGGTTACGGGGTGCAGTTCGGCAACGAGCTATACAGCCGCCTTAGCAAGAGGATGAGCCAGAAGGAATTCACAGAGCAGCAGGCCAAGTACTTCAACTCGGTGATAGAGCTCGCGCTCGGTATGGACGTTGACACAGTGCTGATAGCCGGGCCAGGTTTCACAAAAGACGACATCAAGAAACAGATGGAGTCAAGTGGCGGGAAACAGAAGTCCACTAAAAGGCTGATCTTCGAGAGCGCCAGCAACACGGAGAGGTCAGGCGTTTACGAGCTCATAAGGAGCGACAACGTGGGAAAGATACTCGAGCGCGAGCGTATACGCCTAGAGTTTGCCCTGATGGAGAGGTTCCTGAGCGGCCTTTCCATAGGTAAGTCCAAGTACGGCAGGGAAAGCGTCGACGACGCGATAAAGGGCTACGAATCCAGGACAGTACTTGTCAATGATGATGTGCTCAGCGATCCTGATATCCAGAAGGTGCTGGATACAGCCGAGCGGAACCGCATAAAGATAGAGGTCTTCAATTCGGCAGACGAGGTGGGCCAACAGCTTGCTTCGTTCAAAAGCATAGCGAGTATCTCATAGCGCCCATATGGCCTAGCCAACCACTTCAGCAAGCCTGCGGGTACCGAAAGGATGTATCTGCGCCACTGCGTTGCATTCGACACAGTTCCTGCAGTGGTCGCCCACCTCGAACTTGCCATCGTCGTTCACCATGCAGCCGCATCTAAGCCGTATCATAAAACCATCTCAATAATACAGAATAATTTACGCTAGGGTAATTAAAGATATCCCCTATTTATCGCGCCCTGAACGTATAGTCCGCTTAAACCAACAGCCAGCTAAGTATTATAGAGGTTCATACATCATATATCATCGAATTCTCTTTAAAAGGACGGGTTATTTCAAATGGTTAATATCGACACCAGTTTCGACTTCGCTTTGCCTAATTCGATAAAATTAAGCCTTTACAAGACAGCCCTGCAGCTCAAGGCATTGGGCTCCAAGGACTTCATAAACAAGCCTCTTTCCGCGCCTTCAAAGCACCTTGTCTCATCCGGCGGCAAATACATAAGGCCCACAATCGTTTTCTTGTCGGCTTTGGCGATAGGGGAGAAGCCGGGCGATTACGTCAATCTCGCTTCCGCTATAGAGCTGCTCCATACCGCCTCTCTGGTGCATGATGATATAATAGATAGGGACAGGATAAGGCGTGGCCTTCCTGCTGTTCACATAAAATACGGCACCGAAGCCGCAATACTGGCAGGCGATGCGCTCATATCAAAATCCATACTGCTTTCTTCCGGGTACGGCCGCGATGTGATAGACTCGATTTCACGCGCGGCGATGTCGATGTGCGCAGGAGAGATTCTGGATTTCGGCTTCCAGAAGTCTCAAAGGGTGCCTGACGTTAATAGCTACACAGAGATAGCATCGCTGAAAAGCGCATCCTTGATAGCCACAGCAGCGAGCGTAGCTGCAATCTCGGCCAACAAGCCTAAATTGGCCTCGAGGCTCTACGAATTCGGCAAGTTCGCCGGCATCGCATTCCAGATGCGCGACGATTTTTTCAATTTCATGGGCCTGAACGATTCAAGCAAGAAATCCACAGGGAACGATGGCGCAAAATTCAGGCCCAACATAGTCGACGTTGTGCTGAAAACCGTAGCAAGGAGAGAAGATGCGATAGAAAAGGTAATAGCGCTCAACAACTCATTCATAGACAAGGCGAATAAGAACTTGAAAGGCACAGTCGCAGCAGAAACCCTATCAAAGTACGCCAACCTGATACGCATAAGAACTGCAGGCTAGAAGATCGGCCCGTATCGCCTGTCATTGTCCGGTTTGAGCCCGAAATATCTCATTACCGTAGGCTCGACGTTGTAAACGTACAGCTTCTTTTTCTTTATGCCTGCGTAATCCAGCCCCTTCCCATAGCTTATCGCGCCGAAGATACCATTCCTTAGGTGATCCCCGCTTTTCGGAGGCTCAGGATCCATGAAAAGGCCGCCGCTCTTCAGGTAACCGAAAGCGTCTATTATGTAACCTGGCTTTATCTCCGCCATTATGTCCGGTGCTATGAAGAGCTTCGTGCCCTCATAGTAATCGTCAGCGTCGTAAACGTTTACGATGAGCTTGTCCCCGTTCGCGTCCTTTATCCCGAGCAGGTTCGACATTAGCTCCTTCTTGAGCGCCTTTTTCTCATCGGCGCTCACTATTCCATCATCGAATCTGTCATCATTTACGAATATCGTAGTCATAGGGCAGTTCGCAATGCTGGCGAATGCCCTTGTCTTGCCCATGTCATAGTCGAAGTCATGCAGGCGCGTGTAGTCGCCCGAAGATGTTCCGGAGAGCGTCTTCTCTATCGCTGTCTTCACGAGCTTCTTACCTGAACTTGGCAGTTTGTCGTACACCCTCTTCCTCAAGCCGCTCTTCAGGAGCGTTTCCCTCAGGTCGTATTTTATGCTGCTCTTGCCACTGCCCACCTGCTTGATCCCCTCTTCGATAAGTTTTTTTGGCTGTGCATAGCCTTTGTTTATCAGCCAGCCGTTCATCAGGAATTTCCTCTTTATCGGCTGCGCGCCATGGTCAGACACAAGCATAACTGTAGCTCCCTCTTTCTTCGCCCTGCGTTCCACCCACTCTATGAAATCCGCCACCTCCTTGTACATAGGCAGAATATAATCCTTCCATCGCGCCTTATTAAGCGCGTAGTGCTGCATCCTGTCCTGTTCAGTGAAGCATATAAATGCCAGGTCATAGTCATTTTTTTCTATGAGCTCCTTGCTCACTTCGCTCCTGGCTTTGGTGCCTTTAAGATAGCCATGCGATGCCTCCTCAAGCGTAAGTTCTCCGCTTTTCAGCCCCCTTTCGACCTCCGGCTCACCAGCGAACGAGTACTTTTCTGCGACTTCCTTCAAGCGGTTCGAACTGAACCTTGCAGGCAGGGGGAACCCTGTCATCATGTCAACATTAGGATCGGACTCCTGCTTCACCAGCATCGCAGGAGTTACTATAAGGCTGCGGAATCCTCTCCTAGAAAGCTTTGTCCAGAATGGCGCCTTGATCGAAGTATCGTAATAAACTACAGACTTGGTGTAGTTCGGTTCCATCTTGAAGAATTCCGGCACTCCATGCGCCCCAGGCCTGAATCCAGTGTATATGCTGGGCCATGAAGGGCCGGTCATAGGCGGCATGGTCGACTCCATTTCGGTTAGCACGCCCTTAGAAAGCAACTCTGCAAACCCATCCATTCGGTATTCTTTATAGAAATCGCGTATTATCCAGAGTGGTGCCGCGTCCATTCCTATAATATACAATTTTCTCTGCTCCATAAACAAAGCCGACCAATCCACGGAAACTGTTTTAAGCTTTAGAAACGATACTAAAGTATATGAGCGAGAATATTAAAGTGCTTCTGGTATCAAAAGAATTCGACGCCAAGAATGTTGACGGAATAGGGCGCGCTTCTTACGAGATATACACACACATGAGTAAGGTCAGGAAGGTCTACAAACTTGCGCTAAAAGATTTCTCCGGGAAGCATAACAACCCTATAGCCCAAGCTGTCTCGAAAATTGCGTTCGAGGGCCCTGCTTTCGATGAGATAAGGAAAATAAGGCCTGACATAATACATCCAATGGCCCCGGACCATGCCAATGTGCTCAGGGCAGAGGCAAAGCTCAAGGTGCTGAAATGGAACGACATGCTTGTTTATGATAGGTTTAAGCAGGCCAGGGGCGTTTACAAGCTGAAGTACAAGTTTAAGATAGCCCTATGGGAGCAGGCCAACCGCGATGCGGATGTTTTCCTCGATGTTAGCACGCAGACGAAAAAGGAGCGCGAAGCTTATTTTGGCGATGATAAACCCGGATATGTTGTGGCTGACGGCCTAGATGACATATTCCTCAAGTCGAAGATATGGAAAGGCGAAAGGAAGGACTTTCTGTACATCGGCTCGGTAGAATACGATAACAAGAATGTATCAGGGCTGCTGAAATTCTGGTCGCTGCTGCAAGCTGGCGGCCACAAGGATCAGATCTTGCACATATTCACTTCAACACACGACGCAGAAGCCATAATCAGGGGAAAAAACGTTTTCGGATCGGGCAACGTTGTGCTGCACAAAGGCGCAAAAGACTGGGAGGTGGTGAGGCACCTTAGCAAGGCTGTCGCACTGTTGCATTTATCGGCAAGCGAAGGGTTCGGCATCCCGATCCTAGAGGCAATGGCTTCAGGCACGCCTGTCATGACCCTAAAAGGCGCCCATATACCGGCGGAGGTGACCCGATACGCTTACAAAGGCACCACCGATAGCCTGCTTGGCATAGCAGACCAACTAATTGATAGGCAAAAGCCGCTAGAGCCTGCAAAAATAAGATACGCGCGCACATTTAACTGGGACAACAAGGTCAGGCTTATCAACAGAATATACGAAAAGGAGCTATAGCCCAATTTCAAACTGTTTTCTAAGATAAATTTTTCAAATCGAGAGCACCGTAACGCAAGGTTTATAAACAATTCTATTTTTTCATAACAACGTATATATATTATAAAAACGCTTTCTTATCTTGCCCGCTTTTTAAGCCAGGCAAATAAGCTCAGGTTCAAACAAATCTATATAAACTATCGATTTAAAAAATGAAACGTGCAGGGATGGCGGAGCCTGGTCAAACGCGACGGACTCAAGATCCGTTGGCTTAGGCCTACGGGAGTTCAAAGAAAAGTTGAACAAATCTCTCTCCCTGCACTTTTTGTGTTTATCGGTGAAAACTATGGCACAGAAAAAAACGCAGAAGAAGGCTGTCAAGAAGTCGGGCAAGAAGGCCGTTAGCAAGATCGCAAAGAAAAGCGCGCTAAAGGTCAGGAAGACAAAATTGAAGGAGGCTAAGATTTTCGATATACCAACTTACGCCCAGACGGAGGAATTCACCAGCGCGGCTGCCTGCGCAATGATGGTATTGAAGTACATAAACAAATCATTCAAGATGCAAAAAGAGCAGGAATTTGAGATATGGCAGGAAGCGGTAAATGGCAGCGTATGGCACGGTTCGAGATACGGCCTTGCGTACGCTCTTGCTAAGAGAGGCACGAACCCGACCATAGTGAGCAACGTAAAGGATGAGGGCTACGAGAAGAAGTTGGCAGTTTACGAAGGAATAAACCTCGAGACCCTTAACTCATCTTTTAACGAGATAAAAAGCAAGGTAAAGGAAATGAAAGTGAGTGAACTCTACTCGCAGACCACCACAAACACTATAAAGAAGCATCTCAACAATGGGCTTATACCTATTGTGCTGGTAAACGCTAACGTGATCAATTCGTACCTTGAAGCTTCACCCCATTGGGTTGTCGTCAAGGGCTACGACAAGGACACATTCTACATAAACGATCCGTACTCCGATAGCACGGTAGCCATGGAGCCTGATGTTTTCAAGCAGGCGCTTGGCTACGAAAACGAGTGCCATCTAGTTGCAGTGAGTTCAAGGAGGAAATAGTCGCTCTGCCTTTTCCTTTTTTATTATATTGCATTAGTTTTGCTTAGCTGTGCTCCCAATTGATTTCCTTATAGAATCAATTACCTCGTCTATGCCAGCATCGGTCTTTATTCCGTCCTTGTTGAACTGGGTCCTGGTTACCCCATAGCCCTTCTCCATTATGTCGTCCATGACCGTTTTCATGCTCACAGAGCCGAGATGCATGCGTTTCGTAAGCATAGGCAATGAGTAGTGCAAAGGCGTATCAAGTTCGTTGGCTACTACGTCAATGAAGTTGACGGTCTTCTGTTCTGCGCCCGCATCCCTAACGTTCCTGGCAACACTTTCGGCTATACTCTTGTTGCAAATGCTTCCAAGCCACATCCTGCCCGAAATCTGCAGCGCTCCGCCACATGTTCTGCACGTGCTGCTCTTAGGTATCTGCCCAAAATCGTATGTTCCAGCCTTGCATTTGTTGCAGTAACCAGCATAGCCCATTGACGATATAGACGCCATCGCATCTTTATTGCCACGTTTTAGCTCAACGAAAGCCCTCATGTAATGCAGATAAGAGGCAGTCAGGTGCACTCTAATCCCAAAATTGAATTGTGCTGCAACATTTGCTATGTAACTTATCAGGATGCGCATGCCTACCTCGTGGCAGAGCTCGTTATGCATGGGCTTGGCACCATAAAGCCTTAGGCACGCCTTTTCCTCCGCGCCGCATAATACGGCAGTGTCTGTTGCCGTTACCATAAGGTAGGATCCGTCCGTTGCAATCTTCACGAGATCGTATATGTAAGGGGTGACGCCGCCGAAAGGGTCTAGGTCTATAAAGTCAAACCTGCTTTTCGTGGTGTTAGCAAACTCCTGTATGCTTGTGTTCAGAGCGGTTTTTGGCTCCAAAGCGTTCAATTCAAGGTTTCTGAGTAGCTCCTTGTAAGAGGATCCATTTATTTCAAGAAAGCTCACGCCCCACAACTTGGTCTCCAGCGAATATCTTATCCCCCTTATCCCTGTCGCAGCTGTTGCATCAAGGCACGTTAAGCCAGAGGCACCGACAGCGTTTAGGAAGCCGACACTTATGTCCCTAGATGCCTTGGCTTCCGGGTTGAGGAACGCATTTTCCGTCCTATAGACCCTGGCTTTCCCTTCTGCGTAAATATCGCGATCCATAGAACCAGAAAATAATTTCATATAATCTTTATTACAGCATCCAGGAGCCCGTGCGCGTATGAGATGCAGGAGAACGAAGTGTAAAAATCCTTCTTATCCAGGTAGCTCTTTGCGTCGCTCGCATACATTTTAGATAAGTCTATCACATTCTGCATTTGCTTTCCAAACGGCCCCTTAACCTCGACTTTTTTTATATTTTCATCAAACATGGCTATGTCTTTTGTTATGCGTTTGACTATAAGCTCATTATCGGCGTCTCCCGTCATAAGGTCACCATGCTATTATTTATAATTTGGTTAGCAAGATTTAAAACTGTGGTTAAATGGCGGATTTATGGAGCGATTATACAGACATGTTAATAACCCAATTTGATGCAACATCAGGCAAAGGGCTCAAGATATCCGTCAGGGATTTCCTGACAGATCCATTGAGGTTCGCATCAGAGCCTGAAATCAAGACATCAATAGCTAGCATGCGAAAATCATTGAATGACTTTATTGATTCAAGCATAAAGAATGTAGCCGACCAGAAAGCGCGTTTCGAGACTACGTTGCAAAACTGCGATGCTGCAACTACGATGATTGCCCAATCAATAGCGACCCGCGCCAAGCAGAATAAGGTTCCTGTGATAAAGCCTGTTTCCATAGAGAGAGGCGCGACAGAGGACATAATAAACGTAAACGAAGGCGGACCTGAAATCAATGCGCTAATAGACAAGCTGCTTGCGAATTCCTACCTTGTTGCTGATTTCACAAGAGAAGTAAATGGCAAAAAGGTCGGTAGTTGGCTCTTCAGCGGCCAGAGCAAGAACTATTCGCTTAATATCTACATGCCTTACAACGAATACAAGTCCCTTCAGGATAGCAAAGCTGAGATTGGCACTCTTTTCGACGCGGCCTCACAGCTTATGGCCCCATAAACTATAGCAACAGTGCGTAAATGAAAATAGGAATCACAGGAACTGCGGCAACAGGAAAGAGCACTTTTGCATCACTTATCAAGAAGCACATGCCCGACTTCTCAATAATAGAGCTTAATGATGTCGCTGCGGAGCATGATTTGTTCTCAGGAACGGACAAGTTCGGAACAAAGATAGTGATGATAGAAAAATTAACAACAGAGATAAACAAAATGCTTAAAGTCAAAGAGGAAGAAAACATCGCAATTGTGGGCCATCTACTTCCAGAACTTAAAATACGCCTTGATGCAGTATTCGTAGTAAGGGCAAGCCTCGAAGAGCTGATAAACAGGGAGGAGAAGCGCGGTTATCAATTCGAAAAAATAAAGGAGAACATAATCTCAGAAGCGCTGGACTATTGCGGTGTTAACAGCACCCACATTTCAGAGCATGTCTATGAGATAGAAAGTGATGAAGAAATTGAACGCGCGCTCAAGTTCATCGGTAACGGAATAAAAGGCAAAAGTCAATTAGAAATGTCGAGCAAGCCTATCGACAAAATGCCAGAATTATTCAGCCTTATAAAAGGCCCTAATAAGTATAAGCTTTGATTAGAAGACAGTTATCATCGCATCCTCAAATGCCTCATACAGCAATCGTGCATGCTCCTCAGGTATTTTTTTGTTCATGTAAACGAATCTGCTAGCAGGTCTTATGTGGGACGGGATTGTGAAATCCCTACCACTTTTTAGATTTAGAAGGAGCATCTCTGGGTCGGCATATTCGGATTTCTCCAACGAAATGACTCTGTCATCCTGCAAGAATAAGCCCAAACTCTCTCTGTGCGCCTTCAAAAACGCTTCTGTAGCGTCACCCATGAAGACCGACGGCCCTCTCCGAATCGAACATCCATTATAGATTCTGTTTATGAAGAACGCGGCGATGCATAGCCCTCCTCTAATGTTTTGGAAAGACTGAAGCGGTGCAAATCCATTTCTTGACAGCAAATCATTTATCCTGAGCCTAAGTTTCGTAAGTTGCTCCCATATTATGTCTTCTGCAATGTCATCGTAACTGAAAGCTAACAGGTATATATCAAAGTCCATTGCCTTTTGAAAATCCAATAACTTTTCTTTAGCGAGCGTGCTTGAATATTGGACTCCATTAAATACCTCAATCACAGGTTTCCTAGCAAGCGCTTTTGAAACCAGTACGAGCTTTGCTATAGACTGCTTTGAAACGCTTGCAGCAACGTTCCTGTTTACGTCAGTAGGATCTATCACTAAAAAATCGCTTTCGAACCGCTTCAGCAAGGCGGTGCCCTGCTCGGATTTAGGGTCAACTTCGGTTTTATTGCCTATGTTTATTATCGCAGGTATTTTTATTCGCGAAAATGCACCTATTAAGCTCTCAAAAGACCCATAATAAAAAATAAGCAATTCGCAAAGATAGCCTGAAAAGCCGCGCACTTGGGCCTCAGCCCCGTATACATTGTGGTTCTTCAGCAGCGCTTTAAAGATCCTGACATCATCCTTCTGTTTGGCGCTCAGGTGCGCATTTACGAACTCGTTATGCAACGGAGTCCTGTCAACAGCGCTTCCCAAGTCCAGTGCATTTTTTATCTTAAAGGCCGGCACTATGTCCGCACTTATACTGCCTCCTTCAAGTAAAATTTTCACATAAGGATGTTCTGCATATTTTATTATGAACGATTCCTTCTTACTCTTATCAACTATCTTTTTTGCCAGCGCCACCCCGCGCATCTCCATGCTCCTTTCATCCTCGCCTTTAGGAAACAATAAGAACACGTCTATATCGTAGCTTCCTCTGACCTGCGTCCCTCTGGCTACGGAACCTGCGGTAACTATCTCCACATTTTTCGGTGCCACCGCCTTCAGCCTAGCAATTATTTCATTCGCATGGTAAGTTGCTGATTTAAGCTCGTCAGCAGTTGGTTTTACCATTTTAAGAATACGCGACTTGAGGCTTTTCATGCGGACTTTTTCTGCTGCACCAACCTTGGAACCCATATAACCAATATATACAAGCCTAAAAAACCTTAAATACTTTTAAATACAACGATTTCACGTGGGCTCGTGGCTCAGTAGTGGAGCGCGCCGTTCGCAACGGCGAGGTCGCGGGTGCGATTCCCGCCGAGTCCATTTCTAGCTCAAGCAGCAATTC
>JAJYYB010000011.1 GCA_021801355.1 Microcaldota archaeon | reverse complement strand
AGCGAAACATCGAAAAAGAGATTGTCGCAAAAATAAACGTCTTGAACAGATTTGCAGTGATGAACTAACCGTCAGAACAAACCTAAACACCGGTAGGTTTGTTTTTACCTATTTGTTGGACAAACTCGCCTCTTAGAAATCCTTAAATATATAGCAAGTAGCATAAATATTGATGACTATGCCTGACACAGGGGCTCCGATATCTATAGGGATGCAGATACTGCAGCACGGCATCGAACTTGCGCGCAGGGACGGCATGCTCGACCTTGCGAAGGATTTTGAAATGGCGCTCAGCGACCTTGAGACTTATAAAAAGAGCGGCCACGCAACGATAGACGATGGAGCGAATGCCATAATCTTCCGCCCTTTCAAAGGTGCGGAGCACGGGTTTGAGGAGGAGGTCCTTTCAGGGATAAACTCGGATGACATGATAGTCCCGAAGGAGGGCAAACCGAAGAAGGAATGAATTTTCAGGGTGCTTGGATGGTTGAAACTTATTACGAGAATCAGAAGAAGGATATGGAATCAGGGTATGTAACCAGCGTAAAGGGGATGCTGGACTATCTCGGATCAAAAGAGCTTGAGGATGCAACGAGCGCAAAAGTAGAACTCCGAATGGACGGGCAGCAGATTCATATCGAGTTCACAAGGCATACAAATCCAGATGGCACTTTGGGCGGATTTGTTAGCAAAGAAGCACAGGTATCATCAAGCTATATAAGCCGCAATGCAGTCATTTGCGGAAAGATGGAGGTAACAGATTCGGAGATAGGTGATGGCAGCGCGGTCGTATTCTTTGGCACGAACAAGGATTCGGATGATGTTATTACAGGTACCCTCATAGGGAAGGACGTTACGATTCAGGCGAAAGGCACCAAAAGTTTCCTAACTATCAGGGATAGCAAGATAGATGACGGAGTAAAATTTGACTTAGGATTGGGCGGCGCGAACATATGCCGGTCAATGGTAGGAAGCAACGTGATTACGCAGATAATAGTGCCAGACCCTCTAATGCTGACTTTCCTGAACATACAGCAGTCAGACATAAAAAGCGGCAGCGTGATAATACTCGACAAGGAGCCGCCGAGGCTCAGCATGAACAACGTCAAGTTTCCTGCGGGCTCAGAGGTGAGGATGGATACAAAAGGTTACGGTGAACGCGTTGAACAGGGCCTTAACCTGCAGAATGACACTTACACGATAGCGGTACCGGACCTAGACAATGATCCCGTTCTTCTGAAATATATTGATGATGGAGAGACGTTTTCCGATTCGCACAGGCTGGCCGATAAAGCTTTGGATAAACTTGTAGCTGCCATAGGGAAGGCCGCAGCCGATAAGGTAGAGAGGGTAGCTTTGCTTTCGCAATACGTTTATGACACTATATCTTACAGCAAAGATGTTGCCGATATGAGCGCCAACAAGAACAGCATACCTCTGGACTATTTCATAAACAACCGTGGTGGCGTATGCTTCGAGCATGCGCTGCTACTTTACGAGATTCTGGAAAGCGAGCGGATGGCAGGGCTGTCAGATATTAAACCTAAGTTTGTTTGCGGAGTGGCCAATAGCAGCAACAGCACAAGCCTGCATGCGTGGGTTGAGGTTGAGGTAGATGGGGTGACTTATGTGATAGATCCTACCACGCCGTTACCTTATGCCATAGCGGGCAAAAGGGGGGACGATAACAAGTTTATAAGGGTCTTCGGATATATTGGCAGGGACTACTTTTATGAGGCTCAGCCTTCCATAACGCAAGGAAAGGCATGACTATTTGATGAAAAAGGAAGCTCGCGAATCTATAAGTGATAGGGCCTTATGGAGGCGGGCCATACTGCATCTGTCCAGCAGCGACAGCAGGCTGAAACCTATAGTAGGGAACGTCAAGGGATTTGGAATCAAGCTAGAGCGCAATCATTACGGATCACTTGTCAAGGCGATAGTATACCAGCAGATATCCGGGCGTGCTGGCGATTCTATTTTCAAGAAGTTTCTGTCGCTTTACGGGGGCAGCATGCCCACACCGAAAGATTTCCTGAAAACCGGAACGGCGAAGGTGAGGGGCGCAGGCATATCGCCTCAAAAGTACAGCTACATAAAGGACCTTTCGGAGCGCATAGAACGGGGCGAGCTGGAGCTCAAACGGTTCAGGGACATGGATGATGAGGATATAATAGGAGAACTTGATGCCGTGAAGGGCATAGGCAGGTGGACCTCGGAGATGTTCCTAATATTCACGCTTGGCAGGACGGATGTGCTGCCGGTTGACGACCTCGGCCTCAGGAAGGCCGTAAAGAAGGCGTACGGCCTCAGGGAACTTCCCGGCAGGGAGAGATTTGAGGCGATAGCAAAGCCATGGCATCCTTACTGCAGCGTGGCGACGGTATGCCTCTGGCGGAGCATCGGCAGCTAATAGGACGATCCAGTTTCAGTTCACTTCCTCCCGGTGCGCCATCTCCTGTAGAGTTCGTTGTCTATTTCGAGCGCGTCCAGCGCCTTCCCGACGACGAAGTCTATTATATCGTCTACCGTTTCAGGATGAGTGTAAAAGCCAGGCGAAGCCGGGACTATGATGCCGCCGGCCCTGGTGATCCTAAGCGCGTTCTCCAGCTCGATCATGCCGAGCGGGGATTCCCTGAGGACTATGGCAAGCCGCTTCCTCATGCGCAGCGTGTTGAGCGCGGACCTGCTTATCAGGTTGGAAGCTATCCCTGACGCTATCTCGCCGAGGGTCTTTATGCTGCACGGTATCACTACCATGCCCCGTACGTCGTAGCTGGAGCTCGATATGTCGGCACCTATGTCATCCTCGAGATATACGCGCTCCGAGTTCTTCCTTGCCTGCGCCTCGAAATCGGCGAACCCCTCAGCTGAAGCGGTCTTTCTTGCAGCATCAGATATTATTGTGTGGACTTCATAGCCAAGGGCGGATAGCGCCCCGGTGGCGCGGACACCGAACTGGATGCCGCTGGCGCCGGTTATGCCCACTACTATTCTGCCCTTAGCATTGCCCGCCATGATAACTTTTTGAGAGTTGCTTTATATAAACCAGAGCGTCATGGAGGCGTTGCCAGGTGGGCAGGCAATGCGGCCGCACCTATGTAAACGGCAAGCAAGCCGGCCCCGATGAAGGCCAGCCAGCATATCACCAGCATGACCTGCCAGCCGAGCCATACATTCTTCTGGTAACCTGGCAGCCTGTCCATGACTATCGCAGCCGGGTACGAGAATATCCCGGCTATGCCGAACAGCGAATACATGAGCCCAAGAGCCAGCGGCGAGGAGGTCAAGTTGAGATTGTAGCCGGACACACCATACCATATAACCATAAAGCCGAAGAACATGGCCAGAAGGCCTATGAACTGCAGCTTCATCTCCCGCTGTATCGCTATGGCGAACGCTATGAGCAGTATACCGAACGATATGAACGGGTCGAAGAAGAGTATGTTGTAAGCGCTCGGCAATGGCCATGCGATCTGGCCTATGATCCCTATTATGAACATGTATGCCCCCAACAGCCCGAAAGGCACGGCAGCCTGCTTGAGTCCGTTGCCTATGTCCCTGGACCTTTTCCTGTACTGCAGGTAGACATATGTGAACAGGTAGGCTATCAGAAGGGCCGCGAAACCTATCACGAAGAGCTGGTATGCCAGGTCATCCACAAAAGCCATTTTGCTCACCACTTTGCCTTTCGGTTTTGAAGTTTAAATAGATGCAACTATACTAAAGTATAGCTGGGCGTAACCTATAATAACAGGGAAATGTATAAATAAATGTATGGGGTTATGGCTGCCGTTGGATGCCCTACGCTTAACCTTATGCGGCTGATAGGCAAGAAATGGATGGTACCGATAATTGAGGAGCATATCTCTCGGACGGGCGCTATGCAGTCATACCGGAGTGACAGAAAAAGGATTAAATAAGCTAATGCAGAATAATAATGTGATTTTATGATGCTGATGGTTAGCGTACAGAACCTTGAAGAGGCGAAAGAGGCAGTTGAAGGAAACGCGGACATAGTGGACGTCAAGAACCTTGATGAGATATTCATAGGCGCGAACTATCCTCCTGTAATAAAGGAGGTCAGGGAGGCATTCCCCAAGGAAAAGCATGTGAGCGTTACACTCGGATCCGTGCCCGAGGCCGTAGGCACCATCGCGCTTGCGGTTTACGGTGCGGCCGCGCTGAAGGCCACTTCGGTTAAAGTCGGCTTCGTAAGCATGAATTACGAGACCGCTCTGAGGACCCTGAAGGAGTGCAAGAAGGCGCTCAAGGGATTCGACACCAAGCTTATAGCGGCTACTTTCGCTGACAGCCACCTTTATAAGGGGATAGACCCAAAGCTCGTGGTTAAGCTAGCCAAGGAGAGCGGGAGCGACGGCATACTTATAGACACGCTCACCAAGGACGGGAGGAACCTATTCGATTTCATGGACGAGAAGACGCTGAAGGACCTTACGGATGAGGCCAAGGACTTGGGCATGAGCACGGCACTTTCCGGCGCGCTCAAGATAAGCAACTTCGACACCCTCGTAAGGATAAATCCGGACATAGTCGGGGTCAGGGGAGCGGTATGCAAGGGAGAGGACAGGTACAAGGGCAGGGTGGATTCGAAGGCCGTGGCCAACGTCAAGAACGAACTCGACATGAGGGTCGATGGCAGGATAGAGGTCTTCAACAAGACAAAATGAGCATGTGACCATGATGCTAGTCGATGCGACAAAGAAGAACTGCAAGGGCGTAATAACTGAGCTGGAGAAGGCCATGGTAACCATCAAGGATGGGGATATAGTGGAGACCATAGTTTACGGCATACCTAACAAGATGGACGTTTACGCCTGGGCCAGGAGGAAGGGCCATACAATAGGGAAGGAGCAGCGTGACGGCGTTAACTTCAGGATAACGGTCATCAAAGGGCTCCGCACTGCTTGAAGCCGCGCTACGTGGGTCTTGAAGACAGAAATGATTCTATGGACTATTCAAAGAAGGATGCAAAGCAATGGGCGCGGGAGAAGCTCGTCGGCCAATGGACCACGATGGTCACGCCTTTTACAAAGGACGATGAACTTGATGAGGCGGGATTGAAGCGCAACATAGACCACGTAGCCTCTCTCGGCACAAAGGGGATGGGGTTCTCATGGAACATGGGCGAGTTCTGGAGCCTTACGCATGAAGAGAGGATTAGGCTAATGGAACTTGCGCCGGAACTCGTGAAGGGCAGGGCAATGCTCGCGTTCCAAACAACGGACACTTCAACCAAGGAGATAATCTCGATGGCCAACAAGGCCGAGGGGTTGGGATACGATTTCATCATACTCGGGCCTCCTTACATAATGACAAAGAACGAGGACCAGGTAATAAGCTTCATACGCAAGATAGCGGACAGCATAAACATGGGCATAGCGTTCTACAACTCGCCGCAGTTCGGGATAGTCATGTCCGCGAAGGGGCTGGCCAAGCTTGCAGAGATACAGAACCTGATAGCGATAAAGGAGGCTAGCTTCAACACTCAACTGTCGATAGACACGCACCTGCTCGCTGGCGGCAACGCTGTGGTTAGCGTCCCTGACGAGGAGATATTCTTCTTCGAGCAGTACTACAACTTCCACCAGCAGGTGATGTTCGCGAACACGAGCGACTGGAGGTTTGACACGAAGGACAAGCATGATTACGTAAAGTTCATAGACCTGGCCACAAACAGGGAGTTCGACAAAGCGAGGGAGCTCTACAAGAAAGTCTACCCGATAAAGAAGGTGTCAAGGAAATGGTGGTCCCAGGTAGTAGGCAGGACAGGCGGGGCGCTTCCGGTGCAGCTCGCGAAGTACTGGGGCGAGCTGATGGGAATGGCTGGGGGCGATGCCAGGCCGCCGGTCATGCCACTGACCGATGAGGAGAAGTCTGCGATAAAGAAGGATCTCGTTGAATTGGGGATTATAAAGCAGTGAATGTGGGCTTATGATAAAGGATCTGCACGATTATCTTGATTATTTATCTTCAAGGAGGAGGCTAGCGCATGTAAAGGACAGGGTGAGCGCGGAGCTGGAGATAACCGCATTCACTGACAGGGAGGACAAGGAGCGGAGGTACGATGGCAGGGCGCTTCTGTTTTCCAACGTCGATGGATATGACATGCCGGTGGCAACGAACCTGTTCGGCTCCATGAGCACGCTCAAGGAACTGTTCGACGGCTTCTCGATCTCAGACACTATTTCAAGCATAATGCACCCGAAGCATGCCGCTAACACAGCGTCTATGCTCAAGGGAGCCAAGGCGATGCTCGATTCGAAGCCGAAGGTAGTGAGCTTCAGCAGGAGCGGGTACGAAAAGCTCGGAAGCCTCGACGAGCTCCCTATACTCAAGGTATGGCCTAAGGATGCCGGCAAGTTCATAACTTTGCCGGTAGTGGTGACAGAAAGTCCGGAGGACGGCTCGCTCAATGCCGGAGTTTACAGGATGCAGGTATTCGACGATACGACTACGGGTATGCACTGGCAGGCGCAGAAGGGGGGGTCGCTGCATGCATACGAGGCAATGAAGAGAGGGAAGAAGCTCGATGTATCGGTAGCGATAGGCACTGATCCGTTCAACATGCTTTCGGCAGCCACCCCATTGCCACAAGGCATAAACGAATTCGCTTTCGCGGGCATGGCAAGGAGGGCGAGGACATTGCTGGCAAAGAACGGCAGCTATCCGCCTGTGCCGGCAAATTCTGAGATCATAATAAACGGCTACGTCGAGCCCGGGGAGAAGAGGACAGAGGGGCCATTCGGCGACCACACCGGTTACTACTCGATACCGGAAGAGGCGAACGTCTTCCACATAAAGGAGATCTACGCGAAAAAGGACGCGGTTTACGCCGCGAGCGTGGTGGGATTCCCGTGGAGCGAGGACGGCGCGATAGGCCTGTTCATGATGGACTACCTAAAGCCGATGGTAAGCCTGGTTAACGACAGCATAATAGACATCTACCTGCCGCCCGAGGGGCTTTTCACCGATGTCTGCTTCATAAAGGTCAAGAAGAGGTTCCCGGGCGAGGCAAAGAAGGCGATGTTCTCAGTGCTCGGGCTCGGCCAGCTCTCCTTCGTGAAGATGATCGTAGCTTTTGACGATGACATAGATATAAAGGACCTGAGCAGGGTGCTTTGGGCTATGGCGAGCAGGGTGGAGCCTGAACGCGACATACAGGTGATAAAAGGCACACCGACCGACACTCTCGACCATACGGCGAACCTTCCTGCGTTCGGTTCGAAAGTAATGATAGACGCCACGAAGAAGAGCAAGGGTGAGGGCTACGGGAGGGAATGGCCTGAGACGATATCGATGTCAAACGATTTGATCGACGCAGTTGGTAGGAAATGGCGAAGTTTGGGTTAGCCGACGTACTCTCATCATTGTTCAATCCGTGGATGATCGTATATAACATAACGTTCGTCTACATAGGGATGCTGCTCTCGCAGCAGACGACGCTTTATGCGTTCTTTTTTATAACGCTTGCATTCATGTCAGCCAGGCTTGCCGCGCTGCTGCTGAACAGGTACATAGGCAGGGAAGTGGATCTGAAAAACAGGAAGAAGCGTGCAACGGAGGCTAGCCTCATAGTTCCGAAGAAGATGCTGCTGGTGAGCGCGGTAATCCTTTCCGCTGTCTTCGTTATGAGCACCTACATGCTCAACACTCTTGCGTTTGCGCTTTCGCCCATAGTACTGCTTCTATTCGTCGCAGACCCGATGCTCAAAAAGCATACGTCGAGCAGGCATTTCAGCGTTGGGCTGATAGAGAGCCTGAATGTGCTTGCGGGGTACATAGGGGTCGTTGGGGCTTTCCCGGTAACGATAACTCTGTACCTTCTTGTTGCCGCCATAATATTCATTGGTGCGGGTTCGGACATAATATATAGCGTAACGCACGTAGACTTCGACAGGAAGGAGGGGTTGAAGACCTATCCGGTCAAGTACGGCGTGAGCGGGGCGCTCGATATCTCAGCGATATTCCATGCGATAGCGGCGTGTCTTGCCGTAACCTTCGCGGTGGCCAGCGGTCTTTATCCTGTCTTAATAGGCGCTGTGGTCGCGTCTTGCTCTCTTGCCCTGCTGCACTTGGACCTGGAAAAGGCGGATGACAAGGAGCTGGCTAGGAGGTTCAAGCTCTATAATGCGGGATTCGCCGCCATACTGTTCATTTCGGTAGTGCTTGCCGAGTTGCCCTCGATCCTTGGTACGGCCCTCTAGAATACGCCGGTTTTGAACGTAACAATGCGGTTCTGCTCTGCAGCAAATAACACATTTATATAGATATAATACGTAAGCATAGCGAAGTGCATCGGTGTATAAAATGATAATTTTTAGCTCTGCAACTGCCGGTTCGAACAGGACCAAACTGGAGGCCGAAACAGTCAATATGGCGAGGAGCAAAGGCAAGAATCTCGTAATAGTGAACCTTGTCGATGAGATGCTGAAGGCAGCAGCGGAACTGAACAAGGATCTTGACCCTTCGACGCTTCCGAACCTTGACAAGAAGGTGCTCGATGTGCTGAAGGAGGGCGCGCTTCACGCTATAAGCGACAGGATAAAGCACGATAAGGGCACGGATTACATAGTTGACGGACATACCTCATTTTGGTGGAAGAGCGGACCAATAAGCCTCATGGACATAGACGACTTCAAGGAGCTGAGGCCTGACATATTCATAACCATAGTCTCTCCGCCTGGAGAACTCGCAGAATCGCTGAAGAAGAAGTCGGAATGGTCTGACAAGAATGTCGACCTGTACGAGGTGCTGCTATGGTCGGAAGTCGAGCTTTACACTACCGATCTCATAAGCAAGACGATGGGGAAGATGAATTACACGATAGGCGTTTCTGAGGACCCGATAACGCTATACAACCTAATATACCATCCGGAGATGCCCAAGATATACGCGAGCTACTCGATGGAGCACCGCGACGTGAGCTACAACAACGTCACAAGGTTCGTAGCACAGCTCAGGAAGCTTGCAATAATATTCGACCCGAGGAGCGTAGACCTCGGTGCGTACAGGTACGTTTACGACAAGAAGCTGAAGGAGATAGTTTTCAACCAGACCGTCAGGAGGGACTACCACATGATAGACCAGGCTGACATGGTGGTGATACACTTATCAAGGCTTGTCTATTCGAGCGGAGTCGACAGCGAGAGGATGCACGCGCACAGCACAGGAAAGAAAGTGTTCCTTTACTTCCCGTTCAAGAAGTACAGCCCGTTCACTCCCTACTTCGTGGACAGGATGTTCAAGAAGGAAACGGAGCTTCTCAAGTCGATAAAGGAGATAGCCGATTCAAGGCGCGGCAGGCGTACTCAGCCTGAGATGGCTGAATAGGGAAGGCACTCACTCCTTCTCTATGCTTTCTATGTCTAGGGGGCCGTCTTCCTCTTCTATATCTTCGTCCTCTTCATCGTCATCGCCGTCCGAAGTTTTATCGATGTCTTCTATATCGACCAGGCGGCTGTCGCCTGAAAGGTGTGCCTCAGAGCCGACAAAATGAGCGAGAGTGGCATGCTTAGGTTTAGATTCCTTCTTCTGCTCGGATTTCTGTTTGGTCTCATGCTTATCGGCATCGCTTGACGCCCGCGTGCTCCTTCCGGTGATGGAATCCTTGCGCCTTATTATATGCTCTATCTCCGCTCTAAGGAATTCCTTGTCCTCGTATCCGACCAGCTCCCCTATCACTACGCCTTTGTAGAAGATTTTGAGTGTAGGAGTTGAGTCGACAGCGTACTTCAATGCAAGATCGATATTGTCATCGTTCTTGTCTATTACCAGCTTGAGCATCTTAACCGCAGAATAATCATTTGAGAGTTGCTGATACACCGGTTCGAGCCTCTTGCACCATACGCAGTGAAGGCCCGCGAATTCCACTATCACGGGCTTTTCCTCGGGCTTCATCACTTCCTTATCCCAATCCTCGGCGTTTATCTCCTTTATCATGCTCATGCCTCGATCAAATATGAAAGGTCTAATCAGTTTACTGCAGTGGCGAGGATGTCTGTCTCACCGAGCCTGTTCTTTTCAGCGCAATAGTTTATCATCGTCTTAACTTCGTCCTGCTCTATGGACTTTACGGCTTCGTCAAGCGTGAACCACTTGCACCTTTCAGAATCTGGTCCATCAACTTGGTTATCAATGCCCAGGCATATGACGTCAAAGAAGATTGAATGCTGCTGCTTGGACGCCTCTTCGTTCGTCTTTATGCCTTCCCTAACTGCTAGCGTACCTATGGGATGCACCTTCACCCCGGTGTACTCCATAGCCTTCCTTTTCGCAGTGTCGAGAACATTCTCGCCGAATGCAACAGTACCGTATGGCACCTCCCATTTCATGCCGTCATCCTCTTGCTTTATGAGCAGTATCTTGTTCTCATTGTCAAAAATGTAGGCGCGCGATACGACCTGGGGAAGTCGATGCGCAATGCTGTCGTTCATACCGGTCACCTGTTACGAATTTATCAGATGGTGCTTATAAATCTTCTTGATTAGCGGAAGTTTTTACCGAGCGCACAGGAAATGATGATGCTGCAGATTATTTTGGCCTTGCAGAAGTGACTATCTTTATTACGTCATCATTCTTTAACAAATAGTCTTTTCCTATCCTCATCTTTGCCTTCGCATCGACAGCGTAGAGCATGCTTTTCGCTATATCGGTATGTATCCTCTCTGCGAGATTGTAAGCCGTGGCGCCTTTTTGGATAAGTATGGCATCAGGGAGGACGTTGCCGAAATGGTCAGTGTACTTATTTTCGTCCTCGACAGGGTAGACGACTATTTCATTGAGCAGCCCGAAAACAGCGCGATTTATCACTTCCTGTACATTAGTGCCCTTCCTCGCGACGAAGTCCTTCATGTATTCAAGAGCGGATTTTTGCTCTTGGCTTATGTCGCCTTTCAGAAGCTCGAATGACCTGTCTCCGGCCTTGTATGAGATTACGCCGCGATTTGCCGCCTTCCTCAATGCAAGCTCTATGGCTGCGGAGCAGGCCACCACATTCTTTTCGCCGAACTTCTCGATGAGAGAGCGCGTATGCTGTTCGGCCTCTTTTGAATCGGACTTGTTGGCTACGATGAGCACAGGCTTCGCTATGGAAAGCAGCCTTCTCGAGAAGGTTTCTATGTCGCCGTCTCCCCAAGCTATATTGCTTGATGTGAGGAAGCTCTTTTCTATAGCGGTGGATATGCTTTCCTTGCTGACCTTCAGACCGGCAAGGACCGAATAGAGCGCTTCGACTCCGTCTGGGTTTCTCGATATGATGTTCATGTGCTTTTTTACCATCCCGCCAAGCCACGCGGTAAGTTCCCTCTCCACCATCATCACATCATCAACAGGGTTGCTGTCGTTTGACGAATGAGTGCCGTCAGGTGCCGTTTTGCCGCTTGCATCCACAACGATTAGATATGCATCGGCAGCGGCGAGGTCGTTGAGGAACTGGTTGCCCATTCCCTTGCCCTCATGCGCGCCCTCCACAAGCCCGGCCACGTCTATTATGTTTATAGGGAGCATTCGAGTGCCGTCAACGCAGAGGGAGTTCCTGGCCCTGCATTTCACGGAAAGTTCCTTTTCGACGCACATCGAGGTAGCGTATGCAACGCCTATGTTGGGGTCTATTGTGGTGAATGGATAATCTGCTATGGCAACGTCGTTCAGCGTGAGCGCTGAGAAAAGCGTGCTCTTCCCCTTATTTGGTGCCCCTATTATGCCTATCTGCATGCATCACACACCTAATCGAACAGCTTTATCCTTATGACCTTCTTCCCTCTTATCTCCCTCAGTGAGTAGTACACGGTTATGAGGCACATTACAGAAATTATACCTATGAGCAGCGACTCGTATGGCATCCCTGACATAAGCACCAGAAGCGAGGCTATTGTTATGATCGGAAGGTACGGATAGAATGGTGACGCTACGCTGCCTGCCTTGCCCAACCTCCTGAAATGTATTAGTGATACGCTGCTCATTATGTATGAGAAGAGGAGGCCGAAGTTGGCTATCGCAGCAATTATGTAGATATTCCCCGAGAAAAGCATAACTATGCCTATGAACGCAGATACAAGGATGGCGTTATAGGACGCCCCGCTCTTCTTGTCGTACTTGCTCAGTGCATGTGGGAGCAGGTGATCCGCGCTTATCTGGCGCATTATCCTCGAGGAGCTGAGGAGCATGGCCAGTGTTGCCGACGCAGTGGCAATCAGGGCGCCTATGCTCACGAGTATGAAAAGGTAACCAGGCGCGCCAGAAGACTGCAGGGCGAACGACAGCGGGTCGCCGGAGACCGTGTAGCTTGATGCCGGAGCAAGTAGTATCAGGGAGAGCGCAACGAGTACGTATATGACCATGCTGATTGAGACTGCCGCCAGTATGGCCTTCGCTGCCCCAATTGCGCCGCCCCTTATGTTCGGGGTCAGCGTGCTTATCGACTGGAAGCCCGAGTAGGCGAAGAAGACAACTACGCTTGCTGCGAAGATGGCTGCGATGCCGCTGGTCTGCGGGTAGATCAGGAAGTTAGATTGGCTGAAATGACCATATACGAACGCTACTGCAAAAGCGAAAGCTATGAATATGATGAGTATGCCAAGCTTTATCGCGACCAATGCGGAATCCGCCTTCGCGGCCTTGCCTATGCCGGCGAGGTTGAGCGCGGCTAGGGCGAATATAAGGCAGATAGCGAAGTAGACAGCCGACGACGACTGCATCCCGAGTATGCTCGCCAGGTAGGAGCCAAAGCCAAGCGCCACAACTGATATAGACGTGGCGAAGCTAAAATAGAACAGCAGACCAGTTATGAAACCCATCTCGCTTCCAAGCGCACTGTAGACGTATGAGTAGCTGGCGCCCTGCGCGAGGGGCATTATTGAACCGAGCTCACCGAGCTGCAACGCTATAAGGAGCGCTATTATGCCAACGATTATGAAAGAGATAAGCGCCTCTGGACCGGCAAGCGCGATAGCCGTACCGCTGAGCACGAATATCCCGGCACCTATTATCGCCCCAAGCCCTATGGCCGTTGCGACAGGCACACTTATCAATTTTGTTGCCATGTTGTAGTTATTGCTGGTAAACCCTTTTAGAGTTGAGTGGTTTGGTATATTTACCGCGCATGTATCCATCGGGCCCAAACGAAATAATAAGTGCTAAATATGGATTCGTTTCAAAGTCACATTTATGTTAGATGTATTCGAGAATTTAAGGGAGGGCCTTGCACGCAAAGCCGTAGATTCGAAACTAAGCAGTATAATCGATACCATAAGGACAGGCTGGAATGATTACAGCTTCATATTTTATATAGGTGGCATATCTGCGATACTTGGCGGGCTATTCGGGATTGCAGGATGGCTTTCGATAGTAGTGACAGTGGCCTTCTTTTACTACGTAGGGGACATAGCAACCAGAATTAAACGTGAGAGGGAGCGCAGGGAAAGGGCGAGGCGGCTTCGGGCAATTAAGAAGAAGTAGCTGTCCTGTTTCTCCGCGTCCGCGCCGATCTTCACAAGCTTTATATTTTGGAGCGCATGAGTAAATACGCGCAGGGGTAGCAAAGACTGGTCAAATGTGACGGGTTCAGGGCTCGTTCCCTTAGCGGGTTCGTGAGTTCAAATCTCACCCCCTGCAAATTCAAGCTACTACGGCAAAGCAGGGTTCGGAAATCCAGCAAGCAAATCTTCCAAAAAGATGATTTCGGCGGATTTTCAGAATCCCTCAAGCATGTGTCCATGAAAGTCTCATGGCACCAGTTACAGGAGCTGCAATCAGTATTGCACAAGACGCAAACCAAGAGGTTTGCAGGTCCCTCCAAACACTTTGGATATCAGACCGAAATCCTTTTCTGCCTTGTCTACTACACATATACCGCCCGGTCGCGTCGTTATACTGTTCATGTTAATTAATGACAGTATGCCACTGGCAATAAAATAGGTTACTTTAAGTTCGTCATGGTGAGACTAGGTTTTTAAACATTATCTGCTCATACATAATTATGGCAGGTAAGAACAATACGACGCGTCTTGTTTTGGGCTTAATTATAATTATTGTAGTTATAGTGGCAGCTATGGCCATTTATAATAGTGGCCATAGGAGCATACAGACCCCGCTGGCTACTACCACTGCAATTACGGTATCCTACCAGTCAGGGCCAGTTTATGTTAATGCAACTGCAAACGAAGTTAATGCGACCGGTTCGCCTTCTGATCCATTCAAGACAATTAACCAGGCACTCGCATTTGCAAAGCCTGGCGCCGTTATTATGGTGGCACCAGGTGTATACACAGGCAGTTTAAATATAACACATGGTGTTATGATTGAAGGCACAGATGCAAATACGACAATACTGAACGCCTCCGATCAGATGAACGGAATAGACGTTATAGGCCCTGGCGCAAACGGTACTATAATAAGCAACCTAACCATCGAGAACGCGGATAACCATGGGATTTATGTCCAGGATTCAAGCAATGTGGTGCTGATACACAACAGAGTTATACACAATGGGGTCGATGCCACGTTATGCCCTCAACCTCCTGCAAAACCAACCGGACCTTGCATAATAGAAGACAAGCCAATAGAATTAATAGGCACGGAGAACGTTATAGTGGAGAATAACCTTGTGGTCAACAACCTTGCAGACGGAGGGATAGGCGTTTCTGATATGGGGTATGTTAATCCAGGAAGTCTTGCCCAGACCAACATATTCGCTAAGTCTAGCAACAACAAGATAATCAATAACACAGTAACCAACAACAAAGGAGGGTGTGGAATTGTTATATCGTCATATAATAAAGATGGCGTGATAAACAATATAGTAGAAAACAACAAGGTGAGCTTCGGAGTAGCTGGCATTGTCATAGGAGATGGTGCTCCTAATTCTACGGCCCTAGACAATATTATTGAGAATAATACTGCAATTGACAACTTCTTGCCAGGTATAATAATACATGCAACAACCCCTGGCGATACATTGTCCAACACCATAGTGGAATTCAACAAAGTTAGCGGAAATGGCAACGATACAGAAGTTGGAGACCTAAACAAGACCGGAATTTTGGTATCAGGGGATGTGGTGCCAGTTTACAATACTACTATAGCAGAGAATAATGTAAGCAATGAATATTACGGAATATGGATTAGGAATGGCGTTGGCATAAACCTGCATGGCAATTCATTTGCAAATGTAACTGCAAGCAATTACACCAAATAAAGATGCATTGGATATAGTTATGGAAGCAGTAGACTACTTCGGAGAGAAGTTGAAGTTTGAGATAGACCCCCCAGGCATAGAAGAGCTTATGAAGTCTGGGGACAAAGACTATATTATAGTCGATACAAGAGGCAGGAATGCATTCAGGGAAGGTCATATACCTACTGCTATAAGCATGCCTATCGAAGAGCTTCGTGATAAGTTTGCAGAACTGCCAAAAGACAAGAAGATCATACTCTATTGCTACAATATCACATGCCTCAGGGCTCCAAAAGCCGCATTGTTCTTAGCGAGAAACGGTTATGACAACATAGTGGAGTTAATCGGAGGGTTTGAGGAGTGGAGTAAAAGGGGGCATAAAGTTGAACCAGGCCAATGAAGGTATTGCATGAACGCTGGCAAAGAGCTCCGAAATACAGACAACACAATGCAAAGCAGTTTCCCTCCTTACACCAACAAGCTAATATTCCAGAGTTTCTTGCTTGGTCTGGTGCCGCCGCTTTCCCTGTTCGCCGCAATTCTGCTTAAGAACCTGACATTGCTTACTTACACCCATGTTATGTCTGCTGTGATGTGGACCGGTTTCGACCTGTTCATGGCTCTAATAATGATAAGAATACTAAGATCGCTTGATATAGGGGGGAAGGTAGAAGTTGCAAAGAGGCTTACCCCATCCACGTTTTTTATCATACCTTCACTTGCTGCCACCACTATAACAGCAGGTATATACCTTGCCATGTTCTTGGGCGTATTCAATTTCTCCTACTACTGGATAATAGCTGCGCTAATGATAGTCGGCATACTAACCGCGCTGGGACTCGGCATACTAATGCCAAACAGCATGCGCATATTCATAGAACTAGCCAAGCGCAATCCAAACAGGGATAAGATAGCTAGGCTAAACTTGATAAATATGAAGTTGGCCGGAGTGCAAGGCGTATTCCAGTTGGCGATAGTATTTGTGATGGTGAACATAGCAAATCTCCCTACCGCTGCAGCCCAACTGGATCCATCTATCATACTGTACTCATTGCTAGCCTTTGTGGCGCTTTTCCTAACTGCGTATCTATCCATCTACCGTGGCATGGTGTCAGAACACAGGAAAGGCGAGTTGGACGATAAGGTGGTGGGCACGCTGCGATTTGGCTTGCTAGGCCACATAGTCATATTCGCAATTCTCGGTTCAACGCTTCTGTTAGTGTGGTAGAGAGAGCATATGGTTGGGCTGCTAGGCTGCAGGCAAGGAAATATCTCTGATGTACCTGGATACCGAAGGTGCGATAGACGTATCTGCCGTGATTCTACCAAGCAATTTCATAGACGGTTACGTGTTTGTGGCACCAGGTCAGATAGCGAGGATGTTTAACATCGTGAGCGGGAAATAAGAGATGCTCCCCTTTTCCATCGGAGGCGTATTGGTACCATATCGTTTGGCTCGGTATGTTCTCGCTTCGTCTGATTTGCGTGGTTGGATTCCACGTCTTACGTTCCATCTACGAAGTTTGTCCTTTAGGATTCCGCTGTGTCCCAGCGCGTAGTATGATTTTGGCACAAAGGTATGAGCGCTTTCTTGTTGCATATCAATCATCGTTTGGTTCGGGAAGCCCACACGCTTTAGACCGACATCATTGATTTCTCCTCCTAGCACCTGACGCCGCAACAAGTCAGATAATGTTGCGGCGTGATGTGTAAACAGGTGCGAACATGGAAATCGCAATAGACCTTGGGAAGTGAAAAAGCTATGTTGTCATGGAAGACAACGGTAAAGTGGTAAAGGAAGGATATACAGAGACGACAAATGCCTGATTCTCTACTTTCTTTGGCATGTGGAAAATCCAAAAATAATAGTAGAGGCAAGCAGTACCGTAAACAGGATTGCCAACATTTTTGATGGATATGATATAACAGTTGCACATCCTGCAAAGGTCAAACTTATTGCGCAATCGGTGAAGAAAACGGATAAGGTAGGTGTGCATATGATAATGGACCTGTACAAAAAGGACTATATGAAAGTATAAAAAGATGAACGGTGATAGATGATTAACCCGAGAACATTATCCTTGCCTTGCGGCTCTTGCCGTTGGGTCAGAGAAATCAATATAGTAGCGGTGGGAGGGTGTCACAATCCCAACATTGATTTTATGGAGTTGCGCATAGCAAAAGTGACCCCTAAAAAAGAGGGAAACGTCAATGCATTTGTAGAAATGGAGTGGAACAAATGGGTCAAGAAAAATGGGTACAATCACAAGACGAAAAAGTACGCGTTTGCTGCGTATGCGAACAAAAAAATAGTTGGATACGTTAGTCTAAGGATAAACGGCGGCACTGCGTATCTATCACAATTGATAGTTTCGGATTCTGTGAGAGGTCATGGCGTGGGTACGTCACTCCTCAAAAAATTTGAAAGCTATGCTAAGCTCAACAAATGCCATTTGGCTTATCTAGAAACTCATGAAAAGAACACAGCTGCGCTTTCTTTGTATAAACACAACGGTTATAATATAATAGCAACAATGACAAACAACAGATTTCATTTCACATGGTACATTTTATCAAAAAGGCTAAAAGTCGCACAATAAGCGTTGCGTATTGATGGCCTCGTCCACTGGCTGAAGCCGGTGGTATCCTGCGTGGTCGCATCGCCGGTTTCTTCCGCCCTGAGATACCCTGATTGAGGGGATTGACCAAACTGTTATGGCGGAATGTTTTTCAGGTTCAAATCAATAGATTCGAATAGGGGCTATGATAGGATTTTCAACAGCCACTGCGAAAGCTTAAAAGCAACTAAATATATGTTGTATGGTATAAGTAGGTGTAAGTGATTGGACGGTTGAGAAGGAAGCAGTTAAGCAGCAGAAGCCTGTGCTCGCGATAGACTTGGACAATACCATAGCTGATACCGCAGCGCCATTGGTAGAGCTTATAAGGAGCGAGCTAGGTATAGAGCTTACCGAGGAGGAGGTGGTCGAAAACAGGATTGAGGTTAAGTTGCCTCCTGAAAAGTTGCGTAAGTTGCTTGAGCTTATGTGGGCAGACCCGAGCAAGATACCTTTGTCTGATCCTGACATCCCAAAAGTCCTTGCTGCGCTGAGCAGTAAATACGAAATACACATACTGACATCCACTTTTGCGGACGAAGCGACTGCGAAGAAATGGCTTGCCGATCACAACGTGCCGTACGACAAGTACGTCCACGTGACCTTACCCGAACAAAAGTGGGGCTATAATGCCGATGTCTTCATCGATGACAGCTACGAGGTCGTGGCCGGACTTTCAGCAAATGGCAAGCGTGCGCTGCTGATAAAGAGACCTTGGAATACGATTGAAGCAAAGTTGCATGTGCCAAAGAACGTAACCGTGATAGACAGCTGGGATGGTGCTGAAAAGCTTCTAATGAACTTGTTGAGGCACTGACTAATTCGGTTATCGCCTCTCTGTTAAATTTGCAAGTTAAGTTATGGCGCCGATTTTTGAACATTTCAACTGCTACTTATTTTATAATAAGGTATCAGGTTGCCGCAGATTTTTATGGCGCATTGCAATCGTCTATGCGGTTGTATTAAAGGTGCTTTATGACCTAGCTATGTTTATATAGCTGTGCAGACGTATCCAGTTATAAACTGTATCAGGAATACACATGACTAGCCTCTTGGGTGTCGCAGGAGCCTCATTGATAATGGGTCTCTCGATCTATCTGTCGCTGCCAATCGTTATGCGAAAGAAAACGAGCGAGAAAACGACAAGATTCCTTAATGCGATCGCCATAGGCATACTCGTTTTCCTTATCGCTGATATTTTTTCATACGTAGCGCCCAACCTTTATACGGGCGGCTTGTATGGATACGGAGCAAACTTGACATTAGGCGTTATTTTTGCAGTCTCACTTGCAGTAGGTTTCTTCCTGCTATATCATTTTGAGGACAGGACCCCAAAGGGGCTGTCCCCTATAAAGATGTCGTTTATGATAGCCACAGGCATAGGCCTGCAAAACCTTGCGGAAGGGCTGGTCTTTGGTTCGCTTGCGGTGAATCTCGGCCTTTACAGCCCTAGCCTTGGGCTGTCAGGCGTTGCCTTGGTAGTGCTCATAGGCTTCATAATACAGAACATCACCGAGGGGTTCCCAATCGCATCGCCATTCATTAACCGCGGAGACAAACGATGGGGCGTAATTCTGGCGCTTTTCCTTTTGGGCGGCTTGCCAACCTTCTTTGGAGGAATCATAGGATATACTTATAATTCTACTGCTTTCGAAGTCATGTTTGACGGCTTGGCCATAGGAGCCATAGTTTACGTGATACTTCCAATGGTGAAGCACCAGCTCAGGGAGATAGACAACTCCAAGCAGAGGATCACCTATGTGGGCATATTCCTTGGCTTCCTCATCGGTTTCCTTGTGAACATTATCTGAGCTCTATTTGCAGCCGGAGAAGCTGCAATCAATCAGATTATATATCTATTAACACTAATCCATTTTGCCCCCTCGTGGATATGATGGAGGATTACGTAGCCGAGTATTCGGCAGAAAAGCAGCTAACGGCGAAGGAACTGGTAGAGGACAATATCAACTTGGTAAAGAATTTCGGCGCCTCGCCTGTGAGCAAACTTAATGAGATACCAGATTTTTACACGTTCACTAACGGGCTCATATATTCGCACAGGGATTTCGATATTCTTTACGAGAAGATAAAGAATGGGGAGAGGGCAGCCATAGTATCGGGGTTAAACGCAAGCGGTTCCATACACCTGGGCCATATAGCTGTATTCGATACGAACCTGTTCTTCCAGCAGAAATACGGGATGCATGTCTTCATACCGATATCCGACGATGAGAGCTATGTCTCGCTGAAGGTCAGGACGCAGGAGGAGGGGCTGAAGAACTCGCTTATGCTCGCCAGGAGCCTGATAGCCTATGGATTCGACCTTTCAAAGACAAAGCTCGTTATAGACCAACTTTATACTGATGTATATAACACGGCGATAAAGCTTTCCAGAGGTATAAACATATCGAACATAAAGGCGACTTACGGCTATACGGCCGACCAGAACATAGGCCTGCATTTTTATCCGGCTATACAAACGGCGCACATAGTCCTGCCTCAGCTGCACGGCATACCGAATGTTCTGGTGCCAATAGCTCCTGATGAGGATACCCATCTAAGGATATGCAGAGACGTTGTCGACAAGTTCGGTTACTCAAAACCAGCAGTGCTCCACAGTGTTTACCTCCCGGGCCTGGACGGAAGCAAGATGTCTAAGTCGAAAGGCAATGCCGTGTTCCTCCTGGACAAGAACGAGGCGATAAAGAAGAACATAATGTCTGCTTTCAGCGGTGGACAGACGAGTATCGAGGAGCACAGGAAGCTGGGCGGCAATCCTGACGTCGATATATCATATATATACCTGAAAAGTTATTTCCTCAAGCCTTCGGAATCGGAGGCGCTCTACAACGACTATAGGAAAGGCAGGCTCTTGAGTGGCGAGCTCAAGGCCATGCTTCTTGAGCACGTTATGAAGCGTGTGGTCGAGTTTAAGGAGAGATACGAAAAAGTGACCGAGAAGGACCTTGAGAGGACGATACTGCGGAACGACGGCATCGACCTCAAATCCATAATAGACAGGACAGGCGTACTTGTCTCTTGATTCCTGGCCGTGCATCTATAAGCCAAGCAGCGGATTCTTGCCATTAAAAATTATTGGGCGGAAGAGCTCGTAGAACAGGAAGACATCAAGTGCAAAAGGCAGGTAGCCTAGATAACCTACTATCGGCATCTCGAAAAGCTTTGGCATGGCTATCGCGAGAGGGAATGTGTAGATCCATTTTGGGTAAGCAAGATAATTCCAGAACTCCCAGAAGAAGCCCATTATTATTCCTGAAAGGAATAGCTGAAGCATGCGGTTGCCCATGCCATTGCTGCACCAGACAACCACGCTCTCCCTGCCCAGGAGGTAGTTGATAGGGTCAAGAAGGAGGAACATCCCTATCCATACGAAAGGGAAGCCCAGTGATGGCATAAGAAGCGGGACAAGAACCGCAAGTACGCCTATCACAGCCAGGACTGCGGTGATGGGGAGCGGAATCATTTGCCTCTTCTTGGCTTTGCCGTTTTGTTTTTGTTTTACAAATGGGAATCTTATTTTCAGGTCCGAGAGGATGCCCAGTGCCATTACCAATGTAAATGTCTCAAGCACTGCCGGCATTATGGTGGTGAAATCTATTATGTGGACCTGCCACGTGTAGTTTATGTATATCCAGTTGACTGCCACTGTGTTGTAACCCTCGAAAAGCAGCCAGAACGGCACTGATAGCAATGCTATGAAAGCGAATTCCTTTGCATAGGTGCTTATGAGCGACCTTTTCCTTAGCCGGTAGACAATGCTGTCAACGAATAGTATGTAACCGTACCAGACTATGGGTATGTACCAGCTCGCGAACGGCTGTATTACAAGTATGAAATTGAGGTTTGCGAACAGGAGAAGCGCTATGCCAAGATATCCGTACCATCTTAACATGAGTACCACCGAACCATAAGGATGTGGCTTTTCCATAGGCTAACTTGCACAGCTATGGCGCTTACTTTATCCGAATCTTATATTTATAGCGAGCAATTAAATATCTTTTAAGGTGCATTAATAATTGATTGTGATTCATTATGCCTGGCACTAAGATGGTAGTCAAGAAATTGTATGGCGAATGGGCCGGTTCTGACAGTGAAAGTATTGGCGAGGACATTGAGGTAGTACTCAAGCTCGGAATTGCGCGCGCGAACAATACGCTTGACATGAGTATGCTTACCGCTAGGCAGAGGGAAGCGGTTGGGAAAGCGCTTGACAGCAAACCTCTTACTGAACGCGAATACGCCGCTGCGAAAAGCGCAATATCTGTGCTAAGCTCCGCAATTGAGGATGCGGAGATTGAAGCGGAACGCAGGAAGCCGTACGGGGTCTGGGCCGAGAATGAGGACATAGATTTCGGGATGATGACTGGCGTTGGAGCAAAGCTTAGCCTTATGTACCTTAACAACCAGCTGGACATGAGCATGCTAACGGCCAAGGCCAAGGAGTTGGCATCAAAGGCGCTCGATAACCAACCGCTTACAGTTGAGGAATATGCCGTCGCGAAGGAGGCGCTTGCGAAGCTTGCGGAAAGTATACAGCCCGGAGGCTCTAAGGGCTTATTGACTGTAACGCCGAAGCGGGCTTACGTCTCATGGGCATATCTTGACGGTCGCGATTTTTCCGATGCGGATTACGTGCTTGCGGCTTACGAGCAGGGGCTTATCAATGAAGAAATAAGCAAACTGTCGAAGGAGGAGAGAGATCTCCTTAAAATCGCCGCTACAGATGACGGGATAAACAACTTCAGGTTCACTGAAAGCGAATTCAAGATTCTGGCCAAGACGTTTGAGAAGCTCTATGAGGCGTCAAAGAAAAGATTCGGCCATGAACATGGCTAATTTTAACTAACTTTAACTAGCACGGCAAAGCTGAATCTCCCTTTTTATTGGCGTTCAAGCGTAGGCGCAGGCAATCCAGCTAGCCTTTCGCTCTGTCACCACACTCCGGCCTTGTCGATGTCGGGCGTTACGGTCTCTCCGGGCTTTGGAGGGAATGCCTTGTCGAAGCCGGGATGGTTTATCACCGGAATCGTAGCCCTGTACTTACCAGGCGAGTGAGGGTCGTTTATCAGGTCCTTTATGAGAGCCTCCTTCGCTATGACCTCGCGCCATACCTGTGCGTAGGCTATGAAGAAGCGTTGCTCCGGAGTGAGCCCGTCTATCTCCTTGTTGAGCGACGGATCCTTTGCCAGCCTTCTCTGCAGCGCATCGTAGGCTATCTTTACGCCACCCATATCAGCTATGTTCTCGCCAAGGGTGAGTTCCCCGTTCACGAAAGTCTTCGGATTTGAGACCGCCTCCTGGGAACCGTATGCGTTGACCACTGTTTTAGCGCGCTCGTCGAACTTCTTGGCGTCATCAGGCGTCCACCAGTCCTGCAGGTTCCCGTTAGCATCGTACTGCCTGCCCTGATCATCGAAGCCGTGAGTTATCTCGTGCCCTATCACTGCCCCTATGGCACCATAGTTCACGGCCGGATCGGCAGCCGCGTCAAAGAATGGCGGCTGCAGTATTCCGGCAGGGAACACTATCTCGTTCAGATTTGGTGAATAGTATGCGTTTACCGTTGGGGGTGTCATATCCCATTCGCTCCTGTCTACAGTCTTGCCTATCCTGGAGTTCTCCCTCCTTATCTCGAACTCTATCGACCTTCGCAGATTGCCCACATAGTCCTTGGGGCTTATTGAAAGGCCAGAATAGTCCCTAAACGTGGCTGGGGAGCCAATCTTTACAGTGAGCTTGTCAAGCTTGTCTAGGGCCTTTTGCTGCGTGGCCGGGGACATCCAAGGCAGCGTCTTTATCTTGTCTCTCAGCGCTGCGAGTATGTCGCCCACCATCTCGTTAGCTTCCTTCCTTGCGTTGGCATCGAAGTGCTTGTCCACGTAAATCTTGCCGAGGGCCTCGCCTATCTCACCGTCTATCGTGCGTATCGCGCGCTTCCACCGCGCCCTCTGCTTCTGCTGTCCGTTCAGCTTCACGCCGAACATCGAGAAGTTCTCCTTCTCTACGGCCTTGTGGAGCGATGAAGCGTATGCGTGTATGATCTTCCAGTACAGATAGACCTTAAGCTGGTCCACGCTTAGCTTGCTAAGTTCGGCGTTCATAGCGTCGAAGAATTCTGGCTGGCCCACAACTACGTATTGCGTTGATGGTACGCCCATCTGGTTTAGGTACCTTGAAAGCTCGAGCGTACCGTATTTACCGTCTAGCTGGGACGTGTCTAGCCTGTTATAATTTTTGTAAGGATCGCGCAAATCTGTCTTGCTCCTACTCACTTGCGCAATGTCAGTCTCGATTCGGAGGACTGTGTCAGCCCATTGATGCGCCTGCTTGTCCGATACGCCCTTGAGCATGAACATCTTCGCTATGTGCTCTCTGTAGTCTGAACGGAGCTTGTCGAAATTCTTGGACAGGTAATACTCTTTGTCCGGCAATGATAAGCCTCCCTGCATGAGATAGAATGCGTAGGTTGAGCTGTCCTTGTCATCGATGCTTGCTCCGGAGCCGAAGAACGCGCCCACTCCGGCCATATGCAATTTCGGTATCAGGTTCACTATGTCTGCAGTTGTTTTAGCACCTGAAACGCTCTGCCAGATGTCCTCTATCGGTGTGAACTTGAGCCGCTCTATCCTCTTTGTGTCCATGGCCGATTTATAGAAGTCACCTACCATCTGCGCTTGTGGATCTCGCTGTGCTGATTTGTCAGCCGCGCACTCGTCTACTATTTCGTGCAGCTGCTTTAGGTTGTAATCGCTAAGCTCTGAGAATGTATCCCAAGAAGGCTTGTCCTTGGGCGGCTTCGGATGCTCCTTAAGCCATTTCCCATCCGCGTATTCGTAGAAGTCTGACCTAGGATTGGCCTTCTCGTCCATGTACTTTGTCGAAAAGCCTGCATTGTTTTTCGTCTTTTGATTCTGGATGTCATCTTTCTCTACTGGAACGTCCTCTGTTTTGGGGCGCTCCTTCTGGGCCGTGACCATTTATATCACAAAACCTTATTGCAAGCCTCGAATATATAGCCCTTTGTTATACTGCTCTGGATTGCAGAATTTGTGGCTAAATCTGCTATATAACCATGCTAATATGAGGTGATGTTGGGTTGCTCCTTTAATCGACTCTGCTCCTAAAGCGATTTTAATCTACGATTTTAGTAGGAAAGCTGCAAATTTTGGAAAGTCTTAAATATGATTATCCGCCTTATAAATCCGTGCTATTATGCCGTCACACAGGACTCTTGGGGATAACGTAGTGCCGAGCCATTACGCAATTCGCATAACACCTGACATGGATACATATCGATACGAAGGATCAGAAACGATAGACGTGAAGGTCAAAAACTCTACCAATGCAATAAAGCTTAATGCGAAAGAACTTTCTATAAAGGTAGCAAAAGTATCCCTGAATGGCGTGGAGCAGGATGCCACAGTCTCGTACGACAAGGAGCACGAGGAGATTACGCTCACTTTCAAGAAGTCTGTGCGTGGCGATGCCAAAATAAAGCTCGATTTCGATGGGGAGAACAACAACAAGATGTACGGATTCTATAGGAGTGAAGTCAAGGATGGCAACAAGACTGACATGATGCTCAGCTCCCAATTCGAGGCTGCTGATGCGCGTGCTGCATTCCCGAGCTTCGATGAGCCCGAATTCAAGTCCACTTACGACCTGACCATGGCGGTTGATAAAGGACTTGACGCGCTTTCAAACATGCCTGTCAAGGAGCAGCACACAGAAGGCCATAAAGAAGTTATCACTTTTGATACGACGCCGAAGATGTCGAGCTACTTACTTTACATGGGAGTTGGCCGCTTCGAATACAAGGAGGAGAAAGTCGGCAATGTAACTATAAGGATGGTAACGCCGCCCGGGAGAGGTGCATATACACAGTTGCCTCTTGAATACGCCAAGAAGGCCGTGGAGTTCTACCAGGACTACTTCGGGATAGACTATCCGCTGCCGAAGATAGACCTGATAGCCGTGCCTGATTTTGCAGCTGGGGCGATGGAGAATTGGGGAGCGATAACTTTTAGGGAAACGGCCCTGCTATGCACAAATGACTCCGCAGCGTCAACAAAGGAGGATGTGGCCTCCACAATAGCACACGAACTAGCGCACCAGTGGTTCGGCGACCTCGTGACGATGGAATGGTGGGACGATCTTTGGCTTAATGAGAGCTTCGCAACTTACATGAGTTACAAGGCCCTTGACAGCATGCATCCGGAATGGCAGGTCATGCTCCAGTACGCGAATGACGAGCAGGGGACCGCATTTGCTGCAGACCAGCTGAAGTCAACGCACCCGATAAACGTAAAAGTCGACAACCCGGGCGAGGTGGACGAGATATTCGACGAGATAAGTTACCAGAAAGGAGGCAGCGTGCTACTCATGCTTGAGAGTTATGTCGGCAAGGATGCATTCAGGAGGGGACTGCATGAATACCTTAAGAAGAACTCATACGGCAACGCGAGCAAATCTGACCTGTGGATGGCTATACAGGCTGCGAGCGGCGACAGGAACGTTTCAAGGATAATGCAGAAGTGGGTGGACATGCCCGGCTATCCCATGGTGGAGGTCAGTAAGGTCAAGGATGGGTTCGAGCTCAGGCAGAAGAAGTTCACGCTCATAGGTGACAACAGCAACAGCGTCTGGCCGATACCTCTTACATACGAGACAGGCGAAGGAAAGGGCAAGGTGCTGATGGACAAGAAAAGCATGAAGATAAAGACCAAGAGTGACTGGATAAAGATAAACTCAGGACAGTCCGGTATCTACAGGGCTTCATACGACAAGGACACTCTGCAAAAGCTTGGAGAGCTCGTACAATCCGGTAAGCTCGAAGGTCTTGACGCATGGGGGGTAGAGAACGATCTTTTCGCGCTCGCACGCTCAGGCTCGGCGAACATAGGACAGTATCTCGATTTCGTTAACAAGTACTGCACCAATGCAGAATATCCGACTAATCAGGACGTTCTACAGCACCTTAGCTGGCTCGCCACGATGTGTTATGGCAAGCCTATCGAAGGCGATGTGAACGCTACGATAGTAAATGTCGGTACTCCGCTGCTTTCAAGGCTCGGATGGGCAAGCAAGCAGGGGGAAAGCGATATAGACACAATGCTCAGGGGCTCTGTTATAGCACAACTCGGAAGGGCAGGAAAGCAGGATGTTGTCAGCATGGCGCAGACGATATTCAAGGACTCGTTCGCGCAGGGCCGGATAGACAGCAACTTGAGGGCTGCAGTCTACTCGATAGTTGCATGGAATGGTGACGAGAATACTTTCAACACTTTCGTAAGCAGGTACCAGGCGGAGACCGATCCTGCCGAGAAGATAAGGCTTATAGCGGCGCTGGGCAAGTTCAGCGACCCTAAGCTACTTGACAGGGCGCTAGACCTATCGCTCACAGGCTCGATAAGGCTGCAGGACTCGCATGTCATACCATCCGTAGTGAGCGTAAGCCCTGTTGGCAAGGACATGATATGGGGCTGGACAAAATCTCACTGGGGGGATTTCGTAACCAGGTATGGCAGCGGCACCCACATGCTAGCCGACTTCGTGGATAACATGAGCATGGGCTACGGGAAGCAGTTGCTAGGGGAGGTGCAGAACTTCTTCGCAAACCCCGATAACATGCGCGACGACATAAAAATGAGCGTAAGCCAGCTTATAGAGAGGATAACGGTCAACACAAGATTCATGGAAGAGAACAGGCAGGCCCAGGAGGGCGGGAAGCAGAAAGCGAAGGCATTCTGATTGTTGAAATGAGATTGGATGCTTTTCGTTTCGACAGTGAATTGACTGTTAAGCAATTCGCGACGGCAAACTACTGGGTTTTACTATGGACAAGAAACTTATTTATCTAAAGGACCTTTATGAAAACGAGAACTTGCACAGGATAGTTTACGGCAAGCTAGTAGAGGTAGAGAGCAGTCCTAAATTAAAATCTGCGCTTCGGAAGCTCTCAGAGATTGAGGGGAGACATGAGTCGCTATGGAAGCGATTGCTCGAAATGAACGGGATAAAACCCGTAGAGAGAGATTACAAGCTGTCTACGGTACTCATTGTAGCGCTGAGAAGGGTGATAGGCCTTGCGCTCACTATAAAGCTGATAGAGTACTTCGAGAAAGGGCTGGAGAGCAAATTTGATGAAGTGAAGAACTCGATGCCGCTAAATAAGGATGAGGCTGCGATAGTCAAAGTGGTATACGATGATGAGAACCTGCATGAGCGCAAACTGGAAGAGATGCTCGTATCCCAGGGCAGGATAATAAACAACATAAGGGACGTGGCATTCGGAATGAATGACGGCCTAGTCGAACTTCTAGCTGTAGTAGTGGGCCTTGCTGCAGCCCTGACCACCCCACTTCTAATAATACTAGGAGGTGTAATAGTTTCCGTTTCAGGCACGCTTTCGATGGGTGCCGGAGCGTATCTTTCAACCGAATATGAGAACAGCCTTAACAAGATGAAGGACAAGAAGGACGCTTCAATGTCTGCAATTTACGTGGGCGTTATGTATTTCATCGGGACGCTTTTCCCGCTCTCGCCATTCTTCCTCGGCATTACTGGATATCCAGGTATAGCGCTTTCGATAATCATAACTGCGATAGTGCTGGCCATTACTTCAGCCGTGATAGCGATAATAGGGGAGATAAGCATACTTGGGAGGGTCTCCAAAACGCTGCTCATATCGCTGGGCATAGACGCGATAACTATAGCCATAGGGCTTTATGCTAGGGCTGTCCTTAATCTGCCTGCAACTGTGTGATAAGCCATTGGCTTCTTGTAAAAAGTACGCTTATTTCAAAACCTTGCGGATAGGAAAGGTATTTATAAGCGATTATATATAATCAGAGGATTGTTGATGCAGGGCTGCGCCTTAACAGGCCGCTGTTGTGCACCGACAAAGTGGTAAAATGAAATTGTATGAAAGAGGAATTCTCTCGGCTGCTGCCGAAGAGGAGGACGACGACATGGACGAAGACGACGACATGGACGAAGACGACGACATGGACGAAGACACGGACGAATCCTGACCAAGGACAGCCTTTGCTTTATTTTGTTATTTAAGATTTCTTATCACATTTATGCTATTTTACTTTTGTAAAATCTTGCAGCTGTATGCCGGCGTGAGCGGAGAGAAAAGTATAAAAATAACAAAACAGTATAATTTAACTCGCTGCGGAGCGTCCTCGGCCTGCCAGACGGATGTTGGTGCAGCGCATTTACCAGGGATTACATGACTGATGTTATAGAACTCACAGTTAACAACGCGCTAGTAACAGACGACGGTAGAGGCATAGCCAGGATAGACTCGAAGGCGAGGAAACTCCTCGGAGGACTCACAACCGGAGATATTATAGAGATAAGGAACCTGGCCAAGAAGAGGTCAACGGTGGCTACCGTATGGCCTGCCCACCAGCAAGATGAAGGCCTCGATTTTATAAGGATAGATGGTTACATAAGGCAGAACATAGGCGTAGGTATAGGAGACAAGGTATCAGTTGTTAAAGCAGACGTGAAGAACGCCGAAAAGATAGTACTTGCTCCTCCTCCGGGCCATAACCTACCTATTTCGCCGGATTTCTCAGAGTATGCAAAACGCAGACTTGAAGACAAACCGCTGGTAAAGGGCGCAGTGGTTCCTATAGCAATGTTCAACTACGTGCTAAGCTTTGTTGTTGCACAGGTCGTGCCGCACGGCGTGGTGCGCGTAGTTAGGGAGACACAGATTGAGGTAAGGGCAGAGCCAGTATCCGAGTCTATGGTGCGTATAGGCGACGTACACTACGAGGATATAGGAGGGCTGAAGAACGAGATACAGAAGATAAGGGAGATGGTGGAGCTTCCGCTCAGGCTGCCCGGAGTGTTCGAGAGGCTCGGGATAGAGCCGCCCAAGGGAGTGCTGCTATACGGGGCACCTGGGACAGGAAAGACAATGCTGGCAAAAGCTGTGGCCAACGAAAGCGATGTAGCCCACTTCGTTGTGATCTCGGGTCCTGAGCTGGTAAGCAAGTTCGTTGGCGAGAGCGAGGAGAAGCTCAGGGGCATATTCAACGAGTCGCAGGAAAAATCGCCTGCCATAATATTCATGGACGAGATAGACGCGATAGCGCCCAAAAGGGAGGAGGCCACAAACGAGGTCGAGAGGAGGATGGTATCGCAGCTGCTTACGCTTATGGACGGCATTGCATCAAGGGGCCAGGTCGTCGTGATAGGGGCGACCAACAGGCCCAATGCCATAGACCCTGCGCTCAGGAGGCCGGGAAGGTTCGACAGGGAGATAGAGATAGGCATACCGGACAGGAACTCCAGAAAGGAGATACTGCAGATACACACAAGGAACGTGCCACTGAGCAAGAATGTAGACATAGATGAACTAGCGAACATAACACACGGCTATACAGGCGCTGACCTTGCCGCACTTGTAAGGGAAGCGGCTATGGCTACGGTAAGGAGGAAGATACTGCCGGAAGTGCTTGCAAACAAAGACGTCAGCAATGACATGATGCACGAACTGGAGATTGAGAAGGGTGATTTCATGACGGCGCTAGGCAGCATACAGCCGAGCGCACTGCGTGAGGTCTTCGTTGAGAAGCCGAACGTCCACTGGGACGACGTCGGAGACCTTGAGGAGGTGAAGGCGCAGCTGAAAGAGGCCGTCGAACTTCCGATAAAAAATCCCGAGGCATTTGAGAAGATGGGAATAAGGCCCGTGCGCGGCATACTGCTGGTAGGAGCCCCGGGAACGGGAAAAACCATGCTGGCGAAGGCCGTGGCAACGGAGCGCGAGTCTAATTTTATATCAGTCAAGGGGCCCGAAATCCTGAACAAGTACGTCGGCGAAAGCGAAAAGTCCGTCAGGGAGATATTCAGGAAGGCGAAGATGGCCGCACCGTGCATAATATTCATAGACGAGATAGATGCCATAACAAGGGCCAGGGGAGACGAAGAAGACGCCATGGCAGCTGCTGTAGAGAGTATAACCAACGCCCTGCTCACAGAGATGGACGGCTTGCAGGAGCTGAAGAATATAGTTGTCATAGCAGCTACGAACAGGCCTGAGATAATGGATCCTGCATTGCTTAGGCCGGGAAGATTTGACAAGATAATAGAGATACCGCTGCCCACTCTCGAGGCGAGGCTCGCCATATTCAGGATACATACCAAGCGTATGCCCCTCGCAAAGGATGTCAGCGTTGAAGAACTTGCCAGGGCTACTGACGGTTACACGGGTGCTGAGATCGAGAACATATGCAGGGAAGCCGGCATGAGCGCTATAAGAGCAAACAGGAGCACGGTCTCGAAGGAGGACTTCATGAAAGCCCTAAGCGAGGTCAAGCCATCAATACCGAAGGAGCTTTCCGAGCGCATAAGCAGGTTCAAGGACGAGCCCGAGAACATGTATAGATGATTGTATAATACAGGTGATTTATTGAAACTGGTGTACTCTGATCCGAAAACTGGAAGGACGGCGAACGTTGAGGTCGACGCGAACAAGGCTGCTATGCTTATAGGCATGAAGGTGGGCGACATGCTTGACGGCGCGATTCTCGACATGTCAGGCTACAAGCTGAAGATAACCGGAGGTAGCGACAAGAGCGGATTCCCCCTGATACCATCGATAACAGGGTCGATAAAGACCAGGATGTTCGCGCTCAAGTCCGAATCCGGAAGGAACAAGGGCCAGTATGAGAGGACTACCGTTAGGGGCAACACTGTATCTGCTGACACAGCGCAAGTGAACACAGTCATAGTCGAGTACGGGAGCAGGTCCATAGACGAGATACTGCCTCCGAAAGCGCCGAAGCCGAAGGGCGAAGCGAAGCCTGATGAGGCAAAGAAGTAAGTTTAGGTGTGATTTTGAGTTTTGAGCAAAGCGTTCTTAACATAGGCACTCTGGGACACATAGACCACGGCAAGACATCGCTTACAAGAGCAATTACCGGCACATGGACTGACAAGCACAGCGAAAGCCTGAAGAGGAACATGACGATAAAGCTGGGCTTCGCCGACGCGGTAATAAAGAAGTGCCCCAACTGCCAGGGAGCATCGGCATACACCACAACTGACACGTGCAAGGGCTGCGATGGCAAGGCGGAGCCGTTCATGCGAATATCTATGCTGGACGCCCCTGGGCACGAGACCCTTATGGCAACAGCGATAGCAGGCTCAAGCGTAATAGACGGAATACTTTTCGTTATAGCGGCAAACGAACCGTGCCCGATGCAGCAGACGAAGGAACATCTCATGATAATAAACATACTCGGGCTGAAGAACATCGTGGTGGTGCAAAGCAAGGTGGATCTTGTCGGGAGGGAGGGTGCGATAAAGCACTACAACCAGATAAAGGACTTCCTTAAGGGAAGCACGATAGAGAACGCGCCGATAGTACCAGTCATGACCAACCAGAACATAAACGTGGATGCGGTGCTCGAGAAGATAGCCAACATGGAGGTCCCTAAAAGGGATACCGAAGCAACGCCCCTCATGTATGTAGTTAGGTCTTTCGACGTGAACAAACCCAGCATGGATGCAACAGCGATATTAGGTGGCGTGATAGGCGGTGCCGTGGTACAAGGAAGGTTCAAGGTAGGGGACGAGATAGAGGTGAGGCCAGGGATAAAGACCGATGAGCATGCGAAGAGGGAGAATTACACGCCAATAATAACAAAGATAACAAGCATGAGCACTGGCGCTAACAAGATAAGCGAGGCGGTGCCCGGAGGCCTCATAGGCATTTCAACAGAGGTAGACCCTGCGTTCACCAAGGGCGACGGGCTTATGGGAAACATAGTTGGCCATGTAGGCAAACTTCCTGAGACTGTCAACACTATAGCTCTTACTTATTTCAAGCTTAACAGGAAGGACCTGCCTGAGCAGGGGATCAAGGAGAACGACCCGCTCATACTCGGGATAGGCACAGCTACGGTTGTTGGTTACATAAAGAAGGCGAAGAAGGACAGGATAGAGCTTGAGTTGAGGCATCCGATATGTATCGTAAAGAACACCAAGATAGCGATAATGAGGAACATAGCGCAGAGATGGCGCTTGACCGGCTACGGAATGCTGCAATGAGGTTGAAGTACGCTAATTTTTCTTTTTTGATCCGTCGGCGAGCGATTCTGACATATCGGTTATCTTCTTTACCTCGCTTTCTACATCTATAGGCACGCCAAGGCTCTTGAGGTCCTGCAGAGGATAAGCGACCGATATGTCCCTGAGCATCTTGGCCTCACGCTCTATGCCTGCCTCGGCGGCAAGCTTCATCTCAGCGTTTATAGAGTTGCATGTCCTACAAAGCACGTTTTCGGCCAATGATACGAGCCTTTCGGGGCTTATCTGCCCTTCCTTTATAAGGCGCATTGCCTCGTCAAAACCCCAATCGCTCTGCCCATTCACGCGACCGAATGCCTTCCCGAAGGAACGCATGAATTCAGGAGCCACAGGGTAGAATACCTTGTAAAATACGAAGCCGAATGGCCTTGCGTAGGCATCCCTTAATATCAGGTTCATTGCTATGACTTTATCGTAGTAGTTGCCCTCTATGCCCCTTACGTACCTGAATACCTCGATGACTTCGGGTGATGGCTTGCCTATGCTGTAATTTAGGCCCTCTATCAGGTTCTTCACAGCCAGCATTCGCTTTTCGCTGATATCGGACATGCTCTCCAGATAAGCATTATATTCGAAATTCTGGCCATGTACGTAATGCCTTATCCAATCCCGCCGCATGTCCGCAAGGTTGCTCTCGTAATAATAAAGCAAGCTGAGTATGTGCACTACCGAGCCCATCTTGAAGGTCATGCCATTCGGGAGCTTTATGTACCTCCCGTTGACCTCTCCCCTCTTACGCTTTACCTCGATGAAGCTTGATGCGCGCTTTATCGCATTGGCCGGATCGCTCTTGGCATATTCGTATATGTAAGGCTCCATCCATTCGGGTATCCCGTAGCGCTCCAGTGCAGCGGATATTATGCTTTTTGTTGGCATCGATTACCACCCATTTTGGCGATCGCAGAAATATGTCATGACTTACGCTTCTTCCCTTCGTCACCGCTTTCCCCATTCTTTGCGCCTTCGCTCCTTCTCCTCATGATAACCGCTGCTATAACTATTACAGCAATCACAGCTATGTATACCAAAGGCGAGCTCGTTGCGCTTGAGGACTGCTGAACAGGCGCGTAATACCCGACCGAACCGGAGTATTGCTGCTCTAACGCGCCATTGGGCTGCCTCCATTGCTCATATAAGGTAACCGGATACTGACCTGCGTTGCCCGCGCTATCCACGCTAGCGTAGAATGTGACATTTACCGTCTGTCCGGGAGCTATGTTGCTCTCGTATGCATTAGGATTGGTGAATGATATAGGATACACGGATTGGGCATTTATGTAGACCTCCTGCCCAGGTTGATTTCCTACATTCTTGATCTCGAAAGTCACTGGTACGTACGTAGCACCTGGATAAAGCTGGCCTTCCACTGAAGTAACGTTGTATATCGCGGTACCTGCAACATTTATCGGCAAGGATTGAAATGACGTAATCTTATTTCCATAATTGGCGGAATAGTAGCTAAGCGCTACTGGAATTGTATAGCTACTTGAATTTGTGTTCCTTGAGGCTGCGATAAAAACTTCCTCTGTGGCGCTCCCTCCTGCAGGCAGGGTTCCTATAAAGAAGTTGTCAGCAGAACCACTTACGCTTATGTAGCTGTTGCCCAAAAACTTTGCGCTAACGTTCCTGGCTTCGCCGTTGCCAGTATTTTGAAGAAGCACAGTAATTGTCTGGTTGGAGCCAGAGTTTAGCTGCTGGGGCTCGGATCCTTCTATACTTGCTACGATGTCAGGAGCACCGACCTGAACGTCTATCGCTATGCTTATCGTTTTGTTGTACTTTACGCCAAGAGGTGAGGTGTAAGTCACCCTGATCTTAAGATAGTGCACTCCGGTAGATATGTTGGATTGTGACTGCAGTTCAGCTACTGCGCCAGATGATGCGCCTTCGGATATTATGCCGAGGTTAAATGAATCGCTTCCTATCACAGTGAAGTTGCTTGAGTTCAGTATCTGCATAGAAACATTCCTCGCTGAATCAGTGCCGGTATTTATCGCGGAAAGGTCGAAAGTGAATGGTAAACCCGGGGTAATCTCCCCGTTTTCATTGCCGTTTACCTGTATGCTCGGAGTGCCGTAAACGTATATGTAGATAGGCATTGTCGATACTCCGGGCTCCTGCGCAGTATAACCTGCACCTATGTCCTCCGTACCTTCATAAGAAGCCACTACGTCCACTACGTACTCTCCTGCCGGTGTCGAATTAGGCACCGTGAACGAGTATTGGAGCGCACCCAATCCTACCCCGCCGAAAAGTCCGGTGCCAACGGTGTCGGTTATATAACTGTAAGTGGGTGACGCATTGATCAATGGATTTTGGCTTATTATCTGGAGGTTAACATTGCTTAAGGGATTGGTATATGAGTTGTAAAGCTGGAAGCTTAGGTATACAGTGTTACCTGCGACAACGGGCTGTGGACTTATCCTTAGATTTGTCAATGATAGAGCGCCGTCAAGCGACTGCGCGGATGAAACTTGCATCAGCGCAAATGCCATGATGCACAATGCCAGGAGATATATTTTTTGTACCATTCTCACACCTTTCTTAATCATGATTCATTCTATAGTGCCCTTGAACAGGTATATGCTTATCGCAGCTGTTATGATGCCGAAGACTACCAACACCCCAACGTCAGTCGCCATGCTGGCGAATGGATATACACCCTCTAGAACCACATACCTGAAGCCATTAAGCGCGTATGTCATCGGGTCGAAGACGCTTATTAACTGCAGTATTGGTGGGAAGCTTGACACTGGGAAGATGCCGCCAGATATGAACCACAGTGGCAGCGCGGTTGCCTGTCCGAAGACCTGAAACGCCTGAAGGTTTTTCAGGCGCGAACCTATTATAAGCGATATAGAGGTCATGCAAACCGCAAGTAGCACGCCGAGTACTATTATCCAAACGACACCGATTATGCCCATCTGCACAGAGTTGCCTAGCGCAAGACCTATAGCAATAACTATGAGTATGGAGAAAATTGATTGCACAGCGCTTGCCCCTATCCTACCAAGCAGTATGGACGACTTGTTTATTGGCGTTATGAGGAACGCCTTTATGTTGCCGCCCTGCCTGTCTGACATTATTGAGAGACCGGCGCCGAACAGTGCGCTGAAAACTATTATCATCCCTATTACTCCGGAGAACAGGAAGTCCTCATAATTCCCGTTGGCACCGGTTATGGGCGTTGCAACGGCGGTTATAGGAGCTGATGATGTAGGCAGATATGCCTGGCTCTCGAAATTTGATCCTGGCGCAAATTCCTCCATGTGCCCTTGTATCGCAGGAAGCACGGCCGAAGTGACGCTGTATTGCACATTATTGTAATATACCTGTACAGAAGGATTGCCATCATAAGAAGGGAACGTAGGCAGTATTACTATGACAAAGTCAACCTGCCCGGAGTTGAGCAACTGCAGTGCTTGGCTCTGCGTAGATACGGATTGTACCTGCATTAAGCTTTGCGCGTTTAGCGAGCTTATGAACTGGAGGGATTGTGGATTGTTAGCGTAATTGACCACAACGACCGGAACATTCGTTATCGCTGCGCCGAGGAAGCTGAAGAAGATGAGTATCACAAGCGGAAATATTGCGGTTCTCGCAGCATTTGTCCTGATGTTGGCCATGAAAATCAGCATCTCTCTGTTGTAGAGCGCTATTGAGTCTTCTATCAGCCCCATCATCTCCACCTGATGTTTGTCCTGCCGCCACGCATCTCACCTGAGGAATCGCGTAGGCCTGCGCCTGTCAGTTTCATGAATACATCATCAAGCGTCGGTAAGTGTGCGCCTATGGAAAGCGCAGTTATCCCCTCCTTGTCCAGCATGGCCGATATCTTGGTGAACTCAGATTCGCCATCCCTGTCTAGCTCTGCTGTTATCTTGTCGCCTTTTGCTACGCTGGCAAGGCCGAATTTTGATTTAAGCAGGGATACGACCTTGCTCACGTCATCAGGCTTTACTATGACTTCTAGCACTCTGCCAGTCCCTGCAATCCTTTTTATCTCTGAAGGCGTGCCTATTGCTATGACACGGCCGTGGTCTATAATCGCAAGCCTGTCGCACAGCTCGTCTGCTTCCTCAAGGTACTGCGTAGTCAGCAGTATCGTCGTACCTTCCTTGTTGAGCAATTTCAGCCTGCTCCACATGGTGCTCCTGTTCTGCACATCCAGGCCAGTGGTTGGCTCGTCAAGAAGTAATATATTCGGATCCTGTATCATTGCACGGACCAAGCCAAGCCTTCTTTGCATACCTCCCGAGAACGTACCTGCCTTGACATCGGCAAACTTCTGCAGCTCAGACTCATTCAGGGCTTCTTCTATCTTGCCAGATACCTGCTCCTTAGGTATATGATAAAGGTGGGCGAATAGGTTAAGGTTCTGCCTTGCAGTCAGGTCGGCTTCGACGACCGTTTCCTGCGTCATCAGACCCATTTTCTGCTTCACCTTCTCTGTGTTCTTTGAAACGTCGAGCCCATCAACGAATATCTTTCCAGCGGTTGGAGTAAGCAGAGTTAGCATCATGTTTATTGTTGTAGTCTTGCCGGCGCCGTTCGGCCCGAGGAGGCCGAATATCTCGCCCTTCTTCACCTCCAAATTGACATTGTTTACCGCAGTGAAGTCGCCGAACTTCTTGACAAGGTTCTTTACCTCTATTATATTATCGGCTATCTATTCACCCCAAAGTTTCCTTTATTGCGCTTATGGCACCCATCATATCTTTGCGCGCGGATTTAAGCGCGGACACGCCTAAAGCAGTTATAAAATAGTATTTCTTCGGCCTTCCACCCCTGCCTTTCCTTACCATCCTTATGTAACCAGATTTTTCGAGCGACGCTATTGTATTGTAGACATCGTTCTTGACCTCACTAGGATCTGTTACACAAAATCCAGAGCTGTCGAATATTGACAGGCGCTTGATTATGGCATAGGAATAGAGGCCGCCGCGGTTCATCTTTATTCGTTTGAGTATTATTAGCTTTAGTATGACGTGCCTGAGCTCCTTGTTGACATAGCCGTTTTGCCCCTTCATCCAGCCACTTTATAGTTTAAAACTAAAATAGTTTATATTTAAACTATTTAAAGCTTCGCAAAACTTAGGGGAAGGCGATATCTGTCAGAGTTCTCCCTTTTCCGTGGTGTACAGGAGCATCTCATTGTACGTCCTCGATACCTGGCCTGCCCTCAGCCCGTATATCGACTTGATATTTTTCCTGTAAGCGACTTCTATAAGGCGTTGGGTTATTATACCATCGAACACTACAGAGCGTATGCTTTTGTTGAAGTTCTGCACAGTCTGAATCAGCTCGCGTATCGGAACCTCTGTGAAGTTGCCTTCAGAATCATATATCCTGCCCCTCAGCGTGTCATGAAGCTCACCTAAAGCTGCTATCATATTCTGATCAGCGGACTCTTTCTGCTCTGATGGCGTGGTGGTCCCCTCATCGCCATTTATCGATGGAACGTCTATCTGCGGCGAAGCAGGCGGTTTTGCATCAGCAATTCCGCTTTTAGGAACTGAATCATGTAGCTTCTGTTCCTGGCGCTGCGGTTCCTGATTAATCTCGGGCCTCCTCGGCTGTTCCCTTGACATAAGGCGCGTTGATATCTCTGAAGGGCTCGGTACTGGATGGAATTGCGGCCTCTGCTGGGCCTGCGCCTGCTGCCTTTCCTGCGCGCGCTCGATCTGCTGCCTGTTCTCCTGCATCTCATTTGCAGTCTCAAGCTTAGGAGGTTGCTTCTGGTCACCGCCCCTGTTCTTTAGATTGTGGAATATCTGCTCAGTAGGTACCCTTGACCTTAGCGCCTTTATTATCTCCTTCCTAGTCAGTTCCTCGACCTCCTTACCGTCAGGAGCCCTGGCTATGAAGTCTATCTCAGCAACGTTGACTATGCCCCTTGTTATTATGTCGCCACCCCTGTCTCCGTCAACGAAGAGCGTGGCTTCTTTTGCAGCTGCGAGGTTTATTATCGTCTGCGGTATAGTTCCTGCAGCACCGCCAACTGCAACGCAGTTGGCTATGTCGTTCCTAAGGAGGTTGACTACGTCTGCCCTCCCTTCCACAAGTATCACGTCCTCGCTCTTGTCTATTTCAGGACCGGCAGGTAAGCTTTCCGGACCGTAAGTCGTTACCACGCTTGACTTGACGTCAGCTTCTACCAGATCGCTTATCTCCTTGCTATCCGGCATCTCTGTGGTTATGAGCGTCTTGACGAGCTCCTTGGCCCTGTCCACTATCTTCTTTCTCTTCTCGCTCCTTGTGTCCTCTACCTTGGTTATCTTGAACGTAGTTTCAAAAGGGCCTACCCTATCAACGGATTCTATCGCTGCACCTAGTATGCACGTTTCGACCCTGCCCAGTGATGAAGGGAGGAACAGCTTCCCGTAGGTCTTGTTGCCTGAAGTTGAAGCCTCTATCTCTATCCTGCCTATCTTGCCGTTCTTCTGCAACTCCCTCAGGTCGAGGTCGCTGCCAAGAAGGCCCTCTGTCTGACCGAACACCGCGCCTATTATGTCAGGCTTGTCGACCATCCCAGAGATGTCAAATCTAGCCTCTACCATATATTTTACTATGTCTATGTATGTTTTTGCCATGCTATCAATCCTTTTTGTGAATCAAATTGCATAGTCACGAAGGATCCTATTCGGATCAGGAAAAGGGCTTATGCTGTGTCTTACTTAGGCCTCTTTTGCACGGCTAATCGCTTAACCGTGTTAAGAATAGTAAAGCATGAAGCATGATCCTCTATTGAATCACCGAAACCTTAATGACTATACAGTAGCTATATGATTCAAATAATATATAAAGGTGCCTATTTCCAAGTCAGGCGCCTTACCGTCGTAAAGCCTGCTATGCTCCTGCTCATGCGATCTCAAGTTCTACCTCAGCTCCCTCATCCTCTTCGCCCTCTTCCTCAAGGACTGATTCTTCCGCAGTTGCCAGCATCTCCTCCTCAAGTATCTCCTTAAGAGTCCTAGATATCTGCATGGCAGTGTTCCTAGTAACGGTGTAGTTCTTTTCGGTCTTCTTAAGCTCGTTCAGCCTCATGAAGAACCAGCCCTTGCCGTTCATGCGCCAGGCTATGAACGTCTCCATCCCGGTGTTCTTCTCCCACTCCATGAGTACCTCGTACTTGTCAGGCTCTATCGAAAGGCTGGTGTTGTCCCAGGCCTTGCACTCGAAAGCGAAGCCTTTCCCGCCCTTGAGGGCTATTATGTCAGGGCTGACAGAATTCACACCGCTTCCCGCGCTCCTCATCACTGAGTACTTGCGCACATAGAACTCGTTCAAGAGCTCCCTCTCACCTCTAGCACCCTTTTCGTACCTCGTCACTGAATCGCCAATATCTATATTACAGGAAAGGGTTTAAGACGTTTCTGTTTAGCGGAAGAATTGCTTCAAGGCGTATTTTGGCGCTTCCAGATGGTAAATTCCTTCAAAGGGTGCGCTGACCCAGATTCTCATTCCGCCTCGTCAGGCTTGCGGCTGCCATCGATGCCTTTATTTTCATCAGTATGTCGCGCATCCTCTTCTCCCTCATGCGAGAAACCATAAGATACATCTCGTCCTTCGTGTCCTTGGCGACGAGCGTTATCACCTCCCCGAACTTCAGCCTTCCGGCACGACCCTTCCTCTGTATGCTCCTTATCTCGCTCGGGATCGGCTCGTAGAATACCACGGCATCAACCGACGGTATGTCGAGACCCTCCTCCCCTATCGATGTAGCGACAAGCACCCTGAACTTGTTCTCACGGAATTCAGCTATGGTCTGCTGCTGCTGGGCCTGAGTCAGGCCTTCCTTCTTGCCCATGAAAGTCCTCGAGTCTATGCCGTTCGCCCCAAGTATATCCGATATCATCTTCGCCGTAGAACGGAACTGCGCGAACACTATCACGCTCTTGCCATTAAGCTGCGTCTTTAGGAGCTTGACCAGCTCTATGACTTTGTTGTGCTCCTCGCCGCGCTCTAGCGCCTCCCTTGCCACCCTTAAAGCCTTGCCGACCTCCTCGTTGTTGAGTATGCTTTTCGCAGCTCTGCTCTGCGGCTGCCTGTTCTGGAGACCCTCGAAATATTTTACGAAAGGATTTATCCCTTCGGAGCTGACAAGCTCGTAAGCGTGCAGCAGGTCTAGCACATAGACATAGTTGAATAGGGCGTTGAACTTGTAGTTCCTTGCCTGTATCTTGTCTATGTTCCTGCCGATCTCTATCAGCCTGCCCTTTGGCATGTTCTCGAACCTGTTGAATGGGCTCAGGCCGCTGTGGTAAAGGTTGCCCAGGTGCTTGTCTATCACAGGCTTAAGCGTGCCGAGTATAGTGTTTATCGTCGGACCCTTCTCCACATAAACAACCGTCATTGATTTGTCCATCACGTACTGTTCCACGTCAGGATCTACCGATATCCTTATCTCTATGTTCTCTATCCCAAGCACGTCTATGAGCGCGTCTATCTTTTTCCTGTTGCTCCCGGGTGAAGCAGTCAGGCCTAGTAGCTGGATGCGCTTTAGCTTGGCCTCGTCCGCTATGTAAGTATAGGCGTACTTTCCGACCGCCTTGTGGCATTCGTCGAATATTATTATGCCGAAGCCGTCAAGCGAGAGGGCGCCGGACTTCAAGTCGTTGGCGATTGTCTGCGGGGTGGCTGCTATGACCTTGGCGTTGGCTTCGAGGTCCCTTCTGGCGGACTTCCCAGAAGTGCCGGTAAGCAGTGCAATTGATTCAGGATTTATGTTGAGCAGGCGGACCAATGACCCGTGATGCTGCTCGCTTAATGGCTTAGTTGGGGCGAGGAGGATGGCGCGTCGGCCTTCGTTTATAGCCTGGGCTATTGCAAGTATTGCGATGAGCGTCTTACCGAGCCCGGTGGGCAGAACGACGAGGGTGTTCTTGCCGGTTGAGATGCTGCTCGCTATGTTTAGCTGGTAGCTTCTCGGCTCGACCAGCTCCGTATGTACAAGCCTTACGTAAGGGCCAAGCTCGTCCCAGATGGGAACCATATATGAGGATTGCCGATAAAGTAATTTATATGCATAAGGAGCGCGCGAACGATTGATATTTAAATTTTAAACAGCAATCTACTTGATGTGCCGCAATAGCTCAGTGGGAGAGCGTCCGGCTGAAGACTTTTGATCGCTGATCAAGAGCAGAAACCGGAATGTCGCAGGTTCAAATCCTGCTTGCGGCATACTTTTTCACCTACACAGAAGCAATTTATACCTTGGTTATGAATGCTAAACAGTGTATAAAATTTTGTTCTTGGTTCTGTACAAGTTCAGGAAAAAGCCGACGAAGGAGTTGAAGGAGGAGTTCATGAGGATCTCGCCGCAACTTATGCGGAAGAACGGGATAAAGTATATCTCTGAGTACTTCACGCTAGGCAGGTTCGATGGCGCGGCAATAGCGGAGGCACCTGATGCAAAGGCGATGCTGAAGTACAGCATAGCGATGTCAGACATGGTCACGCACGAGACGCTGCCTGCGATACCGATAGATGAAGGGATGAAGCTATTGGAGTGAGCAGTTAGCGCCTTCTGTGTGCTGAACGTGCCCATGGGCTTTGATGCACGCTACCATTTTACTGCACCGCGCTTAAACTGACCGTTGGCATGACGCCGTTAGGCGGGTAGGTGCGGATAAGAAACCCATTGTAGTAAGTGTTACCATTCCCGCTACCAAAATCGTAGTTTGTATCAAGCCCTATATAATCGCCACTTGATGATATACTTACAGAATTTATCATGCTTCCCAAAGTGGCAATTTTATTAGAGTTGGCGCCAACGTAGTACGTCGCAGTTGTCCCTGCGATTACAATATCATTTTTATACCACGTTCCAGAACTAAAAAGTGGACCGCTTGGATTAGTATAGCCGCATGGCCCAGCACTGCTAAGCAATCCGGAGCCGTAACCAAGAACGCCAAACAAGGCCATCGGACCTGACTGCGCAGAACTATCCAAAAAGTAAAAATTGCCACCGTCGTTCCCTGAAGATGCGTAGGTCCAATATGTTATAATCTCATTGTAGCCCAGATCAGGAATTGCAGTTTCAAAAAGCCCTGACGCGCCGCCCTGACATATAGTAGTATAGAGTGCGTTAGTCGTTCCGAAATAACTACCTGAAGGCGCAGAGCCGATTTGACCTACACCACTTTGTGTTATCGTCCAACCAGCAGTTGAAGTCGGATCAACGTTGTAATAAAGGAAAACGCTCGGCCCGTTATCGTACTGCGCGTAGCTGGACTGCGCGTAGCTGCCGCCATAGAGCTGCGGCGCCTCGCCCGTGTACGCGGTGTTTGTGGTCATTATAGGTGTCGGCATGAAGTTCATGTATATCGTGATCGAGTTGCCCGGCCCCGGTGCTGCGGACATAGTATCAGTGCTTAAATTAACCCACCATATTGACGTGGACGAGCTGGTGCACCCTGACTCGCACCATGCGTACAGGGGCGTACCTGCAGCACCCGGGCCCGTAGTGAATTCAATGTTGTTGAGGTTTGCCGCTTCACCGTTGGCCGTGTAACTGACGCCTATCTGAACCATCTGCTGGAAGTTGGCCCCAGTCGCTGATGGCTGGGTGTTTGTGAGTGTTATCGGAACGTATTGTATTGATGTAGTGGAACTCGAAGTAGTCGTTGTAGAGGACGTGGAGGTCGAGGTGGAAGACGTGGAGGTCGATATAGAAGAGGATAAGCTATAACCTGCGCTCGCGCCATCTTCCTTCGCACTTATCTCCCCAATTTTCGCGTAACCAGTAGGCGAGCTGCAATCTGGCACCGTGCAATAGGCAAGCCAGATGCTGCCTGTGAACTGCGTCCCCACTGGGATGTTTGTTGTAGGTATGCCTCCTGCAGTAGTTTCAGTGTTGGAGACGAAGTAGAAGGTCTCGGGCTGGCTTGATGGCAGTTCTCCTGTGTTGACCATGTTGGCCGTGCTCATGTTCTGGGGCAGCCCATCGCCCCCAAGTTCCTGCGCCGCCGAGGCGACGAAGACCCATGAATCGTAGTATTCCTGGCCGGAGTCCTGGCTGATAGTCGCAATTATTCCGTTTGTTGAGTAGATAGGATTTGTGCAGCTGAAGTTAGGCTGAGTTGAGCACCCGTTCGTCGCCCCTGACCCTCCGTTGAATATGCCAAGTGCAGAGAGTGTGGCAACACCGATCGCGATTATAAGGATTGCCCACCCGTATGTCATCAGGTACTCCATCGATGACTGAGCTCTGATAATATTCTCAGGACGGTTGCGCATAGGGCGTACACCACTGCGGCAATGCGATTATGTCAGCTCTTCTATAGTATAGCGCTGCGAGCGCTTAATAATGTTACGTGGGGGGCGTCAAGCGATGAAGACGCCGAATGTGTCCATAGGCTTTGATGCATGCTACCATTTTATTGCACCGCGCTTAAACTGACCGTTGGCATGACGCCGTTAGGCGGGTAGGTACGCGAGCGAATCCAATAAACTGTAATTGGACCGGGGTTGTTCGGTACTATTGAAATATCAGACAGTCCTGAAATAGCTCCTATAGTACTCGAGAAAGCTAGCGCATAGTTTTCATACGCTGCGACTCTTGTGCTTGAAAGCGCGGTTATTGTATATATTTTGTTAGAATTGACATCGTAATACGCAGGAGATGGTACCACATTAGTCTGCCCACCCCACCAACTCATTTGAGGCGGCGTCGTTGCGATTCCGACAGATAACCAGACGCCATTATCCGAACCTGATGGGTTGGCTTGGGGCCCTACGCCATAACCATTGCCACCTCCCACATTACTTGGTTGGTACATGTTTCCATATAACTCGAATATGAATGGATAAGATGTCAAAGAAACTGGAGCTGTGGTGTACGCCACACCGCCTGCGTTTGGTGCAGAATTAAATACAGTATACGTTGTGTGAAAACTTTCCGATGTAGTAGCACTACCTAAGTTGGACCATCCACTAGGCAAACTAGTTAAGTTGCCCCATTTTTGATAATATTGGAACACGCCTGCACCGTTGTCGTACTGAGCATAAATCGGAGAGAGCTGGGGCGCTTCTCCAGTGTAACTTGTAGGGCCTGACATAATGTTAGACGGCATGAAGTTCATGTATATGACAGCGTTGGAGTTTGCCTCTATGCTGCCCGTAAGCTTCACCCACCATTTTGACGTGGAAGACGCTGTGCACCCTGACTCGCACCATGCGTACAATGGCACATTACCAGCCGTTGTAGCAGGCTCATCAGCCGTGAACTCCACGTTCGAAAGGTTCGCGTCCTCGCCGCTTGAAGAATAGTCGGCGCTGACGTTCACCATCTGCTGGAACGTAGACGGAGTCGCCTGTGGCGTGACCAATGTTCCAAGAGTCGCGCCTGGCATCACATTGTTCGGCGGGTAGGCTCTTGTGCGAATCCATATGGCCGTATGCCCATCCTGTATGTCAACGGCATCGATAGAACCAAAGCAAGATGTACCTACACCTACCGAGGAAGATGTTGTTGGGGATTCATAATTAACATAATAATTATTGGGTGTGTAAATGTTTGTTGTGCTGGAAGTAGAATTTGAGTATAGCGAGAATAAGTACAAAGTATTCTGATTAACTGTTGTGGAACCGCCGTCAGTGTATCCATTGCAATACGTGTATGTAAAAAATGTGCTGCTGTCCCTTGAGCTACCGACAGATCCACCATTGGGCGTCTCTAGGTGCAAATCCTGTTCAGGACCGTTGAATTGCACTTCACCTAACAATTCGACGTATAGACTAGTAGAGGTAGCCACTTCGCCAGCCTGTGATAATATCGTGGTATCACTGCCATCCGCTACTATTGTGAGCCCGTTATCCACAGAAACGCTACCCCCACTGCTTATGGAAGCATCCCATTTAGTTGCATTTAAAGAATTTCCCGCAAAGTCGTCATAGAAGCTGAACACACTCGCGCCGTTGTCATACTCCGCATATGATGGGCTGAGTTGGGGCGCCTCGCCTGCATAGTTGTCATCGTAAGTTGTACCGACGGGCAGAAAAGTCATATTTATGCTGCTGGGTCCTGAAGGCACACCGTTCGGCATGAGCACCCAGAACGTAGCGCTTGACGATGTGTTCGTGCATCCTGACTCGCACCAGCTGTGCAACTCGGTGGAGCCCTGATAGAACCTTATGTTTC
>JAJYYB010000005.1 GCA_021801355.1 Microcaldota archaeon | reverse complement strand
AAGGCCGGAATTATAGATTATGGTGGCAAAACTTCAGAAAAAGAGATGGTTGCTTATAATAAGAAGGGCTGCCCAGAACGCCAATTTTATCTGGTATCACATATCAAACGTTTTCTGGGACAGAGCCAGGCTTCATAAGGAAGTTGACAAATAGACGTAAAACGGAGAAATAAACGTTAAGCAACGAATTTCTGGAAATGGCTTGTATAGGAAAATCCACTGTAACTTAGTGCCAACAGAGAAGAAAACAGGTCTTTCTAGATTAAATGTCAACTCCCTATATGGGGCAAAACCACGATGATAGCCGGAAAATCTACACAGATTTAAATACTTTGTTAACGAATAAGAAGCGTGATTGGATGATAACTGGAATCACGATATCAAAAGTGGAGGGAAAGATAGATTCAGTAGAGACTCTTTCGAAGCAGAGGTTCCCGAGGCTTAACATAAACATAGATGATGTTGCCGGAAACAACGACCGATTGAACGTGAATTACACGTTCGTGGCTGATTATTTCGATGGAGTCGGGAAGGAGGCCAAAAGCATAGGACAGATAAAGCTCGGTGGCGTGATCGAGGTCAGCGAAACCAAGGACGCTGCGAACGCCGTTATAAAGAAGTGGAATGACAACCATTCACTTCCGGTCGAACTTGCCGAGGAGATAATAAACGATCTCAATTTCAGGTGCAGCGCAACTGGCACGCTTGTTGCATACTCACTTGGACTCATACCTCCTCTCATGATAAGCACGACGAAGATAACCGAGAAGAAGACTGAAAAGTAAGCACGTGTTGCTGCCCTTCCAGGCAGCAAATTTTCTTTTTATGCCTCTGTGTTTACCATGCACTACTAGTGCAGGATAAGTCTTTGTTCTAACAAACTGCAAGGGCGAGATAAAATGGACCGAATGAACAAACTTATGAGAGACGGAAAGTCGCTGATACTCGCATATGACCAGGGACTTGAACATGGCCCGACGGACTTCAACGACAAGAATGTTGATCCTACGTATGTTGTCGATATAGCCAGAAGGGGCGGCTTTGACGCGTTCGTGTCCCAGAAGGGTATTGCTGAGCGGTACTACAACAACGAGAAGGTGCCGCTCCTGCTGAAACTTAATGGCAAGACAGCGATATATGGCAAGGAGCCCATGGCTAGGCAGAACTGCTCTGTCGAGTACGCGATCAAGCTTGGCGCTTCTGCGGTGGGCTATACGATTTACATCGGGAGCGCTTATGAAAGCGAGATGATGGCGGAATTCGGAAGAATACAGGAGGAGGCGCACGCGCACAACCTGCCTGCCATACTTTGGATATACCCTAGGGGAGAGTTCGTCAAGAACGACACCACTAAGGAGATGGTAGCTTATGCCGCAAGAGCAGGTATGGAACTTGGCGCGGATGCGGTGAAGATAAAATACAGCGGTGATATCGAAAGCTTCAGGTGGGCCGTACGAGCCGCAGGGAAGACTCCCGTGTACATGGCAGGCGGACCAAAAACCGCCACGGAAGATGAGTTCTTAAGACACGTCAGCGAATGCGTGAAGGCTGGTGCCTCAGGCGTTGCAGTAGGCAGGAACGCTTGGCAAAGCGACGATCCTTTTAGGACAGCCAGGAGATTGAACGCGATCGTCATACAGGGGAAGCCGCTCGAGGAGGCGCTCAAAATAAAGTGATTGCACGAGGATCGGCATACTCAACGGCGGAGGGGACTGCGCAGGGCTGAACGCCGTTACAAGAGCCGTGCTCAAAGCCGCAGAGATAAGGGATGACACTGTAATAGGGATCGAGGCTGGATGGGCTGGGCTTCTCGAGAACCGCATGAGGGAGATAAAGTTTGCTGATTTTGAGGATGCTATCGGAGTCGGAGGCACGATGCTTACAACTTCAAGGACAAACCCGTTAAAAAATGATAACGGGATTGAGATAGTACAGGCCAGCTTGAAAAAGGCAGAGATAGACGCTCTGATAGCGGTCGGGGGAGACGACACGCTCGGCGTCGCTGCGAAGCTCTCCGAGAAGGGCGCCAGGGTCCTGGGAATACCGAAGACGATAGACAACGATCTAGCAGGCACCGATTACTCTTTCGGGTTCTTTACCGCAGTCGACGAGACTATGAAGCTTATAGAGAGCCTTGCGACCACTGGAAGGTCGCACGAGCGCGTGATGGTGGTCGAGGTGATGGGGAGGGACGCCGGTTGGATAGCATCGCTCTCCGGTATGGCCGCTGGTGCAAGCATCATCCTGGTGCCAGAATTCAAGACCGACATTGAAAGCGTTGCGGATATGGTAATGCTGAGGCAGAAGAGGGGCAAGAAGAGCGCAGTTATAGTTGTTGCTGAAGGCGTCGACTTAGGTTACAAGGGCGAGATTGAGAAGGACGAATTCGGGCACCCTCTCGTAGCGAAATCCGATGAGAGCAACGCGGCGTTCCTGGCGCGCTATATAGAGAAAAAAACAGGTATAGAAACAAGGGCGACCGTATTGGGACATACGGTGAGGGGCACGCCGCCTAACGCTTACGATAGGGTAATGACAACGAGGATGGGGTTCCATGCTGTTGAAGCGATACATAAGGGTAGGTCAGGCATAATGGTTGCAATCCATGGACTGGACATAGTAGAGGTGCCTCTGGCTGAAGGCTCGAAAAAGAGGTACCTCGATGGCGAAACTTGGAGGGTTGCGAAGAGCTTCTTTGGTTAACTTATTTAAAGCAGTTTTATAGGGGACATGCACGATATGCTAAACGCTTTCAGCCAACAAAGCACCGGTGTGGCTGCGGGCAATACGACATGTGATCACGATGACCATGCAAACAAATTTTGGTGCGACTCTTTTACTTATCGTGGCGGTAATAATAGTAGTGGCTGTACTAATCGATTTCTTGCTACAGTTGACGCCAAGCGTCGATATAACAGCTAATACTGTACAACTACCTTCCAATACCGTGATACTTGACGCGCCCACGCTTGTGCTCAACTGCCCTCTTCCAATCTCCCGGATAAGTTACTCCGTGTCCAACACCGTTGGCTTCAAGCTTTACGGCTTGGGCAACACCAGCAAGCTTTACATGAATTTCCAGGACGACGATTACTTGCTGCAGCCTGGCAATGGGGCCGTTGTCTATTATAAGATATCAAGGCCATTTGCGCAGTACGTCATAGGCAGCGGCCCTTACACGTTAAACGTAGCGATAAACAATCCAATCAACATTTCCAACTACCCGGGACTTTATGCGCTTACCCCGTATAACGGCATCGATACGCTTGGAACCGCAGGGATAAACATTTATGTAACGCCTGTTTCAGAGGTAACGAAACCGAATAGCACGTATGAGGTAAGGCTCAACATTGTTGCTGCGCCAAACGCCGCAAAAAGCACATATCTGATGCAGCTTGGTGCGACATGCTTCTCCCCCGAGTTCCTGCTTACAATTGGCAACAATCCATACAATGGCACATTCCCGAAGAGCCCGCTTCAACTAGGCTGAGCGACGTGTTCGGTTGATGCCAAAGATGCATGCTCCGAGAAGATTATTAAGCTTTCAAGGATTGATTTTACCATGCAAACTAATCCTGGAGAAAATGAAGGGCACACAAGCCGTGTGGTGGCCGAAAAAATCACTGAAGTAGAGGGCGCCGTGATAGATGTCGATTATATAATAAGCGGTGCCGAAGCCTGCATAAGGCTTGCAGTGAAAGGCACTGACGGAACGGCATATGAAGTGTTCGACCCGTCCTTCAAGCCCTATTTCTACATAGAGCCTAGAGTGGAAATGTCGCCAAACGACGCCATGCAGATAACTGCTTTTGACATGGGGGAGACGATAAAGCCTATGCGCGCCGAGACGGAAGCAAAAAGCATTTTCGGTAAGGAGCGTAAACTGCTAAAGGTGTTTGCAAAGACACCGGCGCACGTGCCAAAGCTTAGCAAAGCGGCAGGAAGGTACGGTATGTGCTACGAGAATGACATACCATTCGCGAAACGATATGTGATAGACAAAGCGATTGACCAGCTTAGGAATTACCTGATAAGCGTAAGCGATGATGGGGGCAAGCTCGTGGTGAAAGGGATGAAAAAAGCCGATGACAAGCAGGTAGACCTCAATGTGCTCTGTTTTGACATAGAGACTTACAACCCTTTGGGCGTGCCTAGGGCGGATAAGGACCCTATAATAATGATAAGCTACTCCTACAGGGCAGGCGGGAAAACCGGCAAGGGCGTACTGACATACAAAAAAATAGACCTGCCGTTCGTTGAAGTGCTTGAGAATGAGGTAGGCGTGCTGAAAAGGTTTTCCAGGATACTTGACCAGCTCAACATAGACGTAGTGTCCGGTTACAATTCGGCCAACTTCGACATAAAGTACATGATGGACCGGTCTAATGCGCTGAAATATGACTTCAGTTTGAGCAGGTTCGAGGGAAGCACCAAGCTTGAGAGGCACGGCCTGGTTGACAGGGTCAAGATCGCGGGCAGGGTGCACATCGACATGTACCAGGTAGTAAAATTCATATCCGTAGTGGGCGCTGCAGAGCGCATACTGAAGCTGAACAGCTATACGCTGAAGAACGTTTATGAGGCGCTGAGCGATGACAAAAAGATAACTGTAGAGAAGAGGGATATATACAAGCTTTGGGACGGCACCGAATCTGACGTGAAACTACTCGCAGAATACAACATGAATGATTCCGAGGCGCTGCATAAGGTGTACGACACGTTGTCTCCTATAGTGATGGAGTTGTCTAGGACGACTGGCGACATGTTGAGCGACGTTTCAGTGTCCACAACGGGCCAGTTGGTGGAGTTCGTGCTTATGAGGTATGCGCACGAGTTCAACGAGATAATACCCAACAAGCCTACGGAAAGCGAGATAAGGAGCAGGCTCATGAACCCGATAGAAGGAGCTTACGTAAAGACTCCGCAACCTGGCATATATGATAACTTAGCGATAATGGATTTTAGGGGGCTATATCCTTCCATAATTGTATCGCACAACATAGACCCGTCGTCGATATGCGAAACGTGTACGGAATACTACGAATCGCCGGATCACATAAAATTCGACAAGAAGAGGAAGAGCATAACGCCCATCATACTGGAGCACCTGATAGGGCAGAGAGCCTTGGTCAAGAAGCAGTACAAGGAGCATCCCGATGACATATTCCTCGGATCTAGGTCGCAGGCGCTTAAGATAGTGGCAAATTCCTTCTATGGATATTTGGGCTACGCCAGGTCGCGATGGTACTCTAGGGATTGCGCCTCCAGCGTCACCTCTTACGGAAGGCAGTACATAAAGGAGACAATAGATAAAGCGGAGAGTGCAGGATTCAGGGTCCTCTACGGGGATACAGATAGCATCTTCCTCATAATGGGCGACAAGACCAAGGAGGATGTACTGGCATTCCTAAAGCAGCTCAATGCATCATTGCCTAACGAGATGGAACTGGACCTGGAGGACTTCTACACAAGGGGCGTCTTCGTTGGAAAGAAATCGGAAAAGGGCGAGGCAGGAGCCAAGAAGAAATACGCTCTAATATCGCAATCCGGTAGGATAAAAGTCAGGGGCTTCGAGCTGGTGAGAAGGGACTGGTCCAAGATCGCAAAGGAGACGCAGATGAAGGTGCTTGAGGCGATACTGAAAGAGGGGAGCGCAGAGAAGGCCGCGGAAATCGTGACCAGGGTGGTGGAAAGGCTTAGGAGCGGGGAGGTGCCGTTGAAGGACCTCGTAATAAACACGCAGCTAAGGAAAAGCATAGAGAGCTATGATTCTAAATCGCCCGAGCTTGCGGCAGCCATGAAGGCTGTTGAAGCAGGGGTAAAGAAGAAGGACGAGGTGGAACATGCCGTCATAGGATATATAATAACGAAGAAAGGCTCCTCAGTCTCAGACAAGGCTATGCTGGAGGAGATGGCGCAGGATTATGACCCGGATTATTACATAAACCACCAGGTGCTTCCGGCAACTATGCGCATACTGAAAGAATTAAATTATAACGAGGACGAATTAAGGAAGGGTGGAAAGCAAAAGAAGTTGTGAGATTGGAGTGATTAGATGGCAAAAAATGTTTCCGGTGTGGATGCCGAGCCGAAAGGAGAAAATGAGAAAATTGATTCTGTAGCGGCGGATGTTGGTCGTGTGTCATATGACGCGCTCAAGAAAGCGAGCGAGATGGTGAAGCCGGGCAAAAAACTGCTCGATGTAGCCCAGTACACTGAAGATGTCATAAGGGAACAGGGCTTCGAGCTTGCTTTCCCGCTGAACATATCCGTAAACGAGCAGGCAGCCCACTACACGCCTTCTTTAGGGGATGAGAAGGTGTTTGCGCCGAATGACATAGTCAAGCTTGACATAGGAGCCGCAAAGGACGGTATTCTTGGGGACTGCGCAATGACTATCGACTTGTCTGGCAAGAACGGAGCCCTCCTGGATGCATCCAAGAGGGCGCTGGATGATGCAATCAGCACAGTAAAGGCAGGCGTCAGGGTGAGCGACATAGGCAAGGCGATACAAAATGCCATAGAGTCAAAAGGTTTCAAGCCTATAAGGAACTTGGGCGGCCATGGGGTGATGGAACACAACCTCCATGCTGAGTTGTTCATACCTAATTTTGATAATGGCGATGACACGGAGCTAGAGGAGGGCATGATCGTTGCCATAGAGCCTTTCGCAACCACGGGGAGGGGAATGGTTTCTGATGGCGACTCTTACGAAATCTATGATTACATAGGCAGCCCGGTTGTGAGATCGCAAAACGCTAGGAGCCTCCTGACAGAGATAGAGAAGAGCTACCACCATGAGCCTTTCGCTGTGAGATGGCTGTCAAATGTCGTAAGCTCGAAATTCGGCCTATACTCCGGAGTGCGTGAGCTTTTCTCGGCCGGTGCGATAAACGCTTATCCAGTACTGGTCGAGCTCGGAAATGGCATGGTATCGCAGTTTGAAGCCGAGGTATTAGTAGAGAAAGACGGTTGCAAAGTACTGACAAGATAGTCATCCTAGGCTCTAAGTTGACTTTATAGCTAAAGTGGCTACCTTTGCGTACTGCAGTGGGCCGCCAGGAGTAGTGGCGTAGCCTATCCATATGTAACCATAGAATGGCGTACCTGGTGCCGGATTAGCCTCGATCCCTCCTGCAGCGAGGCGCGTTGGACCGGTGAAGTTGACGGATACCAGTCCACCGGGGTAAAGAGTAGGCGCTATTGCAGTGGTATTAGATAGGGATGGGGCTCCGGTAGCGTTTAACATTGCAGCAGGAACTGTTTCGTTATCTGCCAATGGGAGCGAGTCTGATCCCACAAAAATGCTTACATTAGAGAAATCAAGTCCGGTGTTCTGGCCGAAATAGAAGCTTATGTAGCTACCGTTTGCAGAAGTAGCGTAGACAGGATTGTCGCAGTAGAACCCCGGTTCAGCGATACAGGAATTTGGCGCGGTGGTTTGAGCCGGGCTTAACAAATTCGAAGAATTCAGTAAAGCTCCAGGAAGCGTGTCTATTGCTGAAACTGCAACAGGTTTTCCGGATGAGACTTCGGCGAACTTCGAATTGACTCCGAAACTGTAATTTCCGGAGTTAACTGTGCCCGATATATTGGCGATTACTTTCACAGAAAGATTCATGTTTAGAGACTCGTTAAGTGGCGTAACTTTGCCGGACGAAGCGAGCAGGCACGTAGTTATTGTGCCGTTAAGCTCTGTCGATACATTCAGCTTTAGCGCTTCTTCATTCTGCGGCCCAAGTGCTCTGATATAGGTATCCAGCAGCTTCTGCAAATCGGGCCTGCCGTTTATCGCTGAAACAAAAAGCACGCAGGAGTAGTTGCCATATTTGACCGTTGATTCGTTCTTAACCGTTAGGTTTACACCGCTAAGGATGGAGCTATAATTGAAGTTCTCAAGGGCGCTATAGTTCATGCCGTTGGGGCTCTCGTTATTGAGAATGCTCCGGTATGTAGTATTGAGCAGTGCGAATGATATGCATTTGAAGCTCCCATTAAATGCGCCCTGCGGTGTCTGTGCGTTTAGACATGCGAATGTTTCGCTACCATTCTTTATGTAGTCGACATCTAAGACGGACGACACCCCGCCGAAAGCCTGTGAAGCAGGTAACGTTAGCTGCATGTCTGCCCTTGCACTGCTACCGTTTGATATCGAATCAAAATTAAAAGGCAGCGTATAGCTGACGCTTTGGCCTTGTGAGCTTATGCCTATCTGTATGGAACCGTTATATGTCAGGTTTGACGGGCTTGAGGCGGATGAATTAGAAACGCTATTGAATGCGGCCGCAAATTCCTGTATAGATAGCGGATGATTTAACGGCAGCTGGCTCTCTATTACATAAGCAGCGCCTTTCTGGGATGGTTTGGAACCTACAACAAGGAGTAGTAAGGCTATCACCATAAGTATGAAAATCGATGTTACGAGGATGGCCCTCATCACTGCAGGGCCAGACTTGCCCTTGGTATTGGCCATACTGCTATTAGTTTTCTCCGTCATGCATGACCCACTTATCTGCTGCCTACCCTGAGCGCATTCGTATCGCAATCATTGCCGAACTCCTTCTTAAGTTCGGTCCATGCCCGCTTGCAGGATTGGTACTGCGCTTTGTCAACATTGAAAAATAGCCACTCTGCGAATGTGGTGTCAGATATCTTCATATCGGCTATCTCCTTTATGTCGAAAGGCGTTATGTTTTTCCACTTGTTTGTGACCGCCTCCCTGTATTCCTCCTTGACTTCCGGGCTCTTCAGCTTCTGGGTTTCCGAAACCAGGCACTTGTGGGTCTGCCATGAATGACCAGATGAGAATGAAGCTATCAGGATGGCCTTGAAAAGCAGCGTGTTGTCAAGCTCGTCCATATTCTTCGACGTTTCAGCGCCGAACCTGCCGGACAACTTGTGCACTTCCGAATTCATTGTGTCGTATTTGGTAAGGTTGTATTTCAGGGGCATTGGAACACTTTTTAGCGCCAATAATGTTTAACTGTAAAAACCAACGTACCATTTCTTATCTTCTCTTAAAACTCACTTACATACGTTTTGTAGTATAAAAATTTAAATACTGCGCTAAGAATACTTTATAGCTGATTCGTGGTTCTATGGGAATATTTAATATCTTTGGCAAGAAGGACGTTAGCGACGAGCTCGTAAAGAGCGCGCCGTACAGGGTCAACACGGAATGGGTGCCGTACAAGCTTTACGCAAACAGGCAAAATTCCGTTTCGCTCATGGTAAAGGTGAAGAACCTTACCAAGGAGATACTGCTTACATCGGTTGTGGCTGAGCTCCCGAAGCAGCTCGGTTTTGACGAGATGCGAGTCGCAAAGGAGAGGGAACTGCGCATCGGCAAGATGGCCCCGAACGAAGAGAAGGAGGTCAGGTTCGAGGTGTTCGGCGATATAAACGCTGATCCTGGCGATTATACCGTTACAGTTACCTCAATAGCGCACTATCTGGACTACGGCCACGTCATAAACGCGGTAAAAAAGAGGACTACGGTAAGCGTAGTATGAGCTTGGCTAGCGGGCCGGGTTAGGTATAGATGGCTTTGGAGCCATAGGGGTCGGCTGCGCCTGTTTTTGCATACGCTGCTGATTTGAAATCTCGGAGTATATGCTGGCGACCATGTCAGCCACCTTGGCGCCCTTCTCTGTCAGCTTTATCATCTTTTCCTTGCCGTGCCTCTCGCTCGTTATGAAGCCTATCTCCTCGCATGACTCAACGAAATTGCACGTATGCACGTAAGTCGCGCCCGCAGCCTTGGCCAAGCTTGTGAGGTACCATGACTGGGACCCGTCCCTGAGAGCTATCAGTATCTTGGCGTGCTTGTACTTGAATATCAAGTTGTCCATTCAAACCTTTACTTATGATCCGTATAAGCTTAAATATTGCTTCTATGTGCTCTATTTCTGCCAAAAAATGGCGCAGATCGTGTTAATTCCCATATTGAGGGAAAACCTAAAAGTATTAATTAGTTTCTACGCAATAAGATATGGACGACTATGCGGTATAAGGTGCGTTGAATGGTAAAATATATTATAGCTAAGCAGCTTGTTGGGAAAACTGTAATCTCTACTGATGGTTATAGGATTGGAAGGTTTGTTGATGCAGAGATAAACGAGGTAACCGGGAAGATAAACGAGATAGTCATCGAGCCCGACATGGACAGCGCGGTCGCTTCCAAAATGAAGAGCGACAGCGGTCAGCTTAAGATATCATACGCCTCTGTGAGCGCAGTTAACGACTATATAATGGTAGACAGAAAGAACCTCTGATTAATGATCCGTGGTGGTGCGCATAATACTCTGCGGAGGAGATGAGGCAGGTAGGGGTGCGCTGCTCGGTCCTCTTGTTATATCGCTTGTGGCAGCAAGGAAGGGCGCCATAGGCAAGTTTTCTAAGATAGGGGTCAGGGACTCCAAGCTCCTTTCGCGCACCAGGAGGGAGATGCTCTACGAAGCAATAAACGATATAGCCAGCGATGTGGAAGTGGGACTTATAACTCCGGCGCAGATAAACGAGGCGATGGCGAACGACGTTTCGCTGAACGAACTCGAAGCGACGCACTTCGCGCAGCTCTTCGACCGGATTGAGGGCGATGTTGACATACTTTACCTTGACTCTCCTGACGTTATAGCAGATAGGTTCGGCGTCAGGGTGAACATGGCGAGCAAGAGGCCGACCAAACCTGCAGGCATGAAGCAGCTGAAAAAGGCTGCCGAAGTCAACTACACCAAGATAGTGGCTGAGCACAAGGCTGATTCCAGGTATGCGGTAGTATCGGCTGCAAGCATAATCGCGAAGGTGACAAGGGACAAGGCCATGGATGCGATAAGCGCCGAGATCGGCATAGATCTAGGGTCTGGTTACCCGTCCGATGAAGTCACGATAAATGCAGTGAAGAAGAATCTTGATAACGGGAATCTGCTCAAGCACGTAAGGGAACACTGGGCCACTATGGCGAACATAAAGCAGAGTAAGCTTGAGAATTTCTGAGCGCCCAGACATTATCTTAACTTTTCGCTTACAAATAGTATCAGGATCTGTGGCGTAACTTGGATAGCGCGCCGGGCTTCGGACCCGGATGTTGCGGGTTCAAAATACGAGGTATGAAAATCCCGCCAGGTCCGCTATTTGGTAGAACGGCATACCGCCGTTCTGCCTTCCGAATCAATGAGCTAGAAATTCGCGCTGACAGGAACTTTGCGCCACAATCAATCATCGAAGGACAGCCTGTCACCGATTTTGATGCCGTGCTTGGCTAAAACCCCGCTGCTGAGCTCAATCACGTATTTCGCCGTGCTGCCGGGCTTGTATACGGGGCAGTTTATGGACCTGCAGGGCATCGCGCTGTGCACCACGCTCACCACGATCTTGCGCGAATCCAGCCATGCTATGTCTATCGGGAACCGCATGTTCTTCATCCATATGCCGTGGTTGCCTGGACTGCCAAAAATGAAAAGCATGCCGCTTCCTTTGCCGATCTCATCGCGGTACATCAAGCCTATCATGCGCTTGAAGGAGGAATCGGCTACCTGCACATTTATCTTATGGCCCTTAAGCAGTATCTCTATTGAGCGGTACTTGAGGCGCTTGGCCAGAATGCTAAGCGTATTAACACCTTAGGCGGATTCACTTTGTGAGTGACAGGCTCTGCTCGCGCATGAACTGCTGAAGATAGAATTTGCTGCCGGTGCCCTTGCCTGTCAGGCCGCTCCCTTTCCAGCCAACGAACGTGTGCAGGCCCACTATCGCGCCTGTCGTCGCGCTTATCGCCCTGTTTATGTAGACCACTCCAGCCTCTATGTTAGCGGAGAATTCCTTTATCTCGCGCTTGTTTTTGCTGTACATCCCGGCGGTCAGGCCGTATTCTACGTCGTTTGCCATCCTTATCGCATCACTTATGTCCTTGTAGCTGTCTATAGTCAGTATTGGAGCGAAAAGCTCCCTGTGGAAAAGCTCGTGGTCGTGCCTCAGTTCGACTATCGCCGGCTCAACGTAGTAGCCGTCCAAGCCAGTATCAACCCTCTTCCCGCCGTAAAGGACGCGGCCCGCTGCCTTTGCCTTGTCTATTGCCTCCATGTACCTCTTCATGGCGCTCTCGCTTATCAGAGGGCCTATGTAGACGCCTTTCTCAAGCGGATTGCCTACCCTGAACGTATGGACCTTCTCTATCAGCTTGCTTATGAACAGCTCCTTTATCGATTCGTGCACATACACTCTGGAGAGAGCGCTGCACTTCTGGCCAGAGAAACCGAAGGCTGCGCTGGCGCAGCCCGATACCGCATCGTCTATGTTTGCATATTTCGAGACTATCGCAGGGTTCTTCCCGCCCATCTCAACAACAAACACCTTCTGCTGCCCTGCGCCGAAGGTCTTCGCTATCATGCCGAGCCCGGTGCTCTTCGACCCTGTGAACGCTATGCCTGAAACGCTCTTGTTCACTATCAGCTCGTCGCCTATTTCAGAACCCGGGCCAGTGACATAGTTGAACACGCCTGGCGGCAGGCCCGCCTCAGCCAGTATCTCGTATATCTTCAGGCCTGTGAACATCGACATATTGTCGGTCGAGGAGGGCTTGAAAACCACTGTGTTGCCCGTTATCATAGCGCCTGCGCTCATCCCTACGGATATAGAAACCGGGAAGTTGAATGGCGCTATTATGCCGAAAACACCGTATGGCTTCATAGATATCGTGACCTTCTCTGCGCTGCCTGGCGCGCCCTGGAAGCCTGCACTCACCTTTGCAGTGCTTTCGACGACCATGGTCTTCCTGGAGAAGCCCTTGTTGCGGAGCATTTCGTTAGCATAGTAGTGTATGAAATCGACAGCTTCGTCGACCTCGCCCACGGACTCGTACCTCGACTTGCCGTTCTCGCTGCTCAGTACCGCAGCCAGCTCGAATTTCTTCTTTGAGAATAAATCTGCAGCCTTCGTGAATATTGAGACCCTGTCCCTATAGTCCATGTCGCGCCACTGCTTGAAAGCATGCAGCGCGGCGTTTATCGCTGCCTTGGCATCGTCACGGGTGCCCTTCTGAAACTTGCCGATCGTGACACCGTCTATTGGGGAGCGCTCTACCAGCTGCTCCTTGGCATAGACCGCATTGCCGCTTATGAACATTGGATGGACAGAACCGAAATGCGCCCTGACTTCTTTGACTGCGCTTTCAAAAAGGGAGTCGAATTCGCCCTCTTTGCCTTCTTCCAATGCCTTCTTGTAAGTAGATTCGTTATCAAAGCCCTTTTTTGCCATTAAATCCCCACTTATAACAGAAAGAATGATAATGATATTGATATGGAAGCCAAGTAATTTTAATGTATATAGCCAATTCTCAGTACTCGTAGCAATGGGTTGCACTAATGCTTATGCGTTTATTTGAGGTATGTAGCAATTTGATAAAGCACACAGATACTATTCAGTCCTGAAAATCCGGGCGTAGCCAAACACCAAGCTACCAATTCGCGGAGCGATACGAAGAAATTTGTATCAGAGGCGAATGAGCATTGGAAATGAAAGCCTTCTTTACTTTGCCGTTCTGCAATGCTGCTGAAGGCGATTATATCTTAGCCTGCTATCCGAAACTTTAGGGATTTCGACATTGCATTGGATTATTGCGACTACGGAACTGTTTCAATCCTTTAAATGCGTCGTTCGTTCAACTCCTGAGCAGGCCCATGTCCTTCTTGTCGCGCTCGCGGAGGAAGTACTGGCTAAGCACAGCGACCGTCCTGAAGTCTGTTATCTTGTTCTGCTTCAGCAGGACCTCCACTAGCTCCTCCGGGAAGACGCAGACCTTTATGGGCTGCTCCTCGTATTCGAGGTGCCTGTAGCCCTCGGTCAACCCGGTTGCCAGGTAAACATCTTCCCTTTGGTCCAGCCTTGCTGGCAGGAAGTGCATATCGTGCATGAAAAGCGTAAGATTCGCGGCCTTGTAGCCTGTTTCCTCCTCGAGCTCCCTTTCTGCGGTTGTCTTGCTGTCCTCGTTAGCGTCCCTGCCTCCTGCCGGCAGCTGCAGAACCCACTGGCCCACGGACGGATCCGGCTTGAACTCTAGGACTATGTACTTCTTGCCGTCCTTTTCTATTACTGGCAGTATTGTGGCACCGTCACCGATTTTGATTACCTGCCAATCGGTATGAACGTTTTCTACCTCGTACTCCCTGGTGGATGTCTTTATATGGCCCACTTTCTGCCAGTCCTCCTTAACGACCCTTATCGGAGGCGCACCGGCACCGCCGTTGTTTATTATATTGAGTATCTCTTCGCCCTCTTTTATGCCCTTCTCGAATGAGGCTTTTTCATCGTTCTTGCCGTTCGCTGGAGCTAAATCGTCTCCTTTAGCATCCTGATTGGCTGGCTCATCTTGAGGCGCCTTTGAAACGTCCACTTTACCACATTATGGTTTTAGGACTCGGATGTATTTAAGGGTTTTTATAAAGCGATTCTGCTTTCTGCGAGGGCTTAAGCAGCGCATTGCATTTTGTGCCAAAATTGTGCGAAAATTGTGCGCAAGATTTAAATACAGGAAAAGCCATTATAACTCAGTTATATCCTATTTGAACAGGCTATAATATTCGTGTATGGCATGGCTAATCAAAGGCTGGAGGAGCGGCTGGTTGCCCAAAACGATGCCGAATACCTTAAGAAATACGGCTTCAAGACAGACGCTAAGCCAGAGTTCAAGACGCATAAGGGGCTTTCAGAAGACGTTGTAAGGGAAATCTCGGCGCACAAGAATGAGCCGGAATGGATGCTGCAGACAAGGCTTACGGCACTCAGGGTCTTCAACAGCAAACCGGTACCGCTATGGGGGGTGGACCTGAAGAAGCTGGATTTTGACGACATTTACTACTATATAAAGCCTGGCGGCAAGAAGAGCGACAGCTGGGCAGATGTGCCCGAGGACATAAAGAAGACGTTCGACAAGCTCGGCATACCGGAAGCCGAGAGGAAGTTCTTCGCGGGGGCGGAGGCGCAATTCGATTCCGAGGTGGTGTACAGCCACGTCAAGGAGGAGCTGGAGAAGGACGGCGTTATATTCATAGATACAGATACGGCAGTCAAGAAGTATCCTGAGCTGGTCAGAAAGTACTTCGGAACGCTCATACCTCCAACAGACAATAAGTTCGCCGCGTTGAACACTGCAGTATGGAGCGGCGGCTCGTTCATTTACGTCCCTAAGGGGGTCAAGGTAGCGATGCCATTGCAGGCGTACTTCAGGATAAATGCGGACAAGGCAGGGCAGTTTGAGAGGACATTGATAATAGCTGATGAAGGTGCGGACGTGACCTATATAGAGGGTTGCACCGCGCCGATATACATAGGATCGTCACTTCACGCGGCTAACGTGGAGATAATAGCCCACAAGGATGCGCACGTAAGGTATGTCACGATACAGAACTGGTCAAAGAACGTTTACAACCTGGTAACGCAGAGGGCGTACGCCTACGAAAACGCCTATGTGGAATGGATAGACGCGAACATAGGGAGCAAGGCAAACATGAAATACCCGAGCGTTTACCTCAAAGGCAGGGGTTCAAAGGGTGAGATTCTTTCCATAGCTGTCGCAGGGAATGAGCAGATACAGGATACCGGAGGCAAGGTGCTTCATCTGGCTCCTGGCACGTCTTCCAAGATAATATCGAAAAGCGTTTCCATAGGCTCTGGGGTAACGACATTCAGGGGCTTGATACACGTGGAAAAGAACGCCGAAGACTCAACTTCGGCAGTAAGGTGCGACGCGCTGCTGCTCGACAACGAGTCAAAGACCAACACTTATCCGAAGATGGAAATCTTGAGGGACGACGCAGCCATAACACACGAGGCCACGGTCGGCAGGATAGGTGAGGACGAGGTCTTCTACCTTATGTCCAGGGGGCTTAGCGAGGAGGATGCCATAACAACGATAGTCCTTGGATTCATACAGGACCTTACGAAGGTGCTGCCGCTTGAATACTCGATAGAGCTGAAGAGGCTCATAAAGCTTGACATGACCAACTCAGTGGGTTGATTGCAGTAAGTTGCAGGTAGGTAAGTTTGTCTGATTATGATAAGATAAAGAGCGTTGCGCTAGAGCAGTACAGGGACATGCCGGATGAGGCCAACCTGCTCTACATACGCAACCATATCTTGATGCAGGTGCAGCAGGAGCTGAAACGCGGAGCGGACAACGATGAGGAGGCAAAACGCTTCAGGAGCGCCTACGATGCGCTGAGCAGGGACCTTGAGGTTATAGAGAATAAGCGCTTCGATGCCGCGATAGGGAGCGTTGACAGGATTATAAGCAAGAACGATTACATAGGGATACTGCCTGTAGAAGAACTTGATGGGCAGATAATTAAGAGGAAACTGCATGACAGCGCGGAGGACAAGTTCGTTGCGATGATACACGCTTATTCAAAGAATGCAGTGATCATAGACGTGCCGGACAACAAGAATGTACGCGCCAACCTGCTATTCATAAACACCGACGCCCCTCTCGTAACACAGGTCCTGATAAACGTAGGGAAAAATTCGAAGCTTGAGCTCACACAGCTGTTCCAATCGAAAACCACTGGCGGCTCCGTACTGGCGATAATGAACGAAGCCAGAGTTGCCGAGGATTCTAAAGTCGAGATCAACCTTCTGCATAACGAGGACCGAAATACGAAGGTGCTGAACTTCTGCAAGGGTTATGCTAAGGCGCGATCTAACCTGAACGTTAACTTCGTGTACAATGGCGGGGCTCTGACGCGCTCCAAGAACAGTATAACTGCAGTGGATGAAACAAGTTCGGTGGACGTGAGGGAGCTGATTTTTGGCGCTTCGGAGCAGAAATTTGATGTAAACACAGTGATAGAGAATTCCGGTCCTGAAACGAACAGCGTGTTGGAGTCAAAAGCGGCCGTGAAAGACAGGTCGGTAAGCTGGCTGAAGGGCTTCGCAAAAATAAATCTAGGCTCCACAGGGGCAAAATCTTTCGTCAGCGAGCGCGGCCTCATCATAGATAAGGAGGCAAAGATTGAATCACTGCCTTCAATGGCAATAGATGAAAGTGCGGTTAGGGCGACGCACTCTTCCGCAACTGCACCAATAAACGAGGAATCGCTGTTTTATATAACTTCAAGAGGCATGGAGATATCAATGGCGAAGCGCCTGATGCTGACAGGATTCTTTGCAGACACTCTTTACAAGGTAAATGACAAACTGATAAAGATAATGGCGCTGGCCCTGATAAGGGAGAAAATTGATGGCAAGGGGTTCGGCCATGTACCCAGAATTGACGATGATGATGTTGTATTTGCAGGCTTCGCCGGCAAGGAGGAGGAGAACCAGATAGGCCAGCACTACAAGTACAGGGGCCAGACGTGATATTTTAGAACTATGGAAGCGGGCGTGTATTGATGGCAGCAAACAACTATGATCGTGTCATAAAGGAGATTACACCTATGATAAAAGCTTCTGCTACAAAGATGATGACTGCGGACTACGGTCTGAAGCAGCAGAATATAGCCAAACTCCTTGATATAACGCAAGCGGCGGTGAGCAAATATCTGAATGGCGACATAAAGACTTCAGGGAAGGCGCTTGATCCTAAGGTCGTAAAGAGCTTCGTTGAAAGCCTGATTAGAGGCGACAGGATCGGGGCACAGAAGTACAAATGCCTGATGTGCCAGACATATGAACGGTTCGATTGCAATTTGATGGTTAAGTAGGTGATTTGGTGGGTATAGAGATAAAGGATTTGCACGTTGACGTTGCTGAAAAGGAGATCATAAAGGGCCTGAATCTCAAGATAAAGGACGGGGAGTTCCATGTTGTCATGGGACCGAACGGCTCTGGCAAGACAACGCTTGCAAAGGTGATAATGGGGTACCCGAAGTACAAAGTCACCATGGGCGACATACTAATCGACGGAAAGAGCATACTAACGATGAGCACAGACAAGCGCGCCAAGCTTGGGATCTTCATGCTATTCCAGAACCCGATCGAGATAGACGGGGTGAACTTCATAAACTTCATGAGAAATGCAAGGGCTGCACTTGCCGATGAGAGGACTAACGTGAAACAGCTGATGGACGACATAAAGGGCAACATAAAGCACCTGAAGATGAGCGATGAGATAATAAACAGGTCATTGAACCAGGGCTTCTCAGGTGGGGAAAAGAAGAAATCCGAGGTGTTGCAGCTGTCTGTGCTCAAGGACGTTGTAAAACTGGCGGTGCTTGACGAGCCAGATTCGGGGTTGGACGTAGACGCGCTTAGGATAGTTGCCGAGAACATAAACAATGTGGCAGGGCAGAACAAGATGAGCATATTGCTCATAACGCACTACAAGAGGATCCTAGACACTATGAAACCCCAATTCGTGCACGTGATGATGGAAGGTAGGCTAGTTGGCGAGGGAGGAAGCGAGATAATAGATAGGGTCGAGAAGGGGGGGTATGAATCCTTCAGTGCGAAATAATAGGTTAGGATATGGCTCCAGACTTTGATAGGCTAAGGGACGATTTCCCGATACTGAAAATAGCGGTGCATGGTAAGCCTTTCGTTTACCTTGACAGCGCAGCGACTTCTCAGAAGCCCAACAAAGTGATAGACGCAATATCGGAGTTCTACCGCGCCTACAATGCCAACATAAACAGGGGAGTGTACGAAATCTCGGAGAAGTCGACAGAAGCTTACATAGAATCAAAGAGTAAGGTAGCTAGGCTAATAAATGCAAAGGGCATGGAAGAGGTCGTATATGTCAGGAACACAACAGAGGCGATAAACCTCGTTTCACTCTCGTGGGGGGAGAAGAATATTGGGAGGGGCGACCACATACTTATAACTGAGATGGAACACCATAGTAATATGGTGCCGTGGCAGATCCTGGCAAAAAAGAAGGGCGCGGTGCTTGATTACGTTGCGCTCGACGCAGATAAGACGAAGCTGGATATTGAAAGCCTTAAGTCGAATCTAGAGAAGAAGCCAAAGATCGTTTCTGTTACCCACGTGTCCAACGTTCTCGGCACTGTAAACGACGTGGCTTACATAACCAAATTAGCTCACGAAAATGGTGCAGTCGTATTGGTGGATGGGGCACAATCTGCCCCTCATATGAAGGTCGATGTAAAAGCGATAGGATGCGACTTTTTTGCCTTCTCCGGGCATAAGATGCTTGCCCCTACCGGCATAGGCACTCTATATGGGAAGGCGGAACTGCTTGACCAGATGCAGCCTATTTTTGGCGGGGGGGACATGATAAAGACGGTCGAAAAGCAATCAGCAACATGGAACGACCTGCCGTGGAAATTCGAGGCAGGGACATCTAATATAGAGGGAGGCATAGCATTTGGCGTTGCGGTCGACTATCTCGAAGGAATTGGGATGGAGAACATAGACGACCATGAGAAGGAGCTGACCTCTTATGCGCTTGAAAAGCTGTCATCGATAAATGACGTAGCTGTATTCGGGCCCGGGAGGGATGAGATTGGGATAAAGACCGGATTGATATCTTTCGCGATAAAGGGTGTGCATCCGCACGATATAGCCAGCATATTCGACAGCGAAGGGGTAGCTATAAGGGCGGGCCACCATTGCGCAATGCCTCTTGTTGTAACGCTTGCACCTGAAAAGGCGGTTTCAAGGATGAGTTTCTACCTCTACAATAACATGGCGGATATAGATAGGGCCGTTCAGGCAATCGAAAGAGTAAGGAAGATTTTCAAGAGAAAATAGATAACGTGATAGCATGGATGCCGACATGTACGCTGATGAACTGATAGAGCAATATGAACATCCCCACAATAATGGAGTGATTAAAGACGCCGATGGGGAGATGCATGAGCACAACCCATTATGCGGGGACGAGATCACCATGTACTTTTCATTGAAGGGAAATCAGATAAGCGATATCAAGTTCTCTGGATCGGGATGTGTAATAAGTATGAGCACTGCGAGCAAGTTGACCGATTTTGTTAAGGGTATGCCGCTAGACAAGTTGGAAAAGATGGGCGTCAAGGACATAATCGACCTTATAGGCATAGATCCAGGTCCTGCAAGACTCAAATGTGCTACTTTATCTTTAAGAGCGCTTAAGGAAGCAGCTTTTGTTTACGAACACAGAGCAATAGACGAGGAGACAAAGAAGCTCTAGTCAGACATCGCTAGGTATGTACTCCTTCCCGGAGCCATTTATGAAGAATGTGTGAGTTGCCGCTAGGAATGAAGTTTGAGGGCTCACATCAGTCTCATTTATTATTACCATTACGGTGTATTCGCCCGCGCCATATCTGCTTATGATGCCATCCATGTTAAATGAAACGCCGAACTTGTTGCCCTGGACTAGGTATTTAGTGGCGTTTAGCGTTATGTTGCCGTAGCTATAGGTCAATCTCGTATTGCCTTGCATTTCAGTGTAACCTATGCCTGCTATTGTAGTGCCGTATCCATAAGACGCATTATACGGGGGGTTTTTTAACTGCGAACGGTTGAGCGACGATGCTGGTTGGTCATACGTTACAAGCACTTCGTGCAGGTCGTAATTATCTGCGCAGGTGCCATTCAAGTATACCATACCATTACTGAAAGCCGGAGTGCCGTAGAACCAGTTTATGTAGTCATCGATGAAGTCTTCTGTAAAGTAAACTGTTGTGGCGTTATACGCTACGCCTATGCTCACCTGGTTGTGTTGCGGATCCAGGATGTTGTCCCTGTGGCCGTTGTTGCAGCATTTGGCGTCGTTGTACATCATACTGTACTCCATCTGGTATAGTGCATTTGTTACATTTACACCACTGCTATTGTACACGTAAGCTATATTTTCATCGATACTCTGATTGCCCCCTAGAATAGTATATCTCATGTAAGGCTTCAGTCCGTATATATCCCAATGGCTGAAGTATGCATTCTGGAGCATGCTTTCGGAATGCTGCTGCGCTGAAGGCTCAGCGGAGTAAGAAACATTTGATAAGTTATATAACTGCCTATCCTTGTTGATTAGAGATAGAGCGTATGTTACCAACTTATCCTGCGGAACGTAGTTGGCTTTTATCGTAGTGGTAGGGTAGGATAGGTTGGTGGTAGTTGCAGGTGCTTGTAAAGTCGCATTTGATGCAGTGCTTAAAATCTTTATCAGGTTATTTGAGAGACTTGGTGAAAAAATAAGCAGTACAAGTATCGAGACTAGGAGCACTGACATTATAAAACGTATTATGGCACCTAAAACCATGCTTAATCACTGTGCTATTTAAAGATTGGACCTAAATGTATGGCTTAACGAAATAAAAGTCAGAGACTCTCTTTTTCATCACATTTCAGAAATACCTCGTCTCATCACTCATTTATTGATAGCACGAATAGGAATAATAAGCTTTACAGACAGCGCCACCTACTTTCATTTCAAGTCTATGCGTTTGCAGCAGCCTGTTTATCGGGCCGATGCCGAACTTACTTTTCTCAACCGGATTTAGAGTCTCAAGGAGCAGCCTCTTTGTTATATTTCCCTATTGGAAAAAGCTCCCAACAAAATAAGTCACACTACTTTTTGACTTCAACCTTTACTTTATTCAGAAGTATGCTCGATACTATGCTTGTGATCGCTATTACGAAAAACGAAATGTAAAAAGTCTGCGTGAAGTACTGGCCACCCATCCCATAGGCTATAGTTGCCAATGTAGCTACTGTTACTCCGCGTGGCATTAAGGAGAACACGAGGCCTCTCTCTTGCTTCGTAGAGCGCTTGAGTACAAGGGCAACTTCGGGATACCTAACCAATATAAGTAGTAGGGCCACAACGAGCCCATATATCGCGTACTGTACAGAAAGTACGGTTATCATTCCCATAAAAACGAAGAAAAATGTGCTTATTAAGAATTCTAGCTCTTTTTCCACTACTTTTTCCTTGTTCGGGTTGAAATCCATATCCAATTTGAGAGCCTTGGCGAAGAATTTCCTATTGCCGATTATCATGCCGAAAATCATCACGGTTATTATTGCTGACCCGTTGAATATGTCAACCAGACCATAAAGTAAAATCGCGACTGCTATTGTGGCAAGGTACTCCCTCGCGCTTTTCAAAGAGTTGAGAACGAACAGCCATCCTATCCCCGCTACAATCCCTATAACCACCGCCAGGCTTATGTAATCAAGTATATATGTGGTAAAGGAGAGCACAGAGAATGATTGGTTGGTCACGAGCACGATGGCTAATGAGAACATCAGTATAGCAACGATCGAGTTGAGCGTAGATTCTATGAACAAAGTTTTGAAAAGATCAGCGCTAATTTTTACCTTTCTGATGAAAGGTATCACCACTATACTGCTTGTTTCCCCGAGGATTATGCCTAGTATCGCCCCGTATATAGGTGGCCATTGAAAGGCGTAGTACATGAAAAGTGAAAGGAGCACCAATGATATGAGATTATCCAGTATACCCAGCGCGACGCCCTTCCAGTTTTTGATTAGCGAAGATTCGAACTTCAAATCGCCGCTGCCGTTGAACATTATTACTACCAACGCAAGGCTACCGAAGATAGGTGCCAACGCCCTGAGCACATTTAGGTAGTCCACAGGCACAAAATTGAGTATCTGAACCAAGAAAATGCCTATCAGCATCAGGATTAGCAACTGTGGGATACGCGTTCGTCTGAACAAATCTAGGCTTATATAGCCGAGTATTATTATCAGAGCTACTGCTACTAGCACGGTCGAACTTGAGCTTATCTGCAGCAGCGAAGCGATCATGCTCTTTGACCTATTATAAAGTTCTTGCCTTAAAGCTATAAATTAATACCAAAGGCCCCGTTGTGATGTTGCAATTGGTAGCATGCAGGCGGTGTAGTATCACGCAAGTATTACCTTAGACAAGTCTTAATACTTTTCATATGCAGCGCCTTGGCCCGATGCCGGGCTTTCTTTTGAGCGCGGTGCATTTTCCTCGCGAACGCCCGTAGGACATTTCTATATTACTGGTATCTGAACCCATGTGCAGCTCCGCATCTTTGCACTGACAAATAAGCGCATCGATAGAGGCGAACTTATATCCGTTTCAGACGTGACTTTTTCGTAGACAACGCAGTGACTTCTGCCTGAATGAGACATAATTGGCGTTGACCGATGTATGGTTATCTGCCTCTGGCCTCCGCTTGGTGTATATCGAGCATTTGGCCGCCCTTAACCATTTTTGTCTTGAGATAAAACATGTTGTATTTGTTTGGTTTTGTGACTATTGGTATCCTGCCAGTTATTTTTACACCATGATGTTTTAGGTCGCTGATTTTGTTCGGATTGTTTGTCATCAAATTTATTGATTTTATGTGAAGGGAATTGAGTATATGGGCCGCTATGGCATAGTCGCGCTCGTCGTACTTGAACCCCAGCGCCTCGTTCGCCTCGAACGTATCATACCCTTTATCCTGAAGCTGGTATGCCCTTATCTTGTTCTCAAGACCAACGCCCCTGCCTTCCTGCCTTAGATACAACAATACGCCAGCTTTCGCCTTTGAAATGCGCTTCAGCGCTGCTTCCAACTGATCCCTGCAATCGCACCGCATAGAACCTAACGCGTCGCCGGTAAGGCACTCTGAATGTATTCGCACAAGAACATTGCTTTTGCCTAAAACCTTGCCGTGCACTAGGGCTATGTGTTCCTTGCTATCGATATTGTTATCGAAAGCGAGAACTTGGAACTTGCCGAATCTTGTGGGAAGCTTCGCTATTGCCGCTATCTTGACGCAGGGGGCATCTGATTTTTTGCATGAATGTTTGGCGCTTTCTAGAAGCAGGCTTTCTACATCCGATTTTGAAAGACCGTAAGTCATTTGACCATCGTTTATTTTCTTTTGAAATCCAACAGAACACCATCGTCCAGCCTCTTTACTCCTACGAGATGCAGCTTAACCATGCACTTTTCATCCCTGCAATCCGCCCCTGCCATTAGTGATGGAGCAGTAATTCCGCCTATCAGTACAGGAGCGACAAAAACTGTGATCCTGTCAGCCAGGCCTTCGTTGATAAAGCTCGTGATTATCCGGGATCCGCCTTCCACCATCAGCTTTCGTACGCCAAATTCTGTTGATAGCCACTCAAGTGCCATGCGTATGTCGACATGCCCATTGCCGAAAGACGCGTGATGCACAAAAGTCGGGAAAGCGCGTTTGCATTGCTCTGCGGTTATTATCGCAGTTGGTGCGCTGCCATCCATGACTTTTGCCCCTTTCGGCGTCCTGCCATTAGAATCTATCACTACCCTTATAGGAGTCCTATGCGATTTTGGCTTTATCCCAAGTAGCTCCCAGTGCACTTTTAAAGACGGATTATCTTTTATCACTGTGCCAACACCTACCAGTATCGCATCGCTCGCACTCCTTATGCGCTGGACGCGGCGCATGTCATTTGGGCCGGATAGGTTAGCGCGGCGCCCGGAGGCGAAGGCCAGTTTACCATCCAAGCTGACTGCGCAGTTAATCCAGACTTTAGGCACGTGTTTTGTCAATATATCACAGCGAAAGCCACGAATTAATAGTTTCTTATTGGTATAAGAGTTTAATAAAGTTACGAGACGATAAAAATTTGGTGACGCTGGAAATTTTGGTAGGTCATCCAAGAACCGTCGCCATGTAAGGATTTTAAACGCAGTAGGTGTGCTAAGAGAATCTTAGATCGGCTGGCGGTAACAATTTTAAACTCTTACTTATCGCTTAAAATTTATATAAGCGTGTTTACCAGTTATCGCTAACATTAATTGAGTTTGTTAGCCTAAATCGCATTCGAACCGTTCATTTTGCGACGACAAGGTTAACTTAGTCAGGGCTTATTAACCCAACTTCTTTTTTAGAGCTTTCTCGTAATCTGTTAGCAACCTTGACATCAATATACAGCGGATGACGTTCTGTTCTTCATAATTTCCGACATCTATGTTGTTATGCTGAACGATAGACCAGAGCACCCAGTTGTCAACCTCTGCATCATGTCCGTAACCATGAGAACGAAACTTGGCCATTAAATAATCTGGCACATCATGCAGATTCTTGGACTTTATTGCCTTGGCCACGAGTTTATCTGCTTTGTCAATGAAAGCCTTGTCCTTCAAGAGCGCATTGTATGCGTTTGCTGAAGATTCGCTAGATTTGGCCGCACAATCCGCGAAGGCGTGCTGATTGAACCTCTGCACCACGCTAAGGCGCTCCCGCATATTATCAATCCCGCCGCTAGGACGACTGCCACCAGATGGCATGCCTCCCACTGGGTTCACAAGATCACGATATACCTCGTATGCTTCATCATAATATTTGTCAGCAAAGTCATACGCGGCTCCGAACTTTTCGGTTTTCCGCTGTTCCCTAGCTTCCCTTGCGGCTTCAGCCGCCTTTTCCGCGTCCTGCTCCTTTTTTATAGACGTCTCCAAGTCCATCATCAGCTGTGAATAGAAGATCGCTCGGACAGCCAGTTGCTCATCTTCGCCCATCCCTTTTGCCTTCATGCGGCTAATCAGCCCGTGGGTCATATAATCAATTGCTTCATCATCAACCCATTTTTTATTTCCAAAGCCATATTGCTGAAAATTTCTTTTGGCGTCTTTGGGCATATTGGCCGGATCCATGGATTGGCTGATGAGCTCGCTTGCTTTCTCCATGAAAGCCTTGTCATCCAGAAGCGCGTAGTATGCCTTTACTGCGTCCTCGCCCGAATTTTTTTCGCAGTCGCCGAATACATGCATATTGAATTCCTCTATCATCTTTAGACGATAGGGTTCGTCGTATTCGGACATCTCATTAATAAGTCCTGACGCTTTATCGGCAAACATGCCAGTTAAGTTGCGCGCGGCAGTGAAATTTTTATCTTTATAGCGTATATACGACTCATTTTCTGTTGCCACGCCGCGCCGCTCCAACCCCTTGTCGATGACCTCCTCTCTTCGCGCCCAAGCCTTATTCGCGTCAATAGTGCTTTCTTCATCCATAACGCATCTACCCTGCCACTAATCATTAAGGTGCATTTTATATTTAATTGTTTTTATTTCAGCTACCTCAAAAATCCGGGTTAGCCCCGACCGGATTCGAACCGATGTTCGCGGGTCCAAAGCCCGCTGTCCTTGGCCTAGCTTCTGACGTTTCTAGCTCCATTTTCTCACGACAAAAACAACAAAATCCCAAGCCAAAAAAGCTCGGAATCGAACACATCTTTAGCGTGGCCAAGCTTTATAAGCACATATCGTTCGGACACTACTGGTTCCGAACGGTTAGCCAAAAACGCGCCTAGTGTTTCCGTCGAGCATTTCCAAAATGTCGCCTAGCGTACCCAGACTTTTTGCAAACTTTTCGTAAAAGGTTTCCGCCAAAAAAAGCCAATGTACAAAAGCTTCTATGAAAAATTAGATGGTTTTCAGGTAACTTCTGCCCAGACACATTAGCAGAAGGTCATAAACAGGTATTTTTTAGTACCCATCCATTAATTTTAATACCCTACTCCGATATGGCTCGTAATTTTTGGCTTTATATTTAGTGCCAGAAGGCCGAATTTCTATTAGTACCGAGAATTTTTTAGCTACTAAGTAGTGAGGTTCTTTTGGCGTAGTCTGAATTACAGAACCCGGTCCGAATGTAATTATACGCTCTTTACTTATTATCCCAGTATGATACTCAACTTTACCGGTAATAACTAGGAATGTTTCGTTATAACTATGGCTGTGCCCTCCGCGGCCATAACCTTTCTTTGTGGTCTGAATGTTTATGACACCCTTCGCCGGAAGACTTAGATTAAATATCTCACCCCTTGGATCGTCCTTTCCCGAAATCTTAGTTAGTTCTATTTTTTGCATTATAAACACCGAAAATCTATTATCATAATTTGTATTTTTGATTTTTTAATTCATCAAGTTGTTTCTTAAGGGAGTTTCTCATGCGTTTTATTTGCATAAGAGTAGCACCACCTCCCGTTTGTGCTATGAAAGGTGCCTGTATACCTCTATATCTTGCAGAAGACACAGGTTTTCTACTCGTAACTTCCAAATAATTATTCCCAACTTCGATAAGGTGAACAACTAATGGTGCATAAGCTACTGCGAAGCCTAATGGCGCAACGGCGATAGCTACAATCTCCGTTATGGCCCTAACCATACTAATGGTCGCGTGGTATGGATCTTTGGGCACCAAGGCCATTATCCCCTCTTCTTCATTAATCAGCCCTTTGTCTATCATGTCGTATAATGCTTTTACCGTATTATAATTTACTTCTTTTTGGTTTAATAGCGATGCGTCCTTTATTAAAGGAGAGGTGGGTTCGCACGCCCTATCGTACCAATCTATTAATTCTTTTCTATGTCTACTATTCATAAATCGGTTAAGTGTCCACTCGTTAGAAAAAGTTTTCAACGAGCTTAAAATATTAACGCATTCGCTAAGAAATTGGTCAAGTTGTAAAGTATTAATATCGCCTTCTTTATACTTGGAAAGATTTCTTGAAGCTCCTACAAAAAGTGGCGGTATATAATCCACTGGGAAAATCATCAAATCTGATTGAGTTTGTTTTCGTGCTAAAATGTTATTGTAAGAATTGGTAAGTACTTCGTGTACCTTTTTATTAAGTGGCATATTCGGTTTATTTCTATATCCTCTGTCCCAATCACCCGGAACTTGATTCCTGCGTATAAGATTTTTTGCCTCTCTTACTGCTAGGTTATTAGGTTGCTTTAAAGCCCTATCTGCATATTCTGACCCTATTGCATCAGGTACTGAACAGACACGTCTTTCCTCCTTTTTCCTGTTCAGGTCTTTGTCGTAGATTTTAAGAAGATCATCATCATATGCGGTCCAAAGTGCTGCTTTACTCCAATCTGGATTATTTTTGTAATGCGTGTTTCTGAAAGCCTCATCCGTTAACCATTTTTTACGCCCAAAAACTCGCACATGACCAGTTTTGATATAGCGCAATAGCTCTTCGGAACTTACTGGGCACTTCTTGTACTCCATCCATTTAAAAGATGGAGACCATAAAGCAAGTGGCTCACAAAAAGCTATCATTTGAGGCAAGTGTGTTAAGCCGGGCGATCCCTTACTTTTGCTAAATTCGTTTATATGGCAAAATGCCCTTAGTTGTCCTTTCTGCTTTTGCGTATATATTCACCAATCGTATAAGTTAGCTAAAACTAAAATCTAATAATTTTATTGTGACTTGTCCTGCGCCAGCTCCTTTAGGATTTCTAGTGGTGTTTCCGCTGCCTTTGTGATAATCCAGCGTGCTTCTACAGGTGCGGTATCCGCTGCCTTCTTCAGTAGCGGCCCATTTAGTATCAGGTAGAATTGCATGCGCATCGGGTTTAACATTCTTATCATTCTCGCCCGTCATAATATAGTCTCGTCCTTTTAACCATGATAGTTCTGCCATAGCTTCAAATAGAGTGGTTTTGTCCCTCAGCCAGATAGAACGGCTTCTTTTTCAATACGGTTTCAAAACATTTTGAAATCTTTGTTCTTAAATCGCTGGCGATTTCTTCACCTTCCTTCTTTAGCACGTCCTCCACAGTACAATATTCATAAACTACTACTGCATATGCCGGTCTAATAACGAGCATCGGGTAATCACCCTCTGGCTTATTTACTGCATCTTCGATAGTTATCTCTTCGCGGCTGCGGATTGGCAGTCTAAGTTGGTCAATCCAATACTTATTAGGATGCCCTATTTCGTTTATTAATTTATTATCAACCAGCTCTTTTAAAGCATCGAGGATATACTCCCTTTCATCCGCTTTTAGTCCGGACCAGTTTTTTCTCCAATACTCAAAATATTCTCTTTCTCGTCCTTTAGGCGTTTTAAACCATGCAATATGCGTAAATGGGCCCGGGTATGGTATACCAACGTGAAGATTCGGATGCGGTTCAAAATCAGGCGCTAGTGATGCGAAATCTTCATATTTTACATTTTGATTAGAATAAAGTTCTTTTGCCTGCTCTAAGGTATCACCGAAATGCATACCTAAATCTAAACGAGACCTATCATGATTGAGAGTAAACCCTATTCTGCCTATCTCTCCAAATTCTTCTTTTATGTTTATATAGTAGCCCCAGCCCGTTTGCCATTCTACGGAATGCTGAGATACTAAACCTAAAATATGACGGACTTTTTCCTGCAATCGGTTTTCCCTGTCCAATCCATAATTTTTCTCCCCCATAAAATAGCCCCGTTTAATAGTCATGGCGGTGAGATGCTTTAAGCCTTGTCCTTAAACCCAGCACGTAAGCCTCGCCATGCTCATCTTACGTGGGGTCGCTCCAATGAGCTGCAAGCCTAACAACTTAGGCAGTCGGCTCCCATGAGCCTTAAAGATACCTATGAGCTGGGCTAGCCTTCGCAACCGAAGGCGCCCGGCTAGCTTAAGCGGCTGCCCTTGGTGGGGGCAAGGGCAGCCTTCTAGCAAAGCAAACAGCCGCCCACAGCCTGCCGAGCGCCAGCGGAGCTGGCTTAGGGGCGGGTGCAGGGCGACTTGGAACGAAATGCTACAAAACAACATACTTTCATAATGGCGAGGCGCCCGACGACAGAAAAACGGCCTTTTTGGCCTTGCCGTCGAAGGCTCGACTTGGAACGATTTGGAAATTTTGTTCCAAGTTCAAAATTTGTTCCAAGTCGCATTTCATATTTTTGATAACAGGAACTTTACCTGTTTCTTTATCTGAACATGACGTATATTCAATGTAAAGTCGCTCGACGTAAAATTTTGGGCCTTAAAATTTTTACGTCGAAGCTGAACTTTATCTGATTGCCAATAGCCAGATAAAGTTGACTGGGCATGTAAAGTAAAAACCATCTTTTGGATTTCGCTATTTCGGTCTGTTTATGATGATACATTTTCGCTCTTGGAAACCTTGAGCTTTAGAGCCATAGCTTGGCCGATTCCGAACGCCCCATCTATCTGCTGGTAAAGCTCCTCCTTGTTGGTGTTGATGTAGGTCATGGTGTTCCTTGGATTGTGGTGCCTAGCAAACTTGCTGGCCAAGAAGATGTTCCCATTGGCGTGCTTGGCGAAGCTGGTAATCGCGTAGTGCCTTAAGCTGTGCGTTGTCAGCCTGTGCAGCCTTCGGCCAGGCTTGCCCGCCGGCTCATCGCTTTCTGCATATACGCTGTCCAGCCCGGCCAGCCTTACATACCTGCAAAACGCGTTCCTTGCGTAGTTGGTGTCAAAGTATGGCTCCGCCCGCTCGCTGCCACCCTTATCCTTGAAGAACAGGTATCCCTGCGCCTGCTCTATCCTGCTCGCGTGGGCTTTTATGAAAGCCAACGTCTGTTGGAAGAGCGGCACAGGTATGAGTAGCACGTCCACGGTCTGCACCTTTTCCGTTCTTAGCGTCAGTTCCCTTGTCTCCAAGTCCATGTCCTTTATGTTGACGCGTACCGCCTCGCCTATCCTTAGCCCAAGCTGCGCTTGGTACAAAAACAATAGGCAGAACCTGTCGTTGTCTATTGCCCTGAAGAACTTCTGGAACTCCTGATCGTTGAACCCTTTGTTGATGCTACCATACTTTGGCGGGTGGTTCTTTCGGAACCTCTTCTGCCAATGTTGGTAGATGATTGAGCGAAGTACCTTGATGTCCTTCTTGCCCAATTTTGGCAGGAGTTCTTCCAACTCCTTCTTAACTCTTTCTAGTTCGGATTTGGCTACCGATCCGAACGGTTTGCTTAAAATGTCTTTCGCTTGCTTGCCGGATTCGAACGACGACAAGTGCTGTCGAAAATCCGGATTAGCCCCGACCGGATTCGAACCGATGTTCGCGGGTCCAAAGCCCGCTGTCCTTGGCCACTAGACGACGGGGCTAAAGCAGTTTACTGATTGTATTGTGAATACTATTAAAATAACTTTTAATATATACATTACTTGGCTAATGGTAAAAAATAGTTACAGGCACTTAGTCTGCTGGTCCGTAGGGAATCGGCATTAGGGAGATGAAACGAAGCAATTATTATTAGATAGCGAAACGAAGGCGCGCCTTATTAGGCTCGCAGAAATCGGCCTTATATACATGTTTATAGCGCTAGTCCTGTATCTGCCGTTCATAGGCAATATAACCAGTAATGTTATAGGCAAAAGCGGTGATGTGTACCAGTATATCTGGTACTTGTGGTGGGCCAAATACGCAGTTACTAACCTGGGTGGGCAATTATTCTCAACGACCAGGATTATCTTCTGGCCCATAGGAGTAAACATGGCTTACCAGCCATCGTCCCCCATAGACGGCCTATTGTCGATACCATTGCAGCTGGTTAGCATAGGTTTCGCATACAACGTGCTATTTTTCTTGGGATTTGCTGTAAGCGGGCTTTGCGCATTCATCTTCATAGAGTATATAACGAAAAATCAGCTTGCTTCGTTTGTTGGCGGCGCGATTTTCGATTTCAGCGCACTGCACACCGGGCACATAACCGGGATGGATTTCTTCTTCGTAGGCTGGATGGCCTTATTTCTGTATTTTTTCATGAGGAACCTACTTGAGGGAGACACTAAAATCTGGCCCATGGCTGCAGGAGCGACGCTGGTTTTAATCGTGTTTATGGATGAACCCGAGGAGTGCCTGATGGCATTGCTTGCAGCCATGCTGATCATAGTATTTTATGCGCTGCAGAAGAGCAAAAGGGCATTTGTTTTCAATAAGCGGTTCGCCATTTCCTTGCTATTAATGTTTGTCACCGCATCCGTATTGGGAAGTTGGGGCATAATACCTATCGCCCAGGCGCTATTCAGTAACGGCGGCTTAAGCGTGGTGATGCAGCAGAACACAATCAGCAACAATATCGGGTGGAGCGCCAATATTTTGTCGTTTTTCGTACCTAATTACCTGTTTTATTTGGGAAGTTTCAGTTTCAATACTAACATTTTGCAGGCCGGGCTTATAGACAGGATATGCTACATTGGGTATACGGCACTTTTCCTAATGGCGGTACACTTGCGCAAGTCATGGAGAAAATCAGCCATGTGGTTCGCAATGCTCTTGATATTCATTCTGCTATCTTTAGGGCCTTACATAACAATAGGCAATACGGTCACAGGCATACCAGGACCGTACCTGCTGCTGAAAAGCGTGCCGATTTTAAACGTGATAAGGGAGCCGGACAGGTTCAACTTCATGAGTTCACTATTTATAGGCTTGATTGCGGCCCTGGGTACTGCTGACATACTGGCGAAAATGCGATCCAAGAACCTAGATAACAGGTATGTATACGGGTTTTTGTCGATCGTAATCATTTTGTACATCTTGGAGAGTTTTGGTCTGCCATTTGTAGGTCAAATGCCCACTTCAAGCACCTACATACCGCAGGCCATAAGCAGCCTTGGCTCGCTTAATGGGAACTATTCATTCCTGGTACTGCCAGCATCGCCGATACCGAATTACATATATGACGGTTTGGCCGAGTATTACATATCTGCGATGGACAAGCCGCTGGTTGGGGGCTTCGTGGCCAGGGAGACGCCTCTGGACTCTTTGACTCTATTCAGCATGCCGCTGATAACAGAAGCGACCTATTTGGCTACATACGACAATGCTAGCTATTACAATGGCCCTTACACATCTCCTATAAATGAGAATTATACGCTGCAATCGCTAAAGACGCTCTCGGATTACAAGACCGCATTCATTATACTTGAGGACGGAGCTTATACGCAGCAAGCTTTTGGTACGGTGTACTACCTGCTTAACAGGACGTTCGGCTCGCCGATATATGCGGACAGGAACATAACCATCTTCTCGACGCAGAAGGCGCTATCCACGAACCTTTATAGGCAGTTCATAAGCTACTATGAACCTGAGTACTGGGGCCAATTGGCATATGATATTGATGGTGTGAACACGACATGGTGGACTCCGGCAAACAAATACGGTGTGATCGTAACTTATGCGCCGGCAGCCGGAAACCAGACACAAGTTAATGGCACCTACCTGAATGCTACAATGAACTTTGAGGCTTTCGCAGAAGAGCCGCAGGAGCTATCGATACAGTACTATCCGGCGGTACCAGATGCGCCTCACCTTAACTATACAATTGAGGTTGGTACGCAACCGAAACTTTACTCCGTAAAAATGAGGCTGATAAAGGGCCAGCAGGGCAACGTAATAGGCTTCTTTGACGGTTACATACAGACCAAAAATGAGTCTAACATTGTAGCGATAGACAATATAACATTTGAAGAAAATTGAGTGCGCTTAATAGGACTTTGCAAAGTTTACAATGGACTTGGCTTCATTCCCGCAATATACGCACTTTTTGCCTTTTGCCTTGTCTTGCGCTTCGAACGGCATGTTGGTGCCCTTTAATCCCGTTTCTTCCTTTATTTTTGCTTCGCAAGCCTCCGAACCGCACCATGGAGTTTGCATGAAGCCGCCTTTATCGGCACGCTTCTTTAGCTCGTCGTAAGTTTGCACTGCTATAGTATTGGCGTCCATGAACGCCTTTGCCTTGTCGTAGAGATTCCTGTGCATGCTTTCCAATGCCTCATTTATTTTCCCCTTGATGCTAGCGACATCTACAGCCTCCTTCACCCCATTGTCCCTTCTTACGAGAACAGCCTTTTGCGCATCCAAGTCCCTCTTGCCTACTTCCACGCGCACCGGTACGCCTGTCATCTCGTACTGGTTGAACTTCCACCCTGGCGAATATGAATCGTCATCGTCAAGCATTACCCTGAAATCGTCTTTTATTGAATCATGTATCTGGGCCGCATACTTGAGCACCTCTACCTTGTTTTCGTTGTTGTATATCGGTATTATTACTGCCTGGATCCTTGCAAGCCTTGGTGGTATCACCAGGCCCTTGTTATCGCTATGCGTGGCGACCATCACCCCTATCTCCCTCGTGCTTATTGCAAATGTGTTCTGGTAGACGTATTCTTTCTTGCCTTCCTTGCTTAGGAACGAGATATCGAAGGCCTTTGAGAAGTTCTGGCCGTCGCTGTGCCAGTCTGGGCCCTGGAGCGCCCTGCCGCTCGGCAAAAGATGCTCAAGGCTGTAAGTGCCCAATGCGCCGGGAAAGGTTTCGCTTGGCGTCTTCTTGCCCTTGACGTATGGAAGCGCCATGTAATCCTTAAGGACGTGTTCGTAGATACCGAGTATGGGGTCGCGTTCCGCATCCGCCTCCTCCTTTGTTGCGAATGCAGTATGGCCTTCATTCCACAGGAATTCCCTAGTGCGGAGGAAAGGCACAGGGTGCTTGAATTCCCATCTCACGACATTGTTCCACTGGTTCAGTCGCAGGGGGAGGTCCCTCCATGACCTTATCCATTTCGAATATGACGCGTACATTATGGTCTCGGAAGTCGGCCTTACGGCAAGCTTTTCATCCAGTTTCGAACTTCCGGCTTCGGTAACCCAAGCCACCTCGGCAGAAAAGCCCTCTATGTGCTCCTTCTCCTTGTTCAGCAGCTTTTCAGGTATGAATAAAGGGAAATAAACGTTTTGTATCCCTTCCTTCTTGAACAACGGGTCAACGGCCCTCTGTATGCCCTCCCATACGAAGTAGCTATCAGGCTTGAAGACTATTGCGCCGGATACGTCGCTGTAATCTATGAAACCGGAATTTATCAGTATTTGGACGTACCACTCGGAAAAGTCGGCCTCCTTCTTGGCCGTAATGCCCATTTTCTTTTCTTCCTTGCCGGAGGAATCCTTGGCCATCAAAACACCGCTGCCCGCTTAAGGTACAGATTATACCTATTGTTCGATAAAATCTTTATATTATGCAATTCTAGGACTGCTCGGCTATCGAGCTCAGCTCCAGGCCCCTTTTTAGAGCTGCGCCATAAGCCTTGTCAACAAGCCCGTAGAGGTCGCCTTCCTTAAGCACATTCAGGCCTGCATCCGTCATGCCCCCTTTAGTGCTGACCTGGTGTATCATCTCCTCGAATGTATCGTGGCTTGATGCCTTCTCGAGAGTGGCGCGCATTGTGTTCAATATTATCCATTTCGCTAGCTTCGGGTCGAACCCTAGGGTTTTGGAAGCGGATACATTGATGCTATTTAGCAACATCGAATAGAAAGCCACGGCACAGCTATCAATTACTGTGAAAGGGTCCATTAGCTTCTCCTCTATTTCTATCACCTCGCCTCCGGTGCTCAATATGGTTTTTATTAAGGCCTTATCGCTCTTGGAGAGCATTTTATTGCAGCAGAAGGCGGATATCGCCCGGCCGTCGCTGAACGCTATGTTCGTCATCGCGCGCGAAACCATTTTCCCGCCAAGGATGCGCTCTATCTGGCTTATGCTTACGCCTGCCATGATGGATATCACAAGCTTCCGCCCCAAAGCGGAGTTTATGCTGCTGCCGAGCTCCTTGACGTCCTTTTGCTTTGTGGCGATTATTATTATGTCAGAATTCTTGATAAGCATGCGATTGTCTGTTGTCGTATGCATTCCGCTGAACTTGAACTTGCTCCTTCTGCTGCCGTAGACGGTATAGCCCTTGCTTATCAGCCTTTCGGCTATTATCGAACCTATTGTGCCTACCCCTATTATCCCTATACTGCTCTTGGCCTTCATTACCATCACTGGTTTCATATCAGTTTGTTTAGAATGGATATAATACGGGTTTTGCTTAACCGCTAAAGAGCGATCTCAGGACTAAAGAAAGATTGCTTGCCTCTTTAAGCCTTCTGTATGAATAACTTACCCATCGCCTTCCGAAAGGCACGTAGATTTCTACGTTTTCACGCCGCGCTGCCAGTTTTATTGCGTAGCTGTTCCTTATCCCATTGAGCATGGCGTACCACACCCGCCTTTTGTTATCCGCGTTAAGCTTCTTTGCCGCTGATATTATCTCCGCGTCGTGCGTCGCTATTACAAAAGACTTGGAATTAAGGAAAAGATACTTCATCAATTTGATGTAGTTTATCGTGGTATCTTGTCTCGTTTGGTATGCAGCGCTAGGATCAGCTGAATACGCGCCCTTTACCAGCCTTATGGCCGCGCCAATTTTCAGAAGCCTCTTTATGTCGGAAGAACTGCGCTTCAGGTAGGACTGTATACATATGCCTATGTTATGATTCTTGCGTAATTGAGAGCTATAGGCTGCTATTGTTGCACCAACGTCGTTTGCGTTCTCCATATCCAGCCAAACGAATACCTTTTTGCCATCTGCAAATTTTACTATCTTTGAGAAGTTATCAGTGAATTTGGATCTGCTTATCCTAAGACCTATCTGTGAAGCTTTCATTGAGATGTCGGCCTTTATGTGCGTGCGGCTTATTTCTCTTATTAGCATTAGATATGTGTTCACCGCATCGGTTACATCCTCTTCATCGTCGAACTCCTCTCCCAGGTAATTTATTACGGCCTTTATCCCTGACGCGTTCAGCCTTTTTGAACGCTCTATGGCATCCATGATGCTGGCTCCTGCTATCCACCTGCCTGCTATTATACGTTCTGCCGCATCACCGATTCTCATGCAGTGGTTCACGCCTTTTATGCCTTTATCCCCAGCCTCTTGAGGTCCTTAAGTAACTTCTCCTGATCCGTGAACAGTACCCCTTTTATCCCTGCCTTTACTGCGCCGTTGATGTTTGTTTTCATATTGTCTATGAACAGCGCTTCGTCAGGGCCGCAGCCCATCATACTAATCACGTGATCGAATATCTGTTTATCTGGTTTCCTCATGCGGAGGTAGCACGAAGCGAACCTACCGTGGAAGATATCCTTATCTATGAACCTGTTGAGCGAGTAAACGTACCGGCTCCTGCACGTGTTGGTCAACATGGCTATCTTATACCTCTTGGACAGCCTCCTTATCAGGCTTATCATCTTGTAGTCCACTCTTGCGATTTTCTGGTAGGTCTCGTTCCAGGCCAGATCCTTTTTGCTCAGGCCGAACTTCTTGTGCATTGCGCTTTCAAGTTGCGCTAGCGAGGCTCCGCCAACGTCCATTTCGGAAAGCAACGGATCGATGACTTTTGACAGGGCGGAGTAGCTTATGCCGAACCTTTTTGTTATATCGTGTTTATATAGCTCGTCATTGAAGTGTATTATTACTCCTCCGACATCGAATATTATTAGTTTAATCATGCGGCATCTCTTTGGTATAAGACTTTATAGCCTACTGCTTATTAGAGTTATATTTATTTGCGATTATAGTGAGCTTATGGAGGTTGTCGTGCTTGCGCTGGGCGGTAACGCAATACTTAAGCGTGGCGAAGAGGCCAGCTTTTCCAACCAATACAAGAATGTTAAGGAATCGGCAAAAAGCATCGCTTCGCTGATCTCTAGGCGAAAGATAAAGCTCGTTATAACTCATGGGAACGGCCCCCAAGTAGGGGAGGAGCTTTTAAGGAACGAGTATGCGGGCGCGTCAGTATCGCCGCTCCCTTTGCATATACTCACGGCTGAGACGCAGGCTTTCGTGGGAAGCATGCTGGAATCCGCCATAGCAAATGAACTCAAGAGAAAAAGGGTTAAGATAGGCGTAGGAGTTATACTTACGCACGTATTGGTTGATGCTAAGGATGCTGCTTTCAGCAGGCCGTCTAAGCCCGTGGGCCCGTTTTATTCTAAAGACGAGTTGGATGGGAAGTTAAAGGAAGGAAAATTCGATTATGTGGAGCAAGGAGGCTCTTATAGGCGCGTTGTGGCATCACCTAAACCATTGGAGATAATGGAAATTGATGCGATAAGGCGGCTATTGGACGATGGCAGAGTGGTTATAGCAGGCGGCGGAGGCGGCATACCGGTAGCCAAGAGTAAAAACATCATTGAAGGAGTGAGCGCCGTAATAGACAAGGACCTAACAAGCCAGGTTATAGCAGACGAGCTTGGGGCGGATAAGCTGATAATCTTAACGGATGCAGAGTACGTTTACAGGGACTATTACGATAAGGACTCCAAAATTATCAAGATAAAGGCTGGCGAACTTTCAAAATCGCTCGATTCTTTCCAGAGCGGCAGCATAAAGCCAAAGGTTGAAGCTTGCATAAAATTCATAGAAAACGGAGGAAAAGAGGCTTACATCGGGAACCTTTTCAAGCTCGACGATATACTTGAGAGGAAATCGGGCACCCTCATAGTACCGTAGCCCGTTATGCGGTTTCGTTGGCAGCCAGCATCTCGTCGCTTATGAGGCGCTCCTCAGAAATGCTTGGCCCTGAACCCATCTCTGAAACCATAACGTTTTGGACGCCTGGTATCTTTGACAGCGCCTCTTTTATTTCTGCGGAATGCTTCTGCAGCGTTATTATATGAGCGTTTGGCCCTGCATCGAAAGTGTACGCAGCTACGTTCTGCCCGTGTGCCTTGTTGAGCCCATCAACCGCATTGATTATCTCTCTTGAAACGTCATTGAGGTACATTATAGGCGGCCACGAATCCAGCATGGTGGCATGCATGTTATTGCTGTCACGCATTATGAGCTCTGCAAGAGTGTCGAAATCCTTCTTCTTTATCGCATCGATTGACCTCTTTACGCCGTCCTCTGCGAATGAAGGCCTATTCCTGTATAGCGGGCTCGTCTTTACCGTAATCTTATGGCCCTCGCTCGATGGCACCTTCTTCTTCGACTGGCTCGTTATCGCTATAACATCGATAAGGTCTGCCCAGTACTCCTTTGGAACTATCTGCTCGGCGAATGAGTCCGAGCCATCCGGCATCAAGCCCCTGTCCCATCTTACTATCCCGCCGAAAATGCTCCTGCATGCGCTTCCACTTATTTGCCTTGCTATTTTTGAGAGCTCCTTCCCCGGCAACTTCAATTCAAGCGCTGTGTTTGCAACATAAACAAGCGTAGCGGCTCCAGAAGCGCTCGAAGCGAGACCGACATCCGATGGAAACGAATTCTTTGAGACCATTAAGAAATTAGACTTCGTGCCTGCCAGCTCTTTCATCTTGTTTATTATGCTGATTGTGAAGCTCAACTTCTCGCTCATGAGAGCACCGCTGTCCTGCCTTGACCCGTTTATATATACTGCATCTGACTTTATCTTATCAGAGAATATTATGCTGGTTGTGGTGTTCAGGTTATCGTCCAAAGTCATGCTTATTGAAGAGTTATTTGGCAGGTTCAAGGCGTCGTCCCTGCGCCCCCAATATTTTATCAGTGCGATGTTTGGGGAGCCGCGCGCCGTATATATCTTATCTAACATAATATCGCACTAAAATCTTATTTACCTGATTTATTTAAATAGAAGCTCCTTGCCCCGATCATCGTTGTAGCTATCTTAGAAGCTGCGAATCTTGATTTGCTTGCCAGCGCAGCCATCTTGTCTGGATTCTTACATAGACCGATAGCTCCGCCGCCTCCGCCTCCTCCGCTGAGCTTTGCCCCATAAAATCCATTTTGCTTGGCGAACCCGACAAAACTGTCGAGACCGTCGCTCGATACGCCAAGTTTTGATAGTACAGAATGCGCCTCGAACATGCAACTTCCAAGTTTTACCATATCGTTTGCCTTCAATGCGCGAATCCCATTTATAGAACATTTTTCCAACTCGTTCAGCATGCTTTCGGTATTGGCCTTGTCATCCTTGTAAAGCTCGGCTACCTTGCCTACCATTTCTGCGGTGCTTTTCTTAGGGCCCGTATCCACCAGAAGGAGGGGTATCTGTGCCTCTATTTCCTCTTTACGTGCTCCGGTTGAATTGCTGTAGCTCACGTATCCCCCGTAATATGACGTGCTTACATCTATCGCCCCGGCACCCTCGCTTTGATGTATGACACGATCGCCATCCCTCGCAAGCTCGATCACCGTGCGGTCGTCTACGCTAGCTTTTGAGGCATTAAGGAGCGCGACAGTAAATGCAGCGGAACAGGCTGCGCTGCTTGCAAAGCCCTTCCGAACAGGTATTTCGGAATTTATTGAAAGGCGCAGCCCGCCTGTCTTTAAGTGAAGTTGTGAGATAAGCCTTGATGTTATCGTGGCGTAAGGAAGAATCGCCGGCCATATTGCCGAATTCTGTTCGATGTATTCCTTCAGGCTCGACCTCGCTTTGAAACTCACGAAAAGTTCTTCCAGTTCGTCCTCCTTGAATTCCATTGATCGGTTCCCAAGATCGGAGAGCACTATTTCAATGCCGCTCGTGCCGTTCTGCTCTACTGACACTTTTGCGTAAACGTCTATTGCTACCGCCAAAGCCAGTTTCCCGTATACTACGGCGTGTTCGCCAAGTAGTTTGACCACGCCTGGGGCTTTAACTTCCATGCTTATTCCTTCGAGGCGCAATATTATTATTTATTGATACGATTCGCTTGGAGACTTATCTGCGAATCCTAAGACCGTCAGTTTCACTTGTATTTCGCCTTAAGTACTAAAAGCCAGATTGTTATGAAAGCCAATATCACATTGAACAATACAACTGGTATTGAAGATATGAGATAACCATACGCTATCCAGAAGAAAAGGCCGATTGTAAGCGCATACAGCCAGTGAGTGGAAAGGTCCTTCGTGGATTTGGTTTTTATGGCCTTTATCAGCTGTGGCAAATATGAGAACGTGGTCAATGAACCGGCCATTAGACCTATTATCGTAGTTATTAGAGATATATCCACATTATCGGCCTTGTCTTCGGGTAGCTTCGGAAACAGTTAAATCTGGCTTACGCAAGGTTGGGCGCATAAACTGCTTTTAAGCGTTTCGGCATGCAACTAAACAGTTATATTAACAGCACACCAATACTAAATTTTAGTGAAGGCTTTGGCTGCAAACAAGAATAGGGACGTAATAATACAGATTTACGGATCGGATTCAACCCCGAAAAGAATCCATGAGTGCAACTTATGCAAGATATACAGGTATGAGATCAGCAAGGGGAATAAGGATGCGTACGCGTGCTACCTTAACCACTTGAATTACCTTGTTAAAAAGCAGAGCGGGTTATCGATAAAGCTGAGCGTGGAGGAGGAAGAGCTACTGCGGAAGCGCAAGATGCCGCTTCCGATCACTTAGCCTCTATTTCTTTTAGCATGGCAGTAATCTTTGAGATGCTCGTGCTCATTCCGCCTATAAGCACACCGTCTATTTCGCTTTGGCTGGCATATGATGCTATGTTTCTTGAATCAACACTGCCTCCATAAAGTATCTTTATACGCGACAAGATATTAGTGCCGGACTCCTTCTCTACCGCATCGAGCAGCTTCGTCACAATCTTGTTTATCTGATCTGGTATGGCTGTCTCTTTTGTCTTATTGGAGCTTATCGCCCAAACCGGCTCGTATGCTAAGTAAATCGTTTTTGATGCAGGAATCTTATCGGGCATTTTTCCCATGCCGACCAATGTTTGGCGTTTCAGTACTTCAAGCGTCTTACCGGAGCTCCTCTCCTGCATCGTTTCGCCTATGCATAGTATAGGATTGAGTTTGCCGCGCATGCAGACTGCAAACTTTTTGGATATGAGGGAATCGTCTTCTGGCACGCCCAATGATTTGCCTGAGCGTATCTCCGAATGCCCCAGCATAACATACTTGCACCTTATCTCCTCTAATAGGTCCGCGGATAGCGCACCGGTATAGGCTCCGGGCTTCTCGATATCAATGTTCTGGGCGCATAAGCTTATTCCAGCGCCTTCAAGCAGTTTTGCTACAGGATAAAGAGATGCATGGGATGGTGATACTATTATATCAGAGGAATGCTCGTTTTCTCTAGACCACTTAGAAAGTGCCGATGCTAGATCTATCGATTCCTGGACGCCGAGGTACGCCTTCCAGTTGCATACTACTGTGTTATTGCCTTTGGACAGATAATCATCCGATTTATTAATGTCAAGCAAACTTAATAAACATAAAGAAATGACATGTTATCTTATTGTGGTGATGCAATGGGCACAATGAAACAGTACAAGGAGTTAGCCAAGTATTATGATACGATCTACTCTTTTAAGGACTACAGAAATGAAGCTCTGGAACTGAACGCGCTCATAAGGAAGTATAAGAAATCTGATGGCAATTCGTTACTGGACGTAGGTTGTGGGACAGGGAGGCATCTTTTATACCTCAAGAAATCTTTCGATTGCACAGGCGTGGATCTTAATGAAGAGATGCTGCGGATAGCGAGGGACAGGGTGAAGGGCGTTAAGTTCATCAGAGGCGACATGATGAGCTTAAGTTTAGGCGCTAAGTTCGACGCTATAGTGGTACTGTTCAGCGCAATAGGCTATGTCAAAACATATGCAAAATTGAAGATGACAATAGCAAATTTTTACAACATGCTAAAGCCAGGCGGCGTGCTGATAATAGATGGCTGGTTTACCAGAAAACAGTTCAAGGTCGGCAAGGTGCACCTCAGGACCTCCGAGCTTGAAGGGCTAAAGATAGCCAGGCTCGGCTTTTCAAGGATACGTGGTAACGTATCTATCCTAGAAGAGCATTATCTTGTAGCCGAAGCCAATAGGGGGATAGACTACTACGTGGATGTCCAGGAACTCGGGTTATTCGAGAAGGACAAGTTCGTACAGATAATGAAGGACGCAGGATTCGACAGCCGGACTTTTGAAGCCTCGATTATGGGCAGGCACAGGTACCTCGGAGTAAAACCGCTAAGCGTATAGCGAAAGCGACTTTCTTATGGTTTAACTAGGCACCACGACCTTTGTGCTTATTAGGCTGGGAACTATAAGTATGGCGAAGAGGAGATTGAAAAGCACCAGGATCGTTATAAATACGTATAGCCAATTCTCCTCTTCTACGAAAAACAGTATGGATAGTATAACTCTTACTACAGGAGTTGCTATGAGTACTGCAAGCCCCAGGAATATGAATCCAAGACCCTGTAACCGCATCGTATCTTTGATAACAGAGCCAAGGCTAAACGACGCGGAATTAACGGAAGAATTGCTTAGCGCTATGGTATTTATTGATAGACTGCCGCTGCTTGATTCTGAGAACAGCAAGACTACGCCGAACATTATTAGGAGTACGCTGATAGTAACCCCGATCTTTAGCCCCATGCTCATAACATTCTCTATAGTCATTATGCCACCCCAAACCCTCTTAATATCATTTCTATGCCGCCGAAGCCTAGTATGACCAGAAATATGATTCTTATGCTGTTACCGTGCATGTTTGGCAGCAACTTAGAGCCAAAGTATGAACCTATCACAACGCCTATGGCAGTTGAAGCCGCAGCAAAAGGCTGTATGTAACCGAGTGACCAGTATATCGCACTGCCGGTTGCCGCAGTAACGCCTATCATGAAGTTGCTTGTTGTGGTAGTGACTTTTATCGGCAGCTTCATTGCACCATCCATGCCAAGAACCTTGAGCACGCCGGAACCTATGCCTAGAAGGCCGGAGAGCACGCCTGCAACGAACATGATTGCTTCGCCAAGCCACCACCTGACCCCCATATAGGTTATATTACTGTTGAGTTGTGGGTCGAAATATTCGCCGCGCAACTGGAAGAATTCGGTGGACCAGTCGGGCTTTGCTGCCACCCTCTCAAATTTTTCCAATGAAAGCCTGCTGAGGTTTGGTATTATGGTGAGTATCAGGACTATCCCGAACGTTATGAATATCAGGTATGTGAGATGGCTAGCGTAAAGGAACGCCGATATCAATGCACCTATTATCGCGCCTGCGGTGGTCGCTATCTCGAGCGACATGCCTATCTTTATGTTGGAGATCTTGTTCTTCACATAGTAGCTCGCAGAACTGCTCGAGGTGGCGATAGTCGCCACCAGGCCAGCCCCTGTCGCGTATACGATAGGATACCCAAAGAGAAGCGTCAGCACAGGGATTATTACTATGCTCCCGCCCAGCCCCGCTATTGCCCCAAAGAACCCGGCCACAATGCTAGCTATTAAAATCTCAAGGAAGAGTAGTATGAGGATCAAATATGTCACTAATTCGTTTTAGCAGCGAACGAATATATTGTTATGCGAATTGCTCAATACATGCTTTCCAACCTCTTTATCCTCTCGTCTATCGGAGGATGCGTTGAGAAGAGGTTGCTTACACTCTTTCCGTTGAGCGGGTTTGAGAAGTACAGCGGTGCGCTTATCTCATTCGCGTTCTTAACAGGCCTGGCTGCCGGCTTTGCCGTATAAGCCTGTATCTTTTTGAGAGCCGAGGCGAGGCCCTGAGGATCCCTGATCAGCCTGGCGCCGTTTGCGTCTGCCATGTACTCGCGCCTCCTTGATATGGCAAGCCTTATGAGCATCGCAAACAAAGGTGCGAGAAGGCCAACTATAAGACCTATTAGGAGTATGATGCCGGAGTTTCCACGGCCGCGGCCCCCTATTGGCATGCCACCGAAGAAGAACATTGTCCTTATGAAAGCTGCAGCTATGCCTATCGCGCCTGCGAAGATAACCGCAATCATCATGAACTGTATGTCATTATTGCTTATGTGTGATGTCTCGTGTGCTATTACGCCCTCTATCTCCCTCTTGTTCATCATACTGAGCAGGCCTGTGGTAACGGCTATTGCAGATATTTTCTTGTTCCGCCCCGTAGCGAATGCGTTCGGGTTAGGATCATCTATTATGTAAACTTTTGGCATTGGCAGCAGAGCTGCGGAGGTAATGCCCTCAACTATGCCGTATAGCACTGAGTAATCGTTCTTGTCGGCTTCCTTGGCGTGAGACATCTTCAGCACAAGCTTGTCGCCAGTGAAGTATACGAACAACGCATACAGCAACACAAGCGCTGCGCCTACGAAGAGTCCGGCTATGCCACCGCCAAGCAACAGAACTACGAAGAATATTATGAAAGTGAACAGCACTCCGAATAGTAGCATCAGTATTATCGACTTTAGCCTGTTCCTTGCTATTTCATCGAAGAAGCTAGCCATTTATTTTCACTTTAGCTAGCTCGATGGCGGGGCCTTGGGCTTCTTCGCACCCTTCCTTGAAGATGCCGGAGCGGACGGCTGTGTCTGCTGGGATCCGCCTAGGTCGCTGAAGTCGACCTTGACCGGCTGTTCTGCCTCAGGAGGGGCCTGGAAGAAGTCACCCTTCTGGAAGTTGAGCATGCCAGCGAATACGTTGCCAGGAAACTCCTGTAGCGCATTGTTGTAGTCGAGCACGTAATCGTTGTATGAAGTCCTTACGAAAGCTATGCGGTCCTCTGTATCGGCAAGCTGCTGCTGCAGGTTCTTGAAGTTATCAGAAGCCTTAAGATCCGGATAGTTCTCTGCGACTGCGAAAATGGACTTCAGCGTAGAGCTTAGCATGTTGTTCGCCTGGGCCTTGTCCTGGACCGAGCCGGTAACCAGGGAGCTTCTGAGCTGCGTGACCTGCGTGAAGACGCTCTTCTCGTATTTGGCATAGCCCTTGACTGTCTCTATCAGGTTAGGTATCAGGTCGTATCTCCTCTTCAGTTGAACCTCGATCTGCGCCCATGCATCCTGCACCCTGTTCCTCTTCTGCACGAAACCGTTGTATAGTATTACTATGAATACCAGTATCAGCACTATCACAATGCCGATTATATCTAGTAAAAGACCCATAAGAATCGTTATTATGCTCGCATTAAAACCTTAAAAGGTTTTCTAAATTATTAGGTACTAAAGCTCACTTTTGTTTTGCGCATATTTGGCCACGTTATTTTACCTTTTACAGCACCATGAAAAGTAATACAACTCCGGCTACTAATACTTGGATTCACAACGTACACATATGATTGAAGTGCCGAGTGTTGAGCGATTTACTACGGTGTTACCATGCAAGAAAACCTATTTTCATACTAATCACGCACCAATGTAGACTGAATACGCTATTATGTAATCACGATTATAGCAACTCAGTGCATTCTTGTCAAAGCCGAGAGCAATTCGTAGCTTCTGAAAGCATCCTTCCTGTCGACGACGAAGATTGTCTCTGTATAACACGATATTGTTTCTATGATGTTTATGTTCTGCCCGGCCAACAACGATGTAAGGAACGACAGGGCTCCAATTGCGTTTTCTAGTTGTGGACCGGAGTAAAGTACCAGCGCAGAACAGGAGTCTCTTATCTTTATTATTTTCGATTTATCAGTTTTTGTCATCTTCCTTGCTGTACCGCTCTCAGCGAAGTAAGCGTAATAAGACCCAAGCCTTACCTCGGCGTTGTGCTTGACGTTCAATTCCTCGCGTGATATTATTACAGCTATACCATCCAGCAGCGTCAGGCGATTGCCGGAGAACAGATCCAAAGAACGCCTTTCGGTATTCTCATTGATTCTGCGTGTCTTAACCGCATACCGGTATATACAAGCTTTTACCGCGGCGTAATTGTTTATGTTGAGCGCACTGCATATCTCCCTTGCAAGCGCGCTGTAATTCACTATGTTGCTTTCTACGGCCAGTAGCGTGTGCGGCCTACTAATCAGGTACATCCTTACAGTATCGGCTATGGTCATTATGTCACATATGTTGCAGTTTAGCTTAAATTAGTACCATTTGTGTCATAAAAGCTAAATACATTCTTACCAATATCATAAGATTGTTTGGCATATAAACGGGATTTTGATGGCTACAAAATGCATAGAATACCATGTAACCCAGAATCAACAGGAGTATGAACTGAGTGAGAGACAAAAGCACTTGGTAAAGGCGCTGCTCAGCAGCAAACTAGACATAGGATTCAAGTACAGCGAACTCCCTGATAGGGGTGTGATTTTTGGATCATATCGCTATTCTGTCCCTGCGCCGATTCCTTCTGCATACAATGCGCTTAAACAAGCCAAAGAAATGGTCGACGCGTTGCCATCAGAAATCCGAAAGCTCATTTCAGTAGACATAAAAATAGACAATGAGGCTAGCAGTCAACTCGGTACATGGGTTTATATTGTGGAAATAGAGCATGATGGCTGGCGGCGGGCTGTACTGTATAATGACAAACTTGAAGGTATGTTGCGCGCCATAGGGGACAAACTTATGTACGCATTTGCGACCCAAGATGTTAAAATTGCATATAGTTTTGTGAGTGATTCTAAGCGCACGTGAACAGCATGACTTTGGCAGTACGCATTTTTTCACGCAAAAAACAATCGCACCAGCCTGCTTTCACATTTAAACGCGGTGTTTCAATGCCCACGAGGAAGGTGCAATTAAACTATTATAACGATTCCCAATCATATAAGAACCGCGCAACAAAGGTCACTGCACAGTCGACGATCGAGTATCTGATTACGTATGGTTGGGCTATACTGATTATAGCGATAGTGCTCAGCATACTAGTGTCCCTTGGGCTGATAGGAGGAGGCACAGCAGGCCCAGACGTATGCATAGCGCAGCAGGGGTACTCCTGTTCTAATCCTACGTACCTTTCTAACACTATAACTTTCACCATATCACAGGACTCGGGCCAGTTGTATTACGGTGACTGGGTGTTCGTCGCATCGCAGAGTCAACTGTCTGATGCATCGGGACTGCCGCAGAACTTCTCTGCCGCTAACGCGGTAGAACTTGGCAGGCTCAACTCCGGCCAATTCGCGACAGTAGACTTCATAAACTCACCGATAAACGGTGCGCAGAGGTTTAACATCAGCGGAATACCAACCAATGCGAGCGTCGGGCAGCAGTTCAATGGATATATTTGGCTGGGCTACTGTACTTCATTGCCATGCACAACGCCTACTAACTACCAGAAGTTGGGTACGATAAACGTGAGGAACAGCGGCGCTTCGCTTGATAGCGTCACTACATTTACAACCACATATATATCTACTACAAGTTCTTCGACCAGCATATCGATAATTACAAGCTCAACAGCAACTACAAGCTCCACTTCGACGTCTACTCTTACAAGCTCAACAGCAACTACAAGCTCCACTTCGACGTCTACTGTGCAGCCTTCTGGAGGAGGTGGGTGTGGTTCAAACTGTTATGCTGAATTTCAGGAATCGGGTTTGCCATCTGGCAGCACGTATACTTGGTCAGTGACTTATGGCGCGTATACCCAATCAGCGTCAAGCACCAATTTTCTAACGCAAGTAAGCGTATCATTTAATGAAAGCAACTCTTATTCATCAAGCTATATGTATGACGACTTTAGTTTCAGCGTATCCCAAGTATCAGTGACATCCGCAGGATGCACGACTGTGTATTACCCGACGGCTTACAGTAACTCTAATTATCAGGGTACTTCAAATTCAGGAGAATTGAGTGGCTACGCCGAGTATTACAATTCAGTGACAACCATAACCTTCACTGAATCTTCATCCACATGCATGACAACTTTCACACAATCCGGATTGCCAGCCAGTGCAGCATGGTCAGTTACATACGATGGTGAAACACAGTCTTCAGATACCTCAACAATCAGCTTTTCCACAAGCCCCGGTTCTTATTCTTTTAGTGTCTCTTCAGTGTCAATAGCGTGTGGAGGTGGCGGCACTGCGACTTATTCCCCCAACCCAGCTTCTAGCTCTTTACCTGCTGGCTCACCAGAAAATATAGTATTCTCATTAACGGCCCCATGTGTAACAACTTTGAATCTGAATGACCTTAATAGCCCAAGTAATGCCGCTTACTACACCGTTAGTATGTCGTACGATGGGAATTCTGTCTCTGGAGTGATACCTCCTTCCACAATATCCGATTCAAAGAGTTGGTCAACTCCTCCGGGCAATTATATAATAGCGTACTCTTTCCCTTACGCAGACAGCGGGGCGGACAGCACAAATGGTTGCACTAGCGAATTGGGTTATGCCCAAGCAGGTAGTACAATTAATGCCGGCCCTTATACATGTGAAGTTGTAATTAGTCAATACGGTCTCCCAAATGGGGATACATGGACCGCAATATGGGATGGCAGCTCCAGTGGTAAACTTAGCAGCTCGACTACATCTTATGAATTCGGCGATTATTTTATGGGAAGTTACTCGTGGTCGGTGAGTTCATCAAATGGTTGCAGCAATTCTGGGACGCAATATGCAGGAGTTGATATGGCATTTGGGCTTGCTTCATGTTAACTGACGCAACTATAGCCACATACGCAGAATCTGCTACGGGGTCTAGTCTTATGCTAATGTTCTTGCAGTAAGAGTTTAGTGACATACTCACACAAATTAAGTAGTAGGATTAAGCTGTATTCGCGCTTCTACATATTGATGCATGAAAATTTGGCGGGCAAAAGTGCATGTCAAATTTCTGAGTAAAATTGACGTTTTGCTATGCCTTCGGCTGTCTATACCATGTATTCCTGTACACTTTTACTGAAACCCTCAGATTAATTACATATTTAGCAACTGCGGACTGGCACCTCAAAATTTGGTGGACAAGAGTTGCAGTAAAGGTTTTGATGGAAAGGGAGCTTGTTTAAAGCTGCTGCTCAATATAGATTTTTGGATGAGGCTGTTTCATGCTTAACCTTCGCAACATGGATTCATTGAAGAAATGGACGATAATAGGCATAATAATAGGGATAGTAGTAGGATTCGTATCAATAGCGATATATTATGGGATCATATTGGTACAGGATCTCTTTATGTCAGATTTTGTAGGGTACAATCTGCCGCTTCCGGTAGGTGAGGGAGGCTCATTGGCGTATACGTTCTTTGTGCAGAACTATTGGCTTCTTCCTGTTAGCATATTCGTAGGTGCATTGATATCGGGCGTTATAGTTTACAAATTCGCGCCTGAAACGGAGGGGCACGGTAGCGATGCGGTAATAAATGCATACCATAATGAAGGAGGCAATATAAGACGCAGAGTGCCTCTTGTAAAGCTGCTGACTGCAGCATTGACTATAGGCAGTGGGGGGAGCGCAGGCAGGGAGGGACCTACTGCGCAGGTCGCTGCCGGGATAGGCAATATTATATCCAAGTATTTGGATATAAGCAAGAGCGACAGACGGAATATGACTGCGATAGCTATGGGAGCAGGAATAGGAGCGATATTCAGAGCACCTTTTGGGGGAGCGCTTCTATCGGCTGAGATATTGTACAGGAGGGATATGGAAACCGAGGTAATCTTCCCATCAATAATAGCAAGCGTGATTGGTTACACCATACTTGGAGCTTTTGCAGGTTACAGCCCCATCTTCGAGATAAATTCTAGTATATTGAATTACGTATTCACGCCTTACATACTGCCATTTTTGGTAGTCGTAGGCATATTCACCGGTGCTTTTGCTAGGTTTTACATAAAGATGTTCTACTTTGTGCGTGAAAAGTTCAGGGACCTAAAAGTAAAGAATTATATGAAACCCGCAATAGGTGCCATAGGCACAGGCGCCATAGTATTGGCATTTCCAGAAGTTGCAGGCATAGGTTATGGATGGATGCAATTGATGATGTCGGGTGACTTTAATGCATTTGTGAACACATTTGGGATGCCATTAGTGCTGTTCTTCTTAGTGCTGGCGATAATGAAGATGGTGGCGGCTTCGGCTTCGGTCGCATCAGGCGGATCCGGAGGTGTGTTTGCACCTGGAATGTTCGCAGGCAGCTCAATAGGAGTATGCATTGCGCTATTATTCGCCACATTTTTCCCTGAACTTATGCCGATATCGCTAGTTGGGGCATTCGCTGTGATAGGAATGCTTTCGTTTTTTGGCGCTGCAGGGAAGGTCCCGATAGCCGTTACTGTTATGGTAATCGAGATGACAGGTACAATAGCGCTGCTTCCGGCCGCTATGTTCAGCATAGCAATAGCGCTGATAGTGTCTGGTAAGGATTCTATATACAGGGCCCAGGTAGCTACCCGGCTAGATTCGCCAGCCCACATAAGCGAGTATTACAGCCCACTTATGAAGAAAGTAAAGGTGAATAGAGTAATTACAAGGAACATGGCGCTTAAACCAGATGCAAGACCAGGTTTCGCTGAGGAATTCATGAAGACCAATGATATGGCATCCGCACCAATAGTCGATGGGCGCGGCAGGTTGCTTGGTGCGGCGTATCTTGAAGATGTGGTGCGCATGAGTGAAAATAATGAGCACGGTAAAGTAGTTTCAGTGTTAAAGCGGATAAAACATGTACCAATGGATAGCACGGCGGATGCAGCATGGAAGGCAATGGTAAGAAACAAAGCCACATGGTGCGCTGTGGCGGATCACAATAGGTACTTGGGTATCGTAAGGATGAGCAGCGTCTTCAGGAAGTATTCGAGAGACTAGATAATTTGCCAAGATAATACTTACCATTGAAGGCTTGATAGAAAAGTTTGGGGTTGCAGGGATTTGAACCCTGACTAGCGGATTACTTCCACTGAATTTGCATTCCAGATTCTCATCATCGCGTTTAGCTCAAAAGTTAATAAACATCTGGAGTCCGCTGCGCTGCCAAATTACGCCACAACCCCTTGCCCTTTCACTATTTAATTTTATCTATATAAACTTATTTGTGCAGCATCGGATGCCAGACTTTGCACGCTATGCAACAGTATGTGCATCTGATTTGGCAATCTTAACTGGTTTTGGTAGATTCAATGGCACTCGGGCCAATATTGATGCAAATCATTTTGCAAGCATATAATGTCAGCAGCCTTGGTATAAACGTATGGGCATTCCAGGTAGCAAATGGGCTCTCGAGCACTACGCTTACCGCAATAATGTCGGCGCTATCAGGCAGCTTCCTTGTGGTCATACCGCTGGTTGCGCTTTACTTGTACTTCAAGAAGGATATGGACGCTTTTTCCTTTATCGTGGCCGCCGTGCTGCTATATGTAGTAGCCGATATAATAAAATTTATAGTGATGGAGCCAAGGCCATGCTCCATAGTCGGAGAGATAACTTGGATACCATCAAATTTATGCGAGACTAGCTTCTCGTTCCCTAGCGCGCATGCAACTGTGCTTAGCGGCCTTACGCTCTTTCTCAGGAAGTACAATTACCTGAGGATACTTTATCTAGTATGGCTGCTCCTTATACTGTTTGGGAGAGTGTACCTTGGCGAACACTACCTTACAGACGTGATAGCCGGTGTTTTGATCAGCATTGCAGTATCTTATGCACTGCTACGCTACAAGGACAGGATAAACGGGGTCGTGAATAACATTGTAAAAAAGATTATCCCTAGCGCAGCGATAAAATAGTCGATTGCTGCCTGCGATTAGTATAAAAGCTTTAGTTTGCAAATTGCTTAGTAAATATAATGATTTCGGCGCTATATGCAATAAGTTTGTCATAACGTGTGATTTTTATGGAAGCTGCAAGCACTGATGTAAAAAATGATGTTTTAAAGGCTGAAAAGGAAATGCGCGGGCATGGCGCAGTAGCTAATAGTACAGTTGAGGGAAAGCGAACTGCAAACCGTAAACTTATTTACATAGGCATAGTAATACTCGTCATAATGGCCGGAGTTGCGTTTTCTTACCTGAATGGCGAGCCAACTTATTCTGCCCTCGCAGAATTCGATAATAGCCCAGTCAATGCAACGGTTCTGTCGCAGCTCAGCAACATAGCGAACAACGCCACACTTGCGGCCAAGGTGGGAGTAGGATTGGTAAGCAGCAGCCCTGTGAGAGCCGGAAGCAACCTCACCCCCCTCACATTCAACGGCACGCCCGCAATAGTATACATAGGTGCAGAGTTCTGCCCTTACTGCGCAGTGACAAGATGGGGTGTGGTGCTTGCGCTTATGCGGTTCGGGACGTTCACATCTTTGCACTATATGACGTCAAGTGCAAGCGACGTTTATGCAAGCAGCCCGACTTTCACTTTCTACAACTCGACGTACTCTAGCAATGTTGTAAGTCTCGTGTCTGTTGAGGAGACCACAAACCAACCCGCCAACTATAGCTCAGGATTGGACGGTTATGAGGTGTTGCAGACGCCGACAGCGTTTGAAAACCAGCTTTTTAACCAGGTTGACCTTAACAATCCAAACGAACCAGACAAGGGCGGCATACCATTCATAGATTTCGGTAACATATCGGTCCAGGGAGGGGCTCCGATAGACCCGCAGGTCGTATACCAACATACTTGGCAAGGTGTGATAGCGAACCTTACCGATGTCAATACAACCCAGTCGCTCTCGATAATAGGCGCCGCGAACGTTTTCACCGCACAGATATGTGCAATGACACACGACAAGCCGGCGAATGTTTGTGATGCGCCTTATCTTAAGAGCATCGCGGTCTGACGGCTTATCATTTTGCCTACGGCTCATCTTATGTATCCGTAATCGCTTTTCGCAGTCTTGGTGAATGTGTACCTTATCATGTTGCCTACGTGATAGGTGAAATACTTGATTATGCCCCACGCAGCCACCCTTCTCGCGCTTGTGTGCACATAGGCGCTGTCCACGAACTTTATTCTACCGTACTTTTTGAGCCTTATAGAAAGGTCCCAGTCCTCATAAGTCATAAGCTTTGAATTGAAGCCCTTGACCTTCAGGAAGACGTCCTTGCGTACAACGAAGTTCGAGCCGACTACGCTCGGCATGCCCAGCTTTATGCTCAGCTTAACCATCACGATGGAGACTATCTTGTAGCCGATAGATATGCGCTTGTTGGTCTTTTCCAAAGGGTATATCGGGCCTGTTGCCGCTATCGCATCGCCTGACATTGCCTCGTAGTAGTCCATGAGCAGGTGCTTGCCAGGCTTTGTGTCCCCATCAAGGAATACCAGTATCCTTCCCTTGGAGACTTTCGCGCCGGAATTCCTTGCTAGGCCTATGCCGGGGCGATGTTCAGTGATCACTTTGGCATGATACTTCCTTGCGATCTCCCTGGTCCTGTCCTTGCTGCCCCCGTCGACCACTATTGTCTCGAAGTCCTTGAACGACTGCCTCGCTAGGCCGAGCAGGGGATACGCTATGTATTTTTCCTCGTTTAAGGCAGGTATTATGACGCTTATCTTCGGCATCAGACCAATCTAAAAACCGGCTATCGATGTTAAATATAGCTTGTCTTACCTAATTAATCAGTTTATTAAAGTATTTATCTTTTAACCCATAAGACGTTATGCGATTGAAGACTTTCTGCGAATGATTCACATGGATGAGAAACCTGCGGTTGGAAAGAAGAAGAGGAACTTCTGGTTCACCATAACCCATACCAAAAGCATGACTGCGGAGGAGTACAAGAGCGCGATAAACAAGGTCATAGGGACTGTGGGAATTGTTTTCCTTGTAAGCCTTCTCGTTTTCATTGCTCTGGGATTTATCGGCGGCATACAGCAGGTCGTTGAAGCGATACTGAGCTCAAACCTGTATCTTTATGCACTTGCATTCCTGTCAGTTTTCATAGGCTATCTTATAAGCTTTGGCAAGTGGACTTATTTCATGAGGAAGCTTGGGATAAAGGTTTCGCTCAAGAAAAACCTTGCGGTGTATCTGTCACTTTACTCTATGGACCTGACGCCCGGAAAAATCGGCCGCGTAGTAACCGCTTACACGCTTAGCAGAATAACTAAAATAAAGGTATTCCAGGTTTTGCCCATAGTTGCAATGGACACGGTGACAGACTTTCTCGGTATGGCAGTGGTGGCCCTTGCAGCTGCGGTATATTTCAACCAGTTCTTGCTCATAGTGGTGGTTGCCGATTTTATATCAATAATGCCTGCGTTCTTCGTGCTTAACGACTGGTTCTTCAAGCTCCTAAAGAAGCTTATGAAAAAAAGCGAGTATCTGGAGATGATCACGATTTATGGCGAGGAGTATTTCGCTTCCCAAAGCAAATTGAACAGCCCAAGGACATATCTGGTTTCAATGATGTTCACGATACCTTCAGCGATACTCTACTCTCTCTCTCTATATTTTGTGATTCTTGCTGTGACACAGACATCATTCGTGCTGGTTGCTCCGGTGGTGCCGCTCGGCCATACTGTTCTTATCTACTACACCGCCCAGGTGATTGGATCGGTAACTTCGTTGCCTGGCAACATAGGGGTGACGGACGGGGCGCTTGTCGCTATGCTTGGTAGCGTGCTGCATTTCAACGCGTACGACAGCTCTGCCATAACGATAATGACTAGGATAGCTTCGCTCTGGTTCGGAGTCCTGATAGGTGGCGTGTTCTTGTTCTATACGCTGCGCTACTGGAACCCTACCGCTAAGGAGCTCAAGCGATTAGCAAAAAGGAAAAGCAAGAAAAACTGAAATTAAATTCAGGACTCGTCTGCTTCCATTTCCGAATCCATTCCTGCATCTTCAGGGCCCGTGTCATCGCCCTTTCCGCCTCCTGTGCCCTTCTCGATTACCTTGATCTTGCCGAACTTGCCTGTTGAAAGCTGCGGCGTCCCCCTGAATTCCCCGACGTAACCGTTAGTTATTTCTACAGTGTCACCTACGTTGACCTCGTTTATGTCTCCGCCCCATAGCGACATTGCAATCGTTCCGGACTCGTCCTCGAGAGTTATATTCGCAACGCTGAGCCTCTTCCCGTACTTTGACATGACTTCCCTAGGGTCGCTCTTTTCTGTTACCTTCGCCTGTATGCTGACGTTGCTAGCTCCTGCCTTTAATTCGTTTATTTTCATCCAATACCCCCTTACCAATAATAATTAGGTTTAATTTAATCTTATGGGCGCATATTATTTTAAGCTTTGGCTTTTGAAGCATGCTAATTCTGTAATTAAAAGTTGATTTACATCCATATACGAAAAGCAGGGTTGCCTTTTAATCTTTTCATGAACAATAGATAGCGTTTAAATGGCTGAGATTGAAGAAACGGGCCAGCACAAGAACCAGTTGCCGCCAGGTGCGCATCCATCGTTCATGAGCGTTATAAAGACCAAGCAGAGGATAAAGGAGAAGCTCTCAAACGTGAAGCATAAGATCGGGATTTACAGCGCGAAGGGCGGAGTAGGCAAGACCACAGTCTCGGTAAATACCGCCTATGCGCTGAGCGCACGCGGGTTCAAGGTAGGTCTGCTTGACGCGGACATAGACTGCCCGAACATATCCATGTTCCTTGGTATAGACAGGATGATGGATGTATCAAGCTTCCCGTTAAAGCCAATTGAGAAGTACGGAATAAAGGCCGCGAGCACGGCTATGATAGTGGACGATACGCAGAAGCCGATCATATGGAGGGGCCCTATAATAGTGAAGATGCTCTATGACTTCTTCGAAAACACTGATTGGGGCGAGCTGGACTATCTGGTGATAGACCTGCCGCCAGGCACATCCGACGCGCCGCTCACAATAATGCAGGTCCTGGACCTTGACGGCTTTGTAATAGTGACGAACCCGCAGCGCATAGCCGGTGTCAATTCGATCAGGTCTGGGCTCATGGCAAGGCGCCTTAATGTTGCGCTGCTCGGGGTGGTCGAGAATATGTCGAGCGGTAAGCCAAGCAAGAACACCGATGATGTTGTCGCCACATTGGGCACAAAGTTGCTTGGCACGGTAAAGATGGACACAGCATTCAGCGCCAACAGCGACGAGGGCAGGATACCATCGATGGAAAGCAAGGACATACTAAAGATGTTCGACCCTATCTTGGATGGGCTCGGTGCCAAAAAGGGCTAGTTTATGTCTTATTCCGCACGATGTCCAATCTGCGAAAATTTGATACACAGAGGACCACAGCAAGGTATTTATATTTTTATGCGTAATCTAAACTTGTATGCATATATGTATATGAACAATGCATGCAGCTTTTTATTGTAATTTTACAACTGAGCTAAATTTGCTGTTTAAAGGGTGTAATCTATGGCAGAAAATCAACTAGGCGGACAACAGGTACTGTTGCTCCCGGACGGATCGTCAAGGCTTTTGGGAAGAGACGCGCAGAGAACCAACATCGCTGTTGCAGTGGCGGTTTCAAACGCGGTAAAGACGACATTGGGACCTAAGGGGATGGACAAGATGCTCGTTAGCGAGCTTGGCGACATCGTAATAACGAACGACGGGGCCACCATACTCGAAGAGATGAACGTCGAACATCCTATCGCTAAGATAATGGTAGACATAGCGAAGACCCAGGACAAGCAGGTAGGCGACGGTACGACCAGCGTAGTCATATTGGCAGGAGAGCTGCTCAAGGGCGCTGGCGAACTGCTGGAGCAGGGTATACACGCTACAACTATAGTCAGGGGCTACAAGATGGCCGCCGATAAGATATCAGAGGTGCTGAGCGAAAGGTCAAAGCCGCTAGACCCCATGGATGACGCGACATTGCAGAAGATAGCGATGGTTTCGTTGGGCTCGAAGAACGTGGGCAACGAGGCAACAAAGGGCCAGATATCTAAGCTCGTGATAAGGGCGGTTAAGCAGGTAATGAACAAGGACGCGACTGGCAAGAAGTACATTATAGACCATGACTTCGTCAAGGTCGAGAAGAAGGTAGGAAGCAGCATAGAAGAAACGCAGTTCATAAGCGGAGTTCTCATAGACAAAGAGGTTGCGCATCCTGGTATGCCGAAGCTCGTGAACGACGCAAAGATAGCGCTTCTTGATGTAGCGCTCGAGATCGAGAAGACCGAGACGGAAGCAAAGATAGAGATAACATCTCCGGAGCAGATGCAGGCTTTCCTGCAGCAGGAGGAAACCATGCTAAAGGACATGGTCGCGAAGATAAAGAAGAGCGGCGCGAAGGTGCTTTTCACGCAGAAGGGTATAGACGACGTCGCACAGCACTACCTCGCGAAGGAGGGCATAATGGCAGTCAGGAGGGTCAAGAAGAGCGACATAGAGAAGCTCGCCAGGGCAACGGGCGCGAAGATGGTTACCAGCCTCGATGACCTTACCACAAGCGACCTCGGTTTCGCAGGAGTGGTAGAGGAGCGCAAGATAAGCGGCGAGCAGATGGTCTTCGTGGAGAAATGCAAGGACCCGAAGAGCGTGACTCTGTTCGTGAGGGCGGGCTCGACACAGGTTCTGGACGAGCTCGAGAGAGCCATAACGGACGTCATAGGCGCGATATCCAGCGTTATAGAGAACGGCAAGTACGTAATAGGGGGAGGGAGCATAGAGATAGACCTTGCTAATTCGCTCAGAGCCTACGCAGGTGACGTTGGAGGCAGGGAGCAGCTCGCGATACAGAAGTTCGCCGATGCAATGGAGATAATACCCAAGACCCTGTCGGAGAGCGCTGGGATGGATGCTATAGACACTCTAGTACAGCTCAGGAGCAGGCACAAGACCAAGGACGGAAGCACTTATGGCGTGGATCTTTACAGGAACGCCATAGGGGACATGAACAAGCTTGGAGTGTTCGAACCCACGATAATGAAGCAGCAGGCGATATTCAGCGCAAGCGAAGCTGCCGAAATAATCCTCAGGATTGACGACATGATAAGCTCGAAGGGCAAGGCGCCTGCGGGCGGCCCCGGAGGCATGGGAGGGATGGGCGGTGGCATGGGCGGAGGGGACATGGAATAAGGTCTTAGACCTTTCTTTTCCTTCCTCTTCCTTTTTTATTTATGCCGTGGTTTTCTCCACGGCTTGAATTAATTCACTGTTGGTTTGAATGTTGATAGCTTTTGAGGGTATTGACGGCTCTGGCAAGTCCACCCAGGCGAGGCTGCTGGCCGAAAGCTTGGCGAAAAGCGGGGTTATAGTAGAACTGACAAGGGAGCCCACAAAGGAAGGCAGCGCAGGCGTACTGCTCAGGAAGGAGCTGGTCGAAGTAAGTCATGAGCCAGATCCGAGATATATGCAGCTGCTATTCGTTGCCGACAGGGCATGGCATGTCGCTAATTTCATCCTGCCAAAGATAAATCATGGCGCGGTTGTCATAACTGACAGATACATAGACTCAACAAGGGTATACGGCGCTGCTTCCGGACTTGAGATCGGATGGCTCACACAGTTGAACAGCAAGTTTCCAAAGGCAGACATTACGTTCATACTCGACATAACGCCCGAGGAGGCCGAGAAGAGGCTCGCTTCAAGGAACAGCAAGAAGGAGATATTCGAAAGCAAGAAGATGCTCATAAAACTGCGCTCCGCCTACTCAAGGATAAGCAGGGGGAAAACAGGATATCACGTGATAAACGCGAACAGGAGCCAGGATGAGATACACACAGAGATAGCTTCAATAGTGCGTGAAGCATTAAAGCAGAAATGATTTCCGTAAGAAGCGCATAATGTTAAATATTTTCTGCAAGATTTTATACACGCTTAACCAAGCGGTGCTTTGATGGCGAACAAGGTAATTATAGTCACCGGAACCCCAGGTGCTGGGAAGACTACGCTCATAGCGCGCAGCAAGGCGCTGGCAAAGATAAGGTACGATGACGTGACTATCGGGACCCTGATGGAGAAGATAGTCAAGGTGAAGGGTTGGGCCAAGGACAGGGACGAGATACGTTACCTTTCCAATGAACGCATAACCGAGCTGAGGACGGCGACTTTCTCCGCGATCGCAGGGATGGAAGGTAACGTAGTTGTCGACACACACGCTTCTATCGAACAGAAGGGCAGGTACGTGCCGGGACTGCCTGCCACTGAGACTATGCTGCTCAAGGAAGGTCTCAAGGCCATAGTGTGCGTAGACTCGAGCACAGAGGACATACTAACAAGGAGGGCAGCGGATGATAAGAACAGGAAGCGCGAGGTGGAGGACAGCAGGCTCATAGACATGCAACGCACCATAAACCTCTCATCGCTCTCCTACTATTCGCTCAAACTGAACATACCGCTTTATGTGATAGACAACAAGCAGGGAATGCTTGACACGTCAGTCAAGAGATTCGTGGAGGTGCTTGAGGAGGTCTTCAAGTAGATAGGGTAATTCTTTGGCGCTACCCACAATCGTAATGCCTTTCTACACAGAGATAACGATACTCGTTATAGCGCTGCTGTACCTTGGGCTCTCTTTGACAATGCAGAGGAAGCTCGTCAACACCAAGCACGTGAGGGAGCTCAGGTTGAAGATGAATGAGATAAACAAGGAGCTCAGGGAGATGATGAAGAACAAGGCTCCCCAGGAGACGATCATGGCTAAGAACAAGGAGATGATGCCGATAGCTGCGGAACAGATGCGCAGCTCCCTAAAGCCGATGCTCATAATACCGATCTTCCTTCTGCTTTACTACTACATACTCCCGCTTGAATTCGGTGGGGCAACCGTAGCGATAAACGGCATAACTTATCAAACACCGTATGTGCTCGCGGTAAACAGGTCTGCAACCTACACCTATTCGTTCGGTTCCAGCGCAGGGCATTACTCGCTATCAAAAGTAGTCAACGGGTGTACGGGCGGGTCGAACGTAACCTCGGGCAGCATATCGGGCAACTCAATAGCCGGCAACTGCACGGTGGAAGGGCTATACGATGCTAGCGGAGCGACGTTCAGCACCGACATAAGCGACAATTACGCATCGGGCGGAGTCGAGCTCAACGTATCCTACAACTCTAACAATTATTCTTATGGCAACAGCGAGCTACCAGTGGTATTCGCGCCGACAGGCAAGGCATTGCACTACGCTTACGCGCAGAATGTGTCAGCAGGCGGTGTTATATACAAGCTGTCATCGGTAAGCGCCTGCGGAAGCAACACCACCAGCAATTCTGGTTCCGTCAACGCGAGCCAGGTTAGCAGCGGATGCATAGTTGTTGCACGCTATGAAAGCGAAGGCAGGACGGCAGCGGGACAGCAAGGAGCATCATATGTGACCTTCACAGGGAACATAGGCGGCGCGACAGGGCTTGCGGACCTCATATTCCAACTCAACTATCAGGGGCTTTTCTTCTACACCATCCTCATACTAGGGCTTATAACTTCGGCAGTAGTGCTGATTTACGATAGTAGAAAGATGAAGGAGATGCAGCGAGAGAAAGAAGCCGGTTTGAAGAGCCAGCCCTGAAAAATCGCGCTATATCTAAATACGTTTCTCTTATAAATATATTTACGCTTTTTAGTGTCTGGTGTTTGTAGTGCCTAAACCTATGCATAGGTCTCGCAGTGTAAAGAAAGTAAACAGGATAACCTCAAAGGGCAGGAACGTAGTCCATTACAGGGGTGCAAAGTCCGCGCAGCCTCACTGCGCCATATGCGATGCCGAACTTAACGGTATAAGCATTAAGGGCGGCAGGTCACGCAGGAGCAACAGCAGGCTCTTCGGCGGGGTTCTGTGCGCCGGTTGTACCTCTAACATAATAACGCTTGGAAGCAGGGTAGAGCAGGGGGACATGAAGCTCAACGACATAAGCATAAAGCAGCGAAGATACGTGCTGCAGCTCGTGGCTCACTAGTGGGTATGATGATAAGGATCTGTTTGGCTGGTTTGAGCGGTAGCGGCAAGACTACACTAGGGGAGATGCTGGCCAAGGAGCTGAACATAGACCACATACAGAAGTCTTACAAGGACGTCACAGCTAACGAGAAGGAGCTGCTGAGCATGCAGAAGAGCGTGGCGAGGAGCTATGAGAAGGACTTCGACAAGCAGGTCATAGACATGGCCAAGGGCAAGAACTGCGTGATAAGCACGTGGCTCTGCGCATGGTTCATAAAGGACGCAACACTCAGGGTATGGCTGAATGCGAGTCACAAGGAGAGGGCGAGGAGGCTCATGAAGCTCAAGCAGAAGGGCAGGACGTTCATAGAGGATTATCTCAGGGAGAAGGACCAGGGGAACCTGAAGCGCTGGCAGAAAGTGTACGGCGTGGACCTGAAGGACCATTCGATCTTCGATATCGAGCTGAATACCGAGAACTTCACGCCGCAGGAGATGGTTTCGATAATATCAGTTATAGCGCTTGAAAGGGATAAGAAAAAATTCGCTTAGGTTGATTATATGCTATTGGAAGTAGGCAGGGTCTGCATAAAGAAGTATGGAAGGGACGCGGGCAAGAGGGCTGTTGTGACGAAGATATTGGACGGTGGTTTCGTGGACATAGTCACCTCAGCAAGGCCAAGGGACAGGAGGTGCAACCCAAGGCACCTTGAGTTCCTGAACGAGATGGTCGACGTTAAGGACAAGGCGCTGCTCAATAAGGCCTTGGAGTTGGAAGAGAAAGAGCCTGTGGAGAGGATGAAGAGGGAAGCGCCCAAGAAGGCACAGAAGTAACGGTTCTTTGAAGCGCATTATCCAGCAGGCGCCGAGCATGACCGACGCAGGGAAGGTTTAAATACTCTATTTTACACACTATCCTCTATCATCATACATTGGTGGTTATTTGGCTGATAAGAGTCGCAAAATATCCGACCTTAAGACCGCAGTTGATTCACTGGAGCGCATGTCAGATGAGGCGCTGGCAAACGTGAAGAATAACAGGAACAAGGACCACGATAGCGACGAGATAAACCTTTGTTATGCTATTGTAGAATCATTTGAGGATAAAAGAGATAAGTTACTTAAAACTATTGACATCAAAACGCGAATAGAGCTTATGAAGACTTCTTATAAAGCAGGCGAGATCGTCACTTCTACACTAGATGACATGGGGCTTGCGTTCCCTGTCAAGTTCGAGGATGTGCAGCGGGTATGCGATGAGATAAATGCGAACGACCAGCTGAGCGAGCAGGACAAGCTTATGGCCAGGTACGTGCTCAAGACAAGGCTGATCAACTTTTTCATACAGGATTATGAAGAGCTGGACCGTAACATGAAGGAGTTCAGGAAAAAGCTCAGGAAGTGGAGAGGGTAATTATCTTGGCGAGCTACAAAATCACAAAGGCACATGCGACAAACGATTCTTCCATTGGCATCAGGAAACACGATGATCCGCTCAAGCAGGTTGAGGCACAGAAGGAGTCAGTTCAGTTATCGGCAACGCAGCGCATTGAGTCGATGTTCAGGCATGAAGAGCCGGGGGCAAAGAAAGACGTCATTGCGATAGAAGCGGAACGCAAAGCAAAATGGGTCTCTCAGATGATTTTTGGGGAGATGCAGATCGCTACAATAGACAGAAGACCTGTAGACCTTACTTTTATACAGGAAAAATTCAGGAGCGCGGGTGTAGAGATATCCGAAAATGACGCGAAGCACGTTCTCCACAGCCTCAACAATATAAAGAGGTTTGAGAGCTACGTAAACACGATTTTGAGCATGGGAACTATGGGGCTCGTAGCCTCTATCTCCGTGCATACGAGCGCCGGACTTCTTGGGTTGCTAGGCGGCGCAGGTATACTTGCAGTAGGGATAGGAACTGTAGCGGTAATGACGAGATATAGGCATCTCCAGAAGGAGGCCACAAGGACAATGGAAGGGATACTCAAAAACGAATACGCCAGGCAGACGACTCAGAGCCTGGCGCCGGCTGCAACCGCAGGCAGAAACAGGGTTGAGCTGGTAAATGCGCTAACTAGCGTATTCTACGACGATAAAAATGACGAGAGGAAGTTTGTTATCCGGACAATGGAACGCTATGGCGTTAAAAACGCCGAGATATACGTTGACGAGGCTATAGAAGATATCGTAAAGATGCGTGAGAAACTTAGCAGGGATCCGTTCGTCGACAAGTTGATAGAGGGAGCGACGGTTGGCGCAGTGGCGGTAGCTTTCATAGCTTCGGGTTGGACGGCTTCTATACTGGGTGGCGGACTATTCTTCGGCAGCATATTTGCTTCGTACACATTCCTTATGACCAAGAACTGGGGTTACAGGGATCTAGATAGGGTAGTCAGTGAGGCGCTCTCAGATGAGGGGCCGATCATAATCAAGCCAAGCAGCGCATAATTATAAGTAGTAGCTCGACTGCAACAATATTGTATGCTATTGGGCGGCTACCTGTTTTTGCCTTAAGAGCATAGGTTTAGTTGCCCTGAGCTTCGGCCGGATGGTAAGATGAACTATAAGCTGTTTTATGCGGTATCTAACGGAGACAAAGATGCGGTGAGCGTATTAATAAAGAAGGGAGCCGATCTCGAAGCGAGGACTGAGGAGGGATTGACCGCTCTGATGCTTGCAGCCCAGCTTGGCTTGACAGATGTGGCGAAAGTCCTGCTTGATAACGGAGCAAGGATTGAGGCTAGAGCGGAGCTACGCGGGAGGACGCCGCTCATAATGGCGGTAAGGTACAAGAGGAGCGACGTTGCGAAGCTGCTGGTTGAGCGCGGTGCAGATGTGAACGCTGAGGAAAGCGACGGCACCACTGCGCTGGCATGGGCCGTACAGAACGGCCAAACCGCTATGGTAAAATACCTGATCGGGCATGATGCGGATATGGAAGCGAAAGACACTCGTATAGGATTCACGCCGCTTATGTGGGCGGTGAGCGTAGGTGATGCGGATATCGTGGGGCTTCTCGTAAGGCATGGGGCCAATGTTGATGCAAAAAACGGGAACTCTGAAGCACCGCTTCTTGTGGCAGTAGAGAATGGCGAAGTCGGGATAGCAAAAATCCTGCTTGAAAACGGGGCCGACGCGAGAATAAAGAATAAAAAAGGGCAGGACGCTAAGACCGTAGCGAGGAAGAAGGGCGACAGGCGCCTCATAAGGCTTTTTTCGGATCGCGTTGGTAAGAAGTGAAAACCCAGCGCTGCGGCTAATTAGTTTTAATCAACATTTGTCTGACCAGGATTGCGCTCAGCTTTTGCTCTTGGTTTTATTTTCCGCTTCCTTGTCTTCGTTTCCTGTGCGCAGTAGGTCGGCTGCAGCGGTTTGCGATGCTGTTTGAGCGGCCTTCTGCCTCTCGGCTTCAGCTAACTTCTCGGCGAAGAACTGCTTGAGCTCCGAATAAGACTTGTTTTCTATCTGCTTCCTTCCGCTCTTGTTTATAAGTATATCGATCTGATCCCCGGTGTTGTTCATCGCGTGCGCCCTTATGGCGCCGCCAACACCATATATCTTCTTTAGCCCGTTCTTGATCGGGTAGTGCTCCTCCATGTAAGCGTCTTCAAGCATGAAGGCTATGGCCATTGCATCAGCGAGATCCCTCTTGTCCTTGTCAGGGCAGTTCTGCTTCACCAAGTCGTTAAGGTAGATTGGGACCGTCCTGTCTACTCCAAGAGCGTCGTTCTTTGAATCCTGGACGAACCTTACGTCCCTTGCTGTCCCGGTGCCCAGTGCACCCACCCATATGGTAAATATCTTAGTGGTGTTATCTGGCAGGCGAACGCTGACCAGCAGGCCGGAGAATCCTACATTCCCGTCCTTTGAAGCGCCGTTAAGCACATACGCTATTGTGTCCTCCAGATTCTGCTTTTCTTGGGAATTGTCCTTTGCCATGCAATACTGTTGTAGCAGAGACTTGCACTTTATCAAGGCCTTTGCCGTGTCCTTGCCTAGAACTGCGCTTCCGGCTATCGCGACCGTGACCTCCTTATCAGGAGCGACATAGACCTTCTGCTCGTCGTCAATGTAGTTTACAAATAATGGCGTGGCCAATGTGGCCCTGCTGTCAGCGACTATCAGAACGCCGTCTTTGTAAGGTATTTCTGCGATTACGGTCATCGAATCTGAAATGATTATGAATTAATTAAGTATTTAAACCTTAAGTATAGTTTGTCGTCCGGATTCGTGATATCGGACGCTTTCCTGGGCCGCGTGGCCGCCCAATAGGCATGGCTATGCCTGAAGCATTCAAATGAAAGGAAAAAGAAAATTAGGCAGATAGCTTAATACGGCTGCCTGCTCTTCTTTAGGCTTTCGTGCCTTAGGTTTGCCGCAGGCGTGTCAATCTGCTTTTTCGCAGGTTCCTGAGAGGCGATATTGGCGGGCTGCTGCATGGTCTGCGAATTGCGCTGCTTTATGTAGTACTTTGCCTTGTCCTGCTCCGATTCTAGCGTTTCCTTGGCCTTTTCCAGCTCTCCAGTTACCTGGGCGAGCGATTTGGTATACTTTTCCGCTATGTCATCGACCTGCTTTGAATCCTCCTTGCTGGCGGCGAAGTTCCCGCTCTTTATGTCATTCTGCTTCTTGAGCACCTTGTTAAGTATATAAGAGAAGCTCTTTGCCTCTATCTTCAGAACCTCTACGTCAAGGGATGCGTAAGCAAGCGGCACGAGGTGATCTACGTAATCCTTGGTCTTTGCGTCCATATCTGTGGATCTTACCGCCCTACTTAGTAACTTTGGATCCGCGCTCGCCTTGTTTACATCCCACTCCTCTACGGGCCAGCCGACGCCCTTGTTCCTTTCTATGAAAGTGCGTATAAGTGCGAAATTTATCGCCTTCGCGTCTTCCTGCGTAAGGTCTGCTCCATCGTAGCTTTTTATCAGCTGATCAAGCACGGACTGCGACCTTGGATCAGGCCCGATCGCTATGCTCTGGCCGTCCTTTAACTTGACAACTTCCGTCTTTGACCGATAATTCCAGTCCACCACCTCTTTGATATGCTTCGCGTCCTTCTGGGCGAAAGTCACATCCGGCGAATAAGAGACCGATATCTGCGCCTTGAACGACTTTACGACACCGTTCACATTCTGAGATATTATAAGACCGGCAAGCGTTCCTTGGGGCTCCTGGAGGAATAATGCAGCATTCCTGCTCGCGTCTTCCTTTAGTTTCTTGGTTATCTTGGCGAGACTTGCTTTTATCTCGCCTATGTGCGGCTCTATGTCATCCTTAGGGTACTTCTCCATTATCTTTCCTATCGCGTTCACAGCCTTGAACGCAACTCCTGCGTCGCCGGCTATCTCGATTATTATGTTCGTGCCTTCTACCTGCAGTATCTTCTTTACAGTAACGTCGTAATCATCCAGCATCATGGTCGCCTTACTATCAGATGCAATGACCCTGCCGTCCTTATAGCTAACATTAGAAATCGTGGTCATGAAATCTTACCCAGATGTATCTATGCTGGCTCAAGTATTTAAATTGATTCTATAGCCTGAAGAGCCCAAAATTAGATGTCTATAGCTCTTCATGCTATGGATACAATGTCGGCGGTTTTTGGATTCTCGATCTTGGAGCTTTCTGGCCTCCTGCATAGGCAGCCCCATTCCTGGCATATATCCGAATAGCCAGGGTATTCGCCTACATGCCATATACTCTTATTGCGCTCCGCAATTATGTGTCCACAATTCTTGCATCTGTCGTATTCCATGTAAACAACCTGGTCGTATAAGTTGAATTTCAGATACCTATGGCTTAACTCACGCATTTGGTGTTTTTATTGCTATCCCCTACCTTCGTATTAGTTGGTAAATGATTGTTTCTGGTTAGTGCAGAATGGCACCGCGCTCATTGGACGGTTTTCTTGGAGATATACTCGAGCGCCTCAATGAGCAGCTTTTCCTTTGAAGTAGGTTCGGCAAGGATGTTGAAAAGCTCCTGGAAATCTATGTTCGGATCGAACTTTGCGTCCCTGAGCTTTGCGCCAAGCATACTCATGCCCAGTTCCCTTATCGAAAGCTCGCCTATCTTCCCTTCCCTCAATTCCTGTATGTTTCTATCAACCTCAGTATTCCTCAATCCAGATGAATCTATATCGAGAAACGCGGTTGCAGAATATTTTATGCTAAGGGAACGGAACGGCATGTCGCTCGCCGAGAAGCCTCCTTTTATCGTGCCCTCCAAATAGAGCTTTATTATGGGCTTTGCCTCGCAAACGCTTATTATTCCTTCTATCCCGACCTCACATGCGGACATGAGACTCTTGGGCGTGGCTTCGTCGATCTTTATGTGCCTGGCCACGAAAGGCCTCGAGTTTATGCGCTCAAAGCTGTAGTCCCCTGTCTTTGTATCGAAAACGATGAATCCCTTGCTCTCCTGCTCGCCCTCCTTGAGCTGGGTGAGCACGGTACTTCCCGGTATGAGCAGCCTCTTTGAATGGACGTACGCCTCCACTCTGCTGTGTATATGGCCGTTGACGTACAAGTCAAAGCCGGTTGGCAGGTCATCGTAATGTATGAATTCGCTGCTGAAAGGCAGGAGCTCGTAAGTGGATTGGTGGAACATGAATATGTTGAAGGCACCGGCCACAGGCTTTGGAGCAAGCTCATCCAGCTTCTCCTTAACGCGCTCCTCTGACACGCCTCCGAGCCCGAACACGGCGACTTTCTCATCTCCCATCTGTAGCACAGTGGTCGCTTCGCTCGTGTCCACGAGAAGGCCGGCCAGACTCAACAGCCTGAGCGCGTTCTCCTTGCCCTCGGCGGTCCTCTCATGCGTCCCTGAAATCGCAACGATAGGTACGTCTGTGTATGCGCTGTTATCGGCGCCTGGCTTGCTGGTGAAAGATACGACCTTAGCGTCCCACTGTCTTCTCGAAAGAGCCCTGAATATGTTTATTGCCTCTGCCATGGTTTCTGGCTTTGGCGCCCTCTTGTCGAAAACGTCCCCGGGTATTATCAGTGCATCGGCCATCGAAGCGGCGCGCTCAAGAGCCTCCTTCGCCTGAAGGTAAGCGTCCTGTGAAAATCTTTCATAGCCGATGTGCAGGTCGGATATTATGCCTATTTTCATCGCTACTCACTTACGGCTTTTCACCATGTCTAGTATCCTCTGGTTGAACTCATCGATGAACTCATGAGCGTTTTCTGCTCTGCTGCCGTAAGCGCCTGCTGCGCACGGGTGGCCGCCTCCGGTGCCGCCTATTATTGGGGCCAGATCCTTTAGCAGCTTGCCGAGGTGTATGCCGTAACGTTTGTCAAGAGGCGGACGCAGCCTCGCTGAGAACGACACGTCCTTGCCGCCTCCGGATTGGAAAAGCGCCACATCTGCGCCCAGCCTCATTGCATTATCGGCAACTATGTTGGCCCTGCCGTGCGTCATCCCAAATATGAACAGAGTGTCTTCGCGTATCACAACTGTGGCGCCCATAAGATCCTCAATCGCTTCGGCCCTAGTACCAGTGTCTGATATATGGACTATCTCATCAAGCAGTTCTTGATAATCTATCTTCGCGGCGTTCAAAAGCTCGCCGATCTGCACGAATGTGTCTGCGGTTGCGTTCTTAAGCTCTGCCGAGTCCGATATGACACCTGCGGCGAGAAGCTTGGCGGTGTGGCGATCCAATTTTACATGAAGCACCTTTAGCAATTCGTAGACTATGCTTGCGGTAGAGTTGAACGATTCGTCATCGAACATGTAGACGTTATCCATCTGTATGGCGTTTGGCGCATGGTGGTCTATCACTATTATTGGGCCATTGAAAGATTCCAGCTTCTGCCTGAATCCGCCGCACTCCTCAAAATTGTTCGCGTCGAGAAGGATTACTGCCTGAGCGCCGTCGGGGAACTTGTTGTCGACCGTTTCCGCCCCGAACCCTGTCCTTTTTAGTATGCGCGCCGCGCTCTGGGATATGGTGTCCGACGTTGCGATCGTGGCGCGGTCGAAGAACTCGGAAAGAGCGAACGCTGAGGATACGGAATCTATATCGCCCCTTGAATGGAAAGTCATTAGCACATTCACGGACTTGTATCTGATAAGGACCGGTACAAGCTCCTCCATCCCGTTTAGGGTTTTCATATTTAACACGGCGTCATTGGCCTGCCGCCTTGAGCGCGTTCGTAATCTCTGCCCTTAGGGCCTGCTCCTTCTTGGAGAGCTCATCGAACTGCTTCGTAATTATAGAGAGACGCATCTCGGTCGAATCCTGCTTACCCTTTATGTCCTTGATAGCGGCCTCTTTTGTCGACTCGACCATCGCCCCTCCTATCGCGTAGAATATCTTGCCCGTTGACTTTTCAAGCGACTCAAGCGCCTCCTTAAACTCGACCCTCTGGCCCGAGAACTGCTCCTTCTGCATCGCGAGCGCCTGAAGCTGCTCCTGTATTAGCTGATAGTCCTTTGTAATCCTCTCAAGCTGCTCTTTTTCCATTCGATCACTTATTAAGTATTAGAGTTTACCGGTCTATCTCAGCCAGTACAAGGTCCAGGCTGCCCATTATCGCAAATATGTCAGCGAACTTGACGCCTTCGCAAAGCTTCGGCAGCACCGCCAGATTTATGAATGTTGGGGAGCGGAGCGATATTCTGTACGGCCTCTGCTTGTCAGGTATCATGTATATAAGGCCTTCGCCCCTGGGTATCTCCCTCCTCATCACTACAGGATCAGGCTTCGCTGCCGGGCCTATGAGCTTTATCGGTGCACCTACAACGTCAGCGTTGTCAGGCATCATCGCTAGCGCCTGCCTTATTATCTTGGTGCTCTGCAGTATCTCTTCGTAGCGCACCCTATATCTGTCGAAGCAGTCGCCATTCCTCATCACAGGTATGTCGAACTTTAGCTTGTCGTATATGTAATACGGCTGGGAACGCCGTACGTCCTCTCTGACTCCGGAAGCCCTTAGCACGGGGCCCGAGACCCCATAGTTTATCGCATCGTCCCTGCTGAGCGCGCCTACATTCTTGGTCCTGTCTATGAAGACCTCGTTCTTGTCCAATACATCCAGGTATTCGGGCATTGTCCTGTCAAGATAGTCTATGAGCCCGTATGACCGCTCCTTGAAGTCGTCCGGCAGGGGCTGGTAAAGGCCCCCGAGCCTCATATTGACATAGAACATCCTGCTCCCGGAGACGTCCTCGAGCAGCTTTATGACCTTGGCCCTATCCCTGAATGCCCACATGAAAGCGGTAATCAGTTGGCCCAGGTCGTTTGCGAGCGTACCTATCCACAGCAAGTGGCTGGCTATCCTCTGGAATTCGAGGAGTATCACCCTAGCGTATTGCGCCCCGTCCTTTACAGGCGTCCCCATTGCCTGTTCAACCGCAGCAACATAAAGTTCATCCCATGCAAGCGGCGCTATGTAATCTAGCTTCTCCATGTACGATGGGCTCTGCATGTACATCCTAGTCTCGCACAGCTTTTCGACGCCCCTGTGCAGGAAGCCTATGTGCGGCTCGACCAGCTTCACGGTGTCACCGTCCACGTCGACCACTAGGCGCAGCACTCCGTGAGTGCTAGGGTGTATAGGACCTACGTTAATTCTTACAACAGACATCAATCCGCCTTTTTATACGGCTTGCCCCACAGGAAGCTCTTTCTTAAAGGAAATTCCACACCGTTCCACTCTTCAAGGAGCAGGCGCTTGGCGTCCCTTCCCTTTATCTTTATCCCGAACATCTCGGACATCTCGCGCTCGTACCAGTCAGCTGCCTTGTATATGTCCATGACGCTCTCTATCGCGGCATCGTTCGGATCGAGCTTGACTTTAAGTATCTCAAGGTGCTTCGTCGAGGTGTTATACAGCATATACACTACCTCTATGTAAGTTACATAGTCAACGGCCGTTATCTTGTTGAGATAATCAAACCCTTTCTCCTTCATGTCTTTGCATGTTTTCGCTAATGCTTCTCTCGTTATTTCCTGCAACCCTACCACCTATTTTGTCCTGCAGTTTCATAAGAGCAGCGAAGAGGTTCTCCGGCTTCGGAGGACATCCGCACGCGTAAACGTCAACAGGGAGCACTTGGTCTATCCCCTGCATTATGTTGTAGCTCTCCCACCATGGTCCACCCGAAGTGGCACATTCGCCGAATGCAACCACGTATTTGGGCGATGCCATTTGTTCGTACAGGCGCTTTATCCTTGGGACCATGGACTTAGTGACCCAACCTGCAACAATCATTACATCGCATTGCCTTGGGGTGCCCCTCAAAAGCAGATAGCCCTTTCGCTCCGCGTCTATCCTGCAGGCCGCGAAATCCATAAGCTCTATAGCGCAGCACGCTAACCCGAACTGCATCGGCCATAGGGAGTTGGAACGGCTCCATTGTATCATGTCCTTTGCCAATGGCATGCTCTTTGATATCTCGCTGAGTTTTGCAAAGACCGCGTTCACAGGCATCTTTGACTCCTGCTCTTCCGAAGCTGATTCGGTAAGCAGCTTGGTCATCTCCTTCTCTGCATTCATGAACTGCTCTACAGTATAAGGCGCGTTTGGCACCTTCCTCTGCAGGTCCGACGCCATGACAGACTCATCAGACATTCTTATCACTTATAAACTTGTATGCTATAAGTCCAAATACCATTGCCACAACTATCAGACCAAGCATTTCCAGACCGGAGATGTAGCTGACCTGCTGCGCCACATATGCCCAGAGCAGCATTATCACTGATATTATCTCGAAAGGCAGGAAAAGTGCGAATATCGGCAGGTATTCTATCTGGACGACCTTGCTGCTGCCTATTGGCTCCTCGGCGCTCTCGTATGGAGCGTTCTTGACCTTGTTCCTTGGGATGCGTCGCCTCAGCATGATTGACGTCAGAAGAAGTGAGTATGGTATGAAAAGAGCCATTACTATGAATACCAACAGCGCCACATAATTATAGAGCATTCCTGCACCGCTATATATGCTCGTTGAATCTTTATATTAATTGCCGTACTAATTTAGTCTTCAGCTTCAAACTGCTTCTTACGGAATTCACGTGATCTGGTATGAAACTGCTGTTCGCCTATTCCATTGAGGATTCGGTGTCGCTCGGTGTTGCAGATGAGCTTAAGAGCCTCCTTGGAATGGAGCATGACATGGAGATAAATGGCAACAGGCACTTCATCCAGGGCGATGGCATAGAGATGATAGAGTTAGGCACAAGCCTTGTGAATGCGGATTACGTTGAGGGCTTGGTGAAAGCTGACCTTATAGTTTTCTTGAGCAGGCACAGGAGCGCCAAGGGCGTGACCGCCTTCACCGTGCATCCTGAAGGCAACTGGGGAACTGCAGCTGAGCTTGGCGGCAGGCCGAAAGAGCTGGGCGTCTCCTCGCCTGTGAATATGCTGAGGTTCATGAGATGCTTGAAAGCGGCGGCATCTGAAGCGGGAAGCGATGCGCAGGTTGTGTATGAGGCAACGCACCATGGTCCGCTGCTAAAAACTCCGTCGTTCTTCGCCGAGCTGGGCGGCAACCAGGAGGCGATGGACAGCACAAAACTGAGGAGCGCGCTGGCTGATGCGGCGTTCAGGTTCACGCACCCTGAGAATGACACTTCCGGATACAGCAAAATTGTGGTGCATATAGGCGGACTGCACTATTCAGGCAGGGCGACGCAGCTAGCCATGGAGAAGGGCTATGCGTTCGCGCATATAATGCCTAAATACTATGTGGCAGAGACCGACATGCTCCAGCAAGCGATGAAAAGGTCCGACATGCCGCCGGAACTCGCTCTTGTTGAGTGGAAAAGCATAAATGCTGATAAGAGGAATATGGTACTGGACAAGCTTAAAGAACTCGGTATTGATTATGAGAGGGTGTAGCCCAGTAGGCATTCTTGCTGCGATTATTGTTTTTGGTGCGCTTGTAGCGCAAGCCAACGCAGTATACTGGTTCCAGAGTGGCATTACGGGAGGTGGAGGCGCCTATTACAACACTGGCGCAAAGGTGTCTATACAGACCATAACACCGCAATCATCAACCTATGGTTCGTTTGGATACTGGGTGGGCGAGGACCTATCAAACGGCGCTTTCCTGCAGATTGGTTATGTGGTGCCAAACGCAACAGGCTATTATCCGAACAATTGCACAGAGGACTTCAATGGTAACGCCACATGTTCGAGCGGCGTTTATCTCACATCAGGCGAGCCGTCTTGGTTCTGGGAGTATTTCCCGCCTAATGCGGCAAACAATACATTTTTCGGCGGCTACGGACCTTCTGATTCTGCAGGCGCCAACGGAACCTTTAACACCTATTCTTTCGAAGCAAGCGGGAACACATGGAGTTTCTACTTCAACGGCAACATTGTAGGCAGGGTTTATCTTGGGGCCCCCGCCTCGGGCATGAACGCGCCTGAAGCAATAGCGGAATACGCGGACGCCAGGAGCAACACTACAAGGATGCAGGCCGTGCAGTTCAAGAATCTTGAGTCGATGAACAACGGGGGGTTCCAGACCGTGCAGTACGGTTACGCCAACATAGGCTACGGCAAGGGAAGCCAGACGGCCCTGGCAAACCCATACGGGGTAAAGGAGATAGGGCAGTATACAGATTATTTTGAGGTAGGCTCGAACGTCCCCATACCCAGGGACGGAAGCCAGCTCTGGGGAACCGGATATAAGCTTAGCATAGTCTCAAGCGTGCAGAACACGAGCAGTGCTTACAATTACACCGCTTACGATAACGTTAGGATAAGCGAGCCTGCGGAGATAAACGTATCGCCGGGCGTTAGGGATGTATTTGAAGGATGGAGGGGTGAGGGCTATGGCTCTTATACAGGAAACGAGAGCAGCCCTTTGATAAGCATGTATGGCGACATAGAGGAGAATGCCATATGGCAGACACAGTATAAACTGAATGTCAGCTCGCAGTATGCAGGCTCTATAGACGTGCCAGGGGGCAGCTGGTATAATTCAGGCGCAGAGGCAGTATTTGCGGTTAACCAAAGCGACCTGACATTAGGATATTCCAAAAGGGCGATCTTCGCCGGATGGAGCACCGGAACCAATGCGATCAGCGGGGAGGTCAAGATGACATCACCTATCAACATTAGCGCTAACTGGGACGTGCAGTATCTGATCAACGCAACAAGCATCTATGGGCAGACTTTCGGGTCCGGATGGTACGATGCAGGCGCTCTTGCCGTTGTGCGCGCCAACACCAGCACGGTTACTATAAGCCGGAACAGCAGGATGGAGTTCAGCGGATGGAGCAACGGTTACAGCGGCCTAGCATTCACATTCAACGTTATAGGGCCGCTTTTCGTGCATGCTGAATACGCAGAACAGTATCTCACTAATTTCAGCGCCACCAATGCGTACGGAGGGCATTTGGATGGCGTTCAATACTACACGGTTTCAAACCAGGTTGTTACAGGCCCGACATTCCTTTACGCCAATGGGAACTATGAGGTGCAGAGCGTTGGATTCGACGGAGTAAACATAGGCATCAACAAGAGCATAAGCGTCACACATGCGAACACCATAGTGGTCAAGCTTCCGGTATACAATGTTACTGTGGCAGCCGTAAGCTGGCTCGGACTGCCTGTGAACGCAAGCATCGATGTGACTTTCAAGAACGGCACCAAACTAGTCTCCCATCTGGGCCCGACTGGCGTGATGAATTTTAATGGACTGCCTTACGGCCAATTGAGCGGCAACATTAGCGACTTCCTTTTCACAGAGAAGGTCAACGTAGCTAATGGTACAGACGCCAAGCTGAGCTTCATAACACCTGATGCAATAATAGCCGTAATCGTAATATTCGCTGCTATAGTTCTTGCGGTAAGGGAGCTGGCAAGGCGCGATGAGGAGCAGAATAAGTGGAGGCGTGGAAAGAAGTGATGGCGATAGACCCTTATGAGCTTTTCCTTGAAAGATACGGTAGCTTCACAGAAATCCAGAAAAGGGCAATGCCTCTGCTTGAGAAACGTAGCAACGCAGTGCTTATAGCGCCTACCGGGGCAGGAAAGACGGAGGCCGCGGTCCTGCCGCTGCTAAAGATGATTAAAGGCTATGGCGAGCCACCGGCAGGCATATGCGTATTGTACATAACGCCGTTGAGGGCGCTCAACAGGGACATGGTTGGCAGGCTTGAGTCCATATGCAGCAAGCTCGGGATAAGCATAGCAGTGAGGCACGGGGACACAACGCAAAGCGAGAGGAGCCGGCAGGCAAGGGTCGCGCCCCAGATCCTCATAACGACTCCGGAAACCCTGCAAAGCATACTCCCGACCAAGCAAATGGGGCTAGCGCTGAAGAACGTCAAGACAGTTGTGATAGATGAGATACACGAGCTTTACCACAATAAGAGAGGTGCACAGCTATCCATAGCTCTTGAGAGGCTTGAGCAGCTTTCGCCAGGATTCCAGAGGATAGGGATAAGCGCAACCGTAAGCGATCCAGAAGTGATAAGGAAATTCCTATGCAACAAGAGGGACTGCGAGATCGTGACTTCAGGGGCACAAAAAAGCTTCAGGCTGAAGGTAGTTATGCCGAGACATCACGGGCATGATCTTGGAGCTGTGGCCGACCGATTCGGACTTGACAACGAGGCCGTAGCTAGGCTTGGAGCGATAGCAGGTTATGTTTCACGGTCAAAATCAGTGCTGATATTTGCTAATACAAGGCAGATTGTAGAGGCATTGGGTAGCAAACTGGTTTACCTCAATTCGGTGAAGCCTTTCGGGGGCATAGGCGTGCACCATAGCTCATTGAACAGGGAGGAAAGGATTGAAGTTGAGAACGCTTTCAAGCGCGGTGAACTTAAAAGCATAATAGCGACTAGCTCGTTGGAGCTCGGGATAGACGTTGGCAAGATAGACCTAGTGCTTCAGTACGGATCGCCGCGTCAGGCGCTCAGGCTTGTGCAGAGAGTTGGCAGAAGCGGACATTCTGAGAAAGGCGTTTCTGAAGGCGTGATAGTAGGAGTCAATATGATGGATGCAGTCGAGTCCGTTTCGGTCTCATCTAACGCAGTGCAGGGCGTACTTGAAGGATTCAAAGTCCAGAAAAACGCACTTGATGTGCTTGTCAGCCAGATATGCGGAATAGCGCTTGACAGTGCGCTGCTGAAGAGGGGATGCAATTTGGAGAGCGCATTGAGCATAATAAACGGGGCGTATGTTTATGAGGGGATGCAGAAGGATGAGTTCTTAGGACTTGTCAAGTTTATGTCTGGGCAGCACATCATAAGATTTGATGGCAGCAACATAATAGGAAGTCCGCGGACTAGGATGTTCTATTATGACCACCTAAGCGTGATACCTGACACAAAGCGCTTCGCCATAAGAAACATCATAGACAACAAGTTCATCTCATCGCTAGATGAAAAATTCGTCTCGGGCTCGATAGATGAAGGCAGCGTATTCATAACGAAAGGCCTTCCATGGAAAGTAGTAAGCATAGAGGAAGATGTAGTAAGAGTTGAACCAAGCAGTGATTTGGATGCAGCGATACCCGACTGGAGCGGAGAGGACATACCGGTAAGTCGAGAGGTGGCTAAAAATGTCGCTGGGCTACTCGGCTGCGGCAAGGTATCCGAGAGCAGCGAGTTCGAGGATAGCGACACTTCAACATCAATGAATGATTTTATTGAGAAACAGCGTAAGTTCTGGAATCCCGATGGATCGGTGATAATAGAGAGAGGAAGCGAGTACTCGGCCATATACACATGGTTGGGTTCGCTAGGTAACGACGCGCTGTCAAAATTGATAACCCACCATATAACGCTTAGGTTTGGGCACAGCATAAACGTGAAGACATCGCCTTATGCTATATTCCTTGAACTCGGCACAGGTGAGCAGATAGACCTGAAGCAGCTACTTATTTCGCTGGCTCCAGGCAACATAGAGCATGTGCTTAGTTCTGCGACGCAGGAAAGTGAGCTCTTCAGGTACAAGTTCGTGTCAGTTGCAAAGCTGTTTGGAGTGATAGATAGGACTGCTACCGTTTCAAAATCCATAGTGAAGAGGATGCTCAAGGTGCTAGCAGACTCCCCGGTATACAAGGAGACGGAGAGGGAGCTGATGGACAACTATTTCGACATAGACAACCTCAGGGCGTTCCTAGGAGATGTGTCTAGCGGCAAGACCCACATACGCGTCATTGACCTGCCTTCAATGTCACCATTGACAGAAGCAATAATAAGTTCGGCGTATTACACAAGGGAACTTGTACTGCCTCTTACACCTGACAGCGAGGTAGTCAACTCGTTCGCAGGCTCGATACTATCAAAGGACATAAAGTTGGTATGCACATATTGCGGTTTCTCGTTCACCAGAAAAGTGGCTGAGATAAAGGACCACAAGAAGCTCAGCTGCCCTTCATGCAAAAGCCCTATGATAGCTAGATATGAGGAAGATTACGAGAGGGCGGTAAAAAAGAGGGCCGAAGGGAAGAAACTGACCGCAAGTGAAAAAGCGGCACTTCAATCGGCGCTTAAGGAAGCGAGCCTGTTCGAATCGTATGGCGGCAAAGCTGCTGTGGCGCTTTCAACGTATGGCGTAGGGGCGAAGAGCGCAGCGCGCGCTCTGATGATGTTGAGGCGGGACGAGCGGCTCTTTTACATAGACCTCCTTGAGGCGCAACGCACATTCATACGCACAAAAAAATACTGGTCGGTCTGAGCCAGAATATTGTGCGTACAGAATTCGGTAAACTATTTATATTCTACTAAACCATCTATCTGCAACTCAATTTTCTACGCGTGTTCTCATGTATGTATCCGATGCGGTTGTAAGAAAGATAATGAAGGAGGCCGGCGCCGAGAGGATAAGCAAGGAGGCGATAGTCGAGATGCAGAAGTACATGAACAAACTGGCTTTTGACACAGCGTCCAAGGCCGTTAAGCTTTCGAAGCACGCGAAGAGGAAGACGATCGAAGTTTCTGACATACGTCTGGCTATGCGCGAATGATTACTGGTTCTCTATATCTGGACACCAAGCAGCTTAAGTATGACTATAGTCCCGACACCGGGCAACCCGAATATGGCGGATGGCAGCAGAGTTGCCAGTCCTATCGTTATCCCCATATTGAATATGTAATCAAGCGCAACAATCGCTACCAGGCCTGCTATGCTATTTATTATTATCCCGAAAACCAGCTTTAGAAACATGCTGCTGAGCTTGAATATCACGAAAAGCACTGCAGCTATGAGCGCTACTATTATCACTTCGCCAACTATACCGCTCGCGAGTCCAAGGACCATTTAACCACGCTAATCTTAAGCTCTAAATATTTAATAGCCTTATGAGTATGCGGTGGCAGGCGGGCAGCCTACCGAAAGGAGGAAGCTCCTCTCATACAGAGTGCGAAGGGTTCAATGCCCTATTCGGAACAGAAACGACACCAGGACGGCACATGAAGCGATGACACGACGAGCGTGCCGCGATGGATTAAACGCGCCGATGCAAGCACTGTGAGTATGCAAGGCTTTAAGCCGCTCAGTCTAATGCTGCCTAAAACAGAAAGAGGGCTACGGCCTGCCACTACTAATCCATATATGGCTTGGCCATCTCCAAAACTGAATCAGGGATTATCGGCAGACCTGTGGCTATTACCTTGAAGTCGCCATCGAAGCCGAACACGCTAATTGCAGCGAATGGCGAGACCAGGGCGTATATGCTCAGCTCGCCGTCTTTTATTCCGAAGCCGCGAACTGCAAGCGCTGCTATAGTATCAACGTGGCTTACGCCTACTACAACGCCTCCGTCTTTTGCGGCATCATCCGCGAATTCGTTGACTCTGCGTTTTATAGAGTCCCATGTCTCTACGGTTTCCGCCTCCGCCTTTGACATGTTGAACCTCCAGGCCCCGAGCATCGCCGACTTCCCTTCCATAAGGCCCCAGCCGCGCTCCTTGAGCCTGCTGTCCAGAATGACCTCCTTGCCGACAGCCTTGCCTATTATATCAGCGGTCTGGCGCGCCCTGAACACAGGGCTGGAGTAGAGCTTCGACACCTTGAGCTTCTGTGCGAGTTCCTTCGCCACCGTCTGGGCTTGTATGACTCCGTTCTCGGAGAGCGGATACCTTTCGTAAGAATCGCTGAGTATGCCCTGCACATTGGTCTGGCTCTGCCCATGCCTTACAAGGATGATAAGCGTCATGAAAGCACTGAGATTAACTTATTGGAGGAGCGAGTCTGACCTGCTCTCTATCTGCCCCTTCACCATGCCCACAAAGTCTTCAAGTTTGACATCGCGCTTCTGCTTTCCGCTTCTGTCCCTTATCGTGATCATTCCGGAGTCTGACTCTTTCTTCCCGACAACTATCATGTAAGGGATCTTCTGCATCTGCGCATCACGTATCTTGTATTCAAGGGTGCGGTCCCCAGAATCGAGTTCAACGCGCAGCATGCTGTCCTTGAGCTTTGCGTAAACCGACTCGGCGTAGGAGTTGGCCTGCTCTGATATTGATATGACCTTGACCTGCTGTGGTGAGAGCCAGACAGGAAACTTCCCTTGGTAGTGCTCTATGAGCACGCCAAGGAACCTCTCAAGGGACCCAAGTATCGCCCGGTGTATCATCACAGGCGTATGCTGCTTTCCGTCCTCTCCGGTGTATTCAAGCTTGAAGCGTATAGGCAGCTGGTAGTCGATTTGTATCGTTGCGCACTGCCAATCCCTACCCATTGAATCGAATACGTCAAAGTCTATCTTAGGGCCGTAAAAGGCGCCTTCCTTCTCCTTTGTTACATAGCTGAGATTGTTTGCCTTCAGAGCCTCTATGAGCGCGGTTGTAGCTTTTTCCCAAAGCATCTCATCCCCCATGTGGTCATCCGGCATGGTTGACAACTTCGCCTTGAAAGTCATACCGAAAGTCTTGTAGACCTCGCTGACCAGCGCCAGTACCTTGGTAAGTTCTCCTGCCAGCTGCTCCTCTGCGATGAATATGTGGCCATCGTCTTGTGAGAACTCTCTCACTCTGAATAGACCTGTTAGGGCGCCGCTTATCTCATTCCTGTAGAGCCTATCGAAAATAGCGGTCCTGAACGGCAGTTCGCGGTAACTCCATTTCCTGGATTTGAATATAAGAATAGTAGATGGGCAGTTCATCGGTTTCATGCCGAGCTGCTCGCTCTCCGAACCGAACATGAACATGTTGTCCCTGTAATGGTCTATGTGTCCGCTGACATGCCATAGTGCCACGTTGGCAAGGCTGGGAGTGCTTACCTCCTGGTACTCGTATTTCCTGAGCATTTCCCTCACCAGCCCTACCAGCTCCCTATATACTACAAGACCATTCCTGTGCCAGTAAACCATTCCTGGGGAGACCTCTTGAAAGCTGAAAAGATCGAGCTTCTCTGCTATGGTCCTGTGATCGGTTTCCGGCAACCCTGAGAAGTCGCTCTTTCTGACTATTGAGGTATCGATTTTCCTGTGTGGTACGGCAGTTCTAGCTTCTTTCTTAACTTCCGCATCGCCGTATGAACGCGACATCTCTGCAAGTGGATGCCCCTTTATCACAAGGGTGAGGCCCTTGTTCCATCCGAAAGGCGCCTTTTTCGAATCCACCTTTGAAGACGCTATTTCCTGCATGTGTGCTATTAGGCGCATCGCCTCCTTCGGCTCTAAGAGGTTGTTGCTCAGGTGCGCGAATGGATAGATAACTAGTCTCTGCCGCTTGTTCTTTGACATGAAATCCAGGGTTTCGTTGACGGCCTTTTCCGCCACAGAATCGTCGTCACCCATTTCGACGCTGACCAGCAATGCGACTGCGTCGTCTACCGATACTGACTTCTCGTCGCTCTGCTCGTAAACGCTAGCCTCTGGTTTTATGAGCTCGTACTTTATATTATCGACATCGAGCTGCAAAATTTTCATAGCATCAACTTGACAATACATGGGCATAATTAAGGATTTATAAGTTATGTGCGGGGGATGTGTGCTGCTCTTTCTTTCGTATCAAAGTAAAAATTGGATATATAGCTGCAAAAAATCAAATCTGCGCTTTTGCAAATGGTAAGAGCAACCTTTATTAAACTATCAAATAAAACCTATTCTGGACATTTTATAAGGTGTGTTATTGGGAAGCATCCCAAGGAAGTGGAAGAAAAAGGGAAGGATGCGCTGGAAGTGGAAGAAAAAGCGCAGGAAACGACTTAAAAGGGCCCAGAAGAGGCGAGTCGGGGAGCTTTCATAAAGCTCTTCGCTACTTCGCTATCTTGTTCAGTATAGGATAGGTGTCGTAAAGCCGCTCCTGCTCCAACTGCTGGTAGACCATATATATTATACCTACCGTGAGGAGTATCCCCATGCCTGAACCAACGGCTCCGCTAAGCGTTGCAAGAGCAGCAAGCAACCCTACGAATATGCTACCGAGCACGGTTATAGTGGGTATGTATTTGTTCAGCACGCTCTCCACAATTCTTGGATCGCGCCTGAAACCTGGTATCTGCCATCCCATCTCGCCCAGTTGCTCTGCCATGTTCTTAGGGCTCTGGCCGGTCATCTCTATCCAGAACTTGCCGAACACCACGCACAGCACTACCAGTGCAAGCACGTAGATTATGACGTGAATCCATTCAGGTATGAAAACGAAGCCGCCCCATGGCATGTACAACTTTGCCGTATCAGTTGTAAGGAAATAACTTATGTAATCGGCGTATCCTCCTACCCCGCCGTACGCCCCAGAATAAGGCAGAGGGAATGACGGAGATATTAGGTATGCAAGCCCACCGGTGAGCTGCAATGAAGTACCGCCTGTGGATGAGACATTGCTGTAAAGAGCTATGAACTTGGCGATATTGCCAAGGCTACCGGTCACCCCGTTGAGGAACCTGAGCCAGACCGTGAGGCTTAGCTCCAATGAGGAGGCGAGGATGACTGGGAGCACGCTGACGTACAGGAAAGGTATCGGGAGCCTTCCTCCTACGCCCCTTAGCTGTTCGAACGCCAGAGGCAGCTCGACCTTTGTCTCATAGGCGTATATGCTCACCAAGAATACTAGAATCGAAAATATCAGCGGGCCGAACGCCAGGAGCGCACTCGATATAGCTGAGGTGCCGCCGCTCTGTATGGCCGTTATCGCTTCAGGTATGATTATGCCAACAGTGCCGGCGATTATGGCGTATGAAACTCCACTTGCTATGAAGAGGTTGATGCCGGAGGTGATGCCGTACTTGGTCATCATCTCGTCAAGCATTATTATTATCAGAGCGCCGATTATGAGCTGTATTGTTACAATCCCGACATAAGCGGGCGAAGCTACAGTTACGTAAGAAGTCGAAACGTATATTATCGACTCTATAACCGCGATAGCTATTGCTGCTGTCTTCTGCAGAGTCTGGAACCTGGCCTTCTGGGCCATGTCATTCATGTCTATTTTCAGTATGTCCGAACCTGAGAGCAGTTGCAGCACTATGCTGGACAGCACTATGGGGCTTATGCCCACTGTTATGAGGCTGCCAATCCTGGCGGCGAATATTATGCTTATGAGTTGCTCCAACGGTTGGCTTATCTGTGCAGCGCTGACTCCGTAAACGTAGGTGTTGTAGAGCAGAAAATAGACAGCGAGTATGCCAACGGTCCACATCATCTTCTCTCTGAGCGACAGCGGCTTAGCTGGGGACTTGATTGAAGGCATGAATCTGGACACATTGTCCATGAATTCTAGTACCATTTCATGTGCACCGAATGTGATAGAGAGGTTTTAGTGCTAAGATTTAATACCTTTTGCAGTCGCATGTGGTTTCTTTGCTGCCTTCCGCGTAACCCTGCATGCCGCAGTGGAGAACCTCTTAAGGTAGTAGAAGGTTACGAGCACGTTTATAACTGTCATTGCTAGAAAGAGCTGGGTCGAGTAATTCACGAAAAAAGTGTAAACTGGCACGGCCTCGCTGGAGGTGCCGAAGATTGAGAAAAGCGTGAAGACCAAAGGTGCAGAACAGCCACAACCGCTCACTATGCTACCTACTACCGTAGTGGTTATGCTGGCTCCTGAAGCCGTTATGCTCGCATAGTTGCGCCTCGTATTCCTTATCGAGTAAACCGACATAGTAAGCGTTATTGAGGCGGTGACCAGCAGAGCGTAAACAGTATAAGGTGACATCGAAAGTATTGGTATCGGCCCCTCCTGCAACGAAAGCAGAGCATTGAAAATAAGGTAATACATGACCAATATGGCAATGTTGAGCATTATGTATTTTGGCCTGTAGATCTGCCTGAAAGTGTTGTATATCTTATGCATTCCATCAAGTGCGGCAACAGCAGTGATATGATATTTTATAGTTTGACTGCCCCAATCCTTTAGTCCAATGCAGATATTTATACTTGCATCAGTCATGAGCACGAGGTGCAACAATGCGCACTACGATGTTAAAAGAGTTTGATCTTGGTCAAAAAACGAAAGTGGAGCTAGCAGATGCGCACTCTCACCTTGACTTAATAGGAGACGCTGGTTTGATAGAAGATGCGGTAGAATACGGAGTAGCCACGATAGTGACTGACGGGGTGGACACGAAATCGAACCTAAAATCGCTCGAAATGGCGGATGGGAAGCACATCTTCCCGGCACTGGGAATAGGACCAGAATATGCGAACAGCCTTCAAAAAGGCGAGTTAGAATTTAACCTGAAGCTCATAAGGGAGAACGCAAAGCGTGTTGTGGCCATAGGCGAGATAGGCTTGGATTATATGATAGCGGAGGATGCGAAGAATAGGACAGCGCAGAAGCGCATCTTTGAGGCGTTCTTGGACTTAGCAGAGGAGCTCAAGCTCCCGGTATGCGTACACTCAAGGAAAGCTATGGACGAAGTTCTATCCATTCTTGAAGATAGGAAATCTCTTGCTGTGCAACTGCATTTCTTCGAAGGGGATGTCAAAGATGCAAAGGTTGCCATGGATAGGGGCTACATGATATCCATACCGCCGATAGAATCGGCGAAGAGGAAGAGGGTAATAAATGATGTGCCGGTTGATAGATTCCTTGCTGAAACGGATTCGCCAGTAGTGGGCTCAACACCGAAGGACGTCGAACGTGTTGTCAGGATGATAGGCGGTATAAAGGGGATAGACTACGGGAGGATAGCGCAAACGATTACGGCAAATACGAAGAAATTCTTTAATATTAACAAGGAGAAAGGATTTATGCGCTATTAGGGCCCGTAGCTCAGGTTGGATAGAGCGGCAGACTTCTAATCTGATGGTCGCGGGTTCAAAATACAATGTATGAAAATCCCGCCGGGCCCGACTTATAGCGTTCTGATTTTATGATTAAGCCTTAGCATCCGCATTTTCTGCCTCGTGCTTCTGCAATGAGCCTTCCACTTCATTTAGTTCCCTAACTATTTGCTTTCCACCTCTTTTGCGCTGCTTATCCGTTCTTGCGTTTGGGAACTCTAAGGCCAAATCCTCTTCTGCCTTGCTGTCCATCCACTCCTTTATGTATACGGCTATGTTCCTGAAAGGCTTTGAGAACCTATCGGTAAGCGCGTATGCATTGTCCTCATGCTTTAGCAAACCAGTCTGAACAGCGAAGTCGAGGTACCGTTTCGCAGTAGCTATAGGTATTGATTGAGGCACGTCCTTGAGGCGCATTGTGCCGTCCTTTTTGACCTGAAGTAGCAACACGGCAAGCCTGTAAGCCTCTGTTTCGTTATCAAAAAATATTTTTGCAATCTCTTTTACGTTTACGTTTTTGAGCTTCTCCTTTAGCGGTGCGTCTTCGTATTCCCAGTACTTGATCGCCATAAGCCCAATATTCCAGTCAAAGCATTTATTACTTTCTGAACTGTATGGCATTATAGGGAGTTGACATTTGATCTAGAAAGACCTGTTTCCTTCTCCGCTTGCATGAAGTTACAGTGGATTTTCCTATACAAGCCATTTCCAGAAATTCGTTGCTTAACTTTTATTTCTCCGTTTTACTTCTATTTGTCAACTTACTATATGGCGTTAGATTTCATTTTATGAAAGTGACAGTGTCTCCATCCTGAAGCACATGGTCTGCACCCACCCTCTGGTTAGGGAATTTTACGCTGGGACCAGTCACCCAAGCTGCCTTTATTTCATCCGCTATTTCAGTGTGTATCCTGCTTGCTGCGTCCCTGACTGTAGAGTGCCACTTCAGTATCATCGGAGTTACTGGTTCAGCCGGGGACTTCGGCTTAAGGTGTATGGTTATTATGTCAAGCTTCCTGTAAATCGCATCTCGTACTTCTTCCAGGTTGGTCATGTTGGTGGCGCTTATTGGTATTACCTTTATGCCGTATTTTGATGCTATGTAGTCTGCTACAGTTTTGTATTTCGGATTCAGGTCTATCTTGTTCAGAAAAGCTATGGCATCCATATAAAACGATCTGCCAGCGACAATTGATATGAACTCGTCCTCGTCAAGCTCGCTTTCTATCTTGACATGCGCCTGGTATATCCCGAAGCCGTTGCATATGGTCTCTATGTCCCTGCTGCTTATCCTTGACTTATTTATTTCTACAATCACCTTTGGATAGGATATAGACTGCTTTATGTACACCTTGGGCTTGGCTTTGTTTACAAATACATTAAGGGCCCTGAGCTCGTTCAGAAGTATGCCAATCTGGTCTGGCGACCTGACATCGATCACGAATACTATTAGGTCTGTTGATTTCATTGCGGATATCACTGTGCGGCCGCCGCCCAAGCCCTTGTGCGCATTCTCTATTATGCCAGGCAAATCGAAGATTTGTATGTGTGCGGCCCTGTAAATCATTGTGCCCGGGACTACAGTCAACGTGGTGAACGCATGTGTCGATGTCTTTGATTTGGCATTAGAGATTGCATTTAGCAGAGACGATTTTCCGACATTCGGGAAGCCCATAAGAGCAACTGTCGCGTCACCGCTCCTCTTTACGAAGAAGCCCGTCCCTGCGGACCTTTTGCCGGATTCTACTATGTCACGCTTAACTTTTGCTATCTTTGCGCGGAGAGCGCCTACGTGCTTGTTGGTAGCCTTGTTTATCTTCGTCTTTGAGTACTCCTCCTCAAGCTCCTCGAGTTTGCTTGAAAGCGCTTCGCTTTTGACGTCCATAAAATCCGTGTTGCAATCCGCATTTCGGAGAAATTGAAAGTTTCGCTCGGGAGCGCTATTGTACCCAATTCGTAAGCTCTACCTTAAATATCTGATATGATAAAATAAAAATGTTTACAGCGAGATTAATGTGATAAAATGCCAAGAAAAATAGTAAAGAAAATGAAGAAAATGAAGCCAAGAAAACGCTGAACCATGTCTCGTTTGCGCAAGCAAAGTCACATGAACTTAGCGAATTTCTTCTTGAATCCGCGATCGTTCTTTAGCGATGAGAACATCTTCTTCATTTTGCTGAAATCCGATATAAGGTCGTGAACGTCCTTCTCCTTTGTACCGCTGCCAAGAGCAATGCGCCTTATCCTGTCGGTGTCATGCAGCACCTTCTCGTTCAGGCGCTCCTCCTTCGTCATTGAGGCGATTATCACCTTGTACTTGTTGAGCTTCTCCTCTCCCTGCTCGGCTATTTCCTTTGGCACGTCAGGGGCGCCCATCATCCCGAAAACGTTTTTCAGAGGACCCATCTTGTTCATTGCCTTAAGCTGCGTGTAGAAAGTCTCAAAGTTCAGTTCGTCTACCTGCAAGTCCTCGGGCGCTATGCCGGCTTCCTTTATGGCGTCCTGTACATGCTCAACTAAGGAACCTATGTCGGGTATGCCGAGCAGGCCGCCTATGAACTTTTCCGCATTATATGGTTCTAGGTTGCCTAGCTTCTCCCCTATGCCTATGAACATTATCTTTGTATTGGCAGCGTTTGTTGCACTGAGAGCGCCGCCCCCCTTCCCAGAGCCGTCCATTTTTGTTACGAGGACGCCGGATATCTTTACTGCGCTGTTGAATTCACGCGCCTGCTTGCCGGCTATCTGACCAGTATCTGCGCTTATAACCAGTATCTTCTCATCGGGTTTGAAGGCGCTATCTACCCTCTTCAGCTCACCTATGAGGTTATCGTCAAGTGCATTCCTGCCGCTGGTATCGCATATTATGACCTGCTTGTCCTTGAATTTCTCGGCGCCCTCTTTTGCTATCCTGGCGGCGTCCTTCTCGCCCTTTATGCCGAAAAAACTGACATTGGCCTGTTTCGCCAACGTTTCAAGCTGTTCGTAAGCCGCAGGCCTGGTAACGTCGCAGCATATGACCGCTGCCCCCAGGCCCCTGTCCTGGTAGTATTTTGCCAGCTTTGCAGAGGAGGTGGTCTTGCCGGAGCCGTATAGCCCCATCATAAGTATCCTCTGCCTCTTCAGCTGCGGTTCGTAGCTGGAGCCCATCAGCTTGACAAGCTCGTCGTAAACCATGTTGGTTATGTAATCGGTAGGCGCTACGCCTGATGGCGGCTTTACCTTTAGCGCCTTATCCTCTATGTCCTTGGTGAACTTGAGCACCAGCTCCACATCCACATCTGCACCAAGCAGGCTCTTCTGGAGCTCCTTCGAGAACTCCTTTATCGTCTTGGCGTCTATTATGACAGAACGCGTAAGCTTGGCTATGGCATGCCTCAATCCCTCTCCCAAATCCATGCAAATCAGTCAATAGGTTATATTGTTAGACAAGCTTTATATTTAGCATCTGCTTCAAATTAACTTGCAGCTCGGGTTACTACACAGGTGGCTTAAATGAAGGTGATTATGACTCAAGCCAATCTCACCCTCAAAGGCGGAGGTGAGCGCGTGGTACTGAAGATAGCGCAGCATTACAAGGCCAAGATTTACACTGCAGAATACAACGAGGAAGGCACTTTTTCTGAGTTCTCTGATCTAGACGTGGAAGTGATAAAAAATGGAGGGCTCGGCAGGCTCCTGCCTTACGGCAGGGTATCCCAGGGACTTAATTACGGCCTTGGTTTCTATGGAATGAAGATAGATGAGGATTACGATGTGCTGAATGCACATATCGCCCCGAGCCACTGGGTACGCAATAAAAATGAGAGGGTGCTCTGGTATTGCCATACGCCGCTTAGAGACGTATATGACCTTTATGGTTACAGGCTATCGATGAAAAGCTTTTACCAGAAGCCGGTTTACATGCTAGGAGCCAGGGCCGTACGCAGCATAGACAGGAGAATCGTTAGCAGACTTGAGCTTATAGTGGCGAATAGCGACAACATAAGGTCAAGAATCTCGAAATATTTCGGCAGGGATGACGCGGAAGTGCTTAACGGGGGAGTGGAGTACGAACTCTATTGCGATAAAGGTGATGACAAGTACTTCCTTTATCCTTCCAGAATGTCACCCAACAAGAGGCAGGACTATGCTATAAGGGCGTTCCAGACCTTCAAAAAGAAAATTAAGGGTTACAGACTCGTATTGGTTGGGCCAGTTTCCAAGGACGGCTTCTATTACGATTTTTATAAGAAAGTCGTTGAGCTGGCGAAGGATGTCGGCGATGTAGATATAGTAGGTGCGGTAGGCGATGCGGAACTGAAGGATTATTATTCTCATGCAACTGCGGTGCTATACGCACCAATAGATGAGGACTATGGCTTGGTGCCGCTCGAGGCCATGGCCAGTTGTAAGCCAATAATATCTGTTAACGAAGGAGGGCCAAGGAAAACGATAGTCGACAAAGAAACCGGCTTCCTTGTGAACAACGAAGACGAGATGGCTGCCATGATGTTAGAGGTCGCCGAAAACCCTAGTTTGGCAGATGTGATGGGGAAAAAGGGCAGGGCCAGGGTGGAGAAGTATTATTCGTGGGAGAGATTTTTTGGGAAATTCGACAGGTATCTGGCTAAGGTAGCTAAGATGTGATCACTTCGCCTCTGCTGCCTGTTTCTTTACCTCGGAGGATTTAGGAGTGGTTACAAGTTCTATAACGTACTTTGATATTATCTTTGAAGCGTACTCGAGCACCTTCTTTATGTTGGCTTCGGTGTTCGCCCCGGTACATATCATCTTGCCGTTCTTGAACAGGATTATTACTGCCTTTGGCTCGGCTATCTTGAATATTGCGCCTGGGAACTGCTCCGGCTCATAGTCCACCGCCTTGACGTCCCTTGACAGTGAGTACAGGTCTATGACAGCATGTAGGTCTGCGCTCACGACTATATTCTGTATCTTTATTGTAGGTTTTATTATATCGTTTGAGCGCGATGCAGGAGTTTTAGCAGCCGTTTTAACACCGTTATTAAGTTAGGATGAAAAGATTTAAATAGGGTGAGAGCGCCTTGAGGCATTCATAGACTAAAGGTTGGGATATTACGGAGGGTAACCGAAATCATGAGAAATCCTCACTTGCATTTATATAGGTTGTAAAGTAGAGAATTATGAGCTGTTTTGATGCCGGGCTGATTAAGAAATGAAGAAAGCAGTAATCATCGGGGGTGGAGTTATAGGGCTGATATTGGCAAGAGAGCTTGGTAAGTCCGGGATAGATGCCACCCTTTACGAAGTTAAGAGGCATATCGATGAAGGTGCATCCAAGGCGTCCGGCATACTTTCAAAGGAGGGGCTGGCAAGCATGGGCGTGGATTCCAAGCGCATTATAGTAAATACGCTTAATGGCGCCGTGCTGCATGCAGGAAATGAGAAACTTAAGATAAAAGCACCAGAGACTAAGGCTTACATAGTGGACAGGGGCCTTCTGGCTGAGGAATGCTACAAGGAGGCGCTCGATGCAGGTGCAGAAATCGTGTTAGGTAAACGCATAAGCAAGCAGGACATAATAGAACTCAAGGACGACCGGGATAATGTGGTCATAGGCGCGGACGGTGCAGTATCAAATGTGGCCAGCGCGTGCGGCTTCCCAGAAATAAAAGAGTACGTGCTGACTTATAAGGCTGAATATGATAGGATTAATATGGCTGACCACCATTCTGTCGACTTATTCTTCTCGAACGAGGTATCGAACAGGTTCTTCGGTTGGATTGCACCTTACTCAAGCAGCCTTGCCGAGATAGGCATAGGGATAAGCAGCTTCGCCAAAAGCAGCAGCAGCGCAGCGTTCAAGAGGTTCCTGAAGAACGAGACGATAGAGAGGATGTTGAGTAAGGCGGAGCCTGTATCCGGGCATGCGAGCGTAATACCGCTGTCGACCAGAAGGCATACTGTGAGAGGCAATGTCCTTTTAGTGGGAGATGCTGCAGGTCAGGTGAAAGCTACGACAGGCGGCGGCATAGTGTTCGGCACGGCATGCGCAAAGATTGCAGCGCGCGCACTGTACGACCACATAAAGAATGGTAAGCCTTTGGGCGTATATGAAACGAGATGGAGGAAGGAGTACGGCCTTGACCTCGCAATGCACAAGTTGATGCACAGCTATTATTCTTCAGTAGGCGATAGGAGCCTTGACATGCTTTTCATGTTGTCCAAGTTCCTCGGCGCCGAAGGCTTTTTCAGCAAATACGGGGATATGGACAGACCCACGATAATGATAAAGAGATTCTTCCTTAGGGGCAGGGCCAAGTGACCCCTAGCTGATTTGATATCTGAAAAGATAGGTTATGCCAAATAATTTGCTACTTGTGTAGCGAACGCAGAGGGAAAGAAGTCGCACATCTGCTGCGGTGTCAAGACCAACGTTATAATGGCAGTTGAAATAACACGACTAACAGGTGCAGATTCGCCGCAGTTCGTTCCTCTGAGCCTACAGATGCAGCAAAACGGCTTTGAGATAAAGGAGATGACATAGGACAATGCCCATAACTCAAAAGACAACCATAACGCAATTAGAGAGCTTGGCAGTACAGCGTATATTCCTTTCAAGAGTAACGCTTCACCTTGGAGCAATAGTGATAGCAAAGGTAGCAGATCTGAGCTTTGGAGAAGAGGAGAAGAAAGAACTCAGAGCCAAGAGATGAGCTTCCGTTGCTCTTTTCTGAATTAATCGTGGCATATTAGATATGCCACATTTTTTTATAAAGCCGTCATTGAAGCATACTAATAAGCTATCCATGCGCTATTTCTGCGACGTAGAAATGATGAATTCCCGGATTGCGCACTAAGGGAGTTCTTAAATACCATAAACTTACACAGTATTATTGTGTGCACTGCGCTGTATATTGTACGGCGTGTATTAAAATTACGATGATGATGTTTCATGGCCGAATTCAACAGAGCAACGCCAGAGCAAAAGGCGGAGCTCTTTTACAACACGGACGACATTGCTGTATACCTTAGGTCAGATGAGTTAAAGCGCTCGAAGACCGCAAAACTGATGTTCGTAGATCAGGAGGGAGGCAATCAGGTAGAGCTCAACTTCCGGAGGCACATAAATGCAGATGGCACTGTGGGAGGGTTCGTAAGCGAGCATTCTGAGGTGGACACCTCGACTTACATAGACGCAACTGCAGTAGTATGCGGAAGGGTAACGGTGTCGAATTCGAGGATAGATGCGAACGCTGCGATATTAACACCTGATAAGAAGCCGCTTACAGGTGATATTCATCCTGTCTCTATATCGAATTCAATTATAGGAAGCGCAGTGAAAATGAAATCTGGTTCTGCAATCAATATCATTCTTGTCAGCAATTCTGTTATAGGCCCAGGGACCGCGATAAACATCGGAGAAGGCGCATTCATAGTAACTGATTCGAAGATAAAGGACGGCGTAAGCGTGATAGCGGATGATTTCTCGCCCACCAGGAGGATTGGTGCAGCGAATGACATTTCTGCCACATACAAGATGCTCAGCATAAATTCATCGGAGATAGGAAGCGAAAGCACAGTAATACTCGAGGGCAGCGGACAGAGGCTCAGGATAGTCAACATGAGCATCCCGTCCAACTCAAAGGTGACCGTTGACCCTAGCAAGCGATATCTCAAAGTCGAGATGGAGTCGAAACTGCCTAAGAACGTACACTATTCTGTTACCATACCTAACTTAGAAATGGATAAAGTAGTATCTAAGTTCGTCAGCGAAGCCGAGGACTATGCTGAGAGATACAAGCTGAGCGATAGTGTGCGCGAAGCGTTCTTCAGCTCGGCCGGCGGATCCGCAAACAAGGAGCTTGAGAGCATCCTGCTCAAGGCGAAATACGTTTACGAGAGGATAAGGTTCGACGATGCTAGCGAGGACTTCAAGGAAGGCGAGAGGGATATACCGCTCGATTACTTCATAGAGGAGGACAAGGGCGTTTGCTTCGAGAAGGCGCTCCTGCTTTACGTTATACTTGAGAAGGAGATGATGAACGCGAAGCATGGCGAGCGGACGATAAAGCCGTATTTTGTCACCGGACTCATGAAGAGCGACGACCTCTCATCGATGCATGCCTGGGTTGAGGTAGAATTAGAGGGTGAGATATTCGTGATAGATCCTACTGTGCCTTACCTTTACGCTGGCAGGAGGGAGAAGAATGGGGATTTCATGAGGTTCAGCCCGATGTCAGGCTGGGACTACATGCGCGACTACATGCCTAAAGTCACTCCGATAAAGCCGAACTTGCCGGACATAAGGTCAGGAAGACCAAGGATTGGATGAACTGCACGGCTACTACGGCCATTGCTTGTTTTCCTTTATGTTTAAAGAGCATCAGAGCGCCAGCAGGGTCTTGCTCGCCAGTGACGCTGCGCTTATCAGCAGGTTAGGATATATGCCTAGAAGAATCGTGGCTGCCAGTGCGACTATCACTACTGCGTATGTGTAGTTGCCCATGAAGAGCAGTTCCTTCTTCTGACCGCCATACATCCTGTCTATCAGCCTTGCGTAATAGTATATAGATATGAAGCTGTTGACTATGCCGAAAACAGCCAGATAGAGGAGGCTCTGGGTGTCTATGGCGCTTGAGAACACCAAGAACTTGCCTATGAAGCCCAAAAGCGGCGGCACTCCTGCCATCGAAAGCATCAGTATAGCCAGTGCGAAAGCAGCGAACTTGTTTCTGGAGCTCAAGCCAGTATAGTCATCTAGTGTGCGTAGGTTCTTGCTCTCGAGCCATAGTACTATCGCGAACGCGCCTATGATCATGAAAAGGTGCGCGACTATCTGCACTATGCTCGCCTCAATTCCGAACTGTGTAGCAACTGCCAAACCTATCAGTATGTATCCTGCCTGTGATATGGAGGAGTATGCGAACAACCTCTTAACGTTCGTCTGCACTAGTGCAACGACGTTGCCGTAGAACATCGTGGCTATCGATAGTAGCACGAGTACAGGGGAGAAAATAGGCTGGAATTGGAGGAAGACAACGAAGAATATCTCCATAAGTGCTACGAATGCAACCTTCTTGTTTATTCCGGCAAGAAGTGCAGTTACATTGCCGGGTGCGCCCTGGTAAACGTCAGGCACCCATAGGTTGAACGGAAAAGCAGCAACCTCGAAGCCCATCGCGGCGCCAACAAGTATTATGGCGAGGCTTATCAGGTAATTGCCAGTGAACGTAGTGTTTGGAGCTATTTGTGTAAGGCCTAACTCTGGACTGTACGGAAATATGAGCGCAAGAGCAAACGATAGTGCGCCTATTGCTATCGCGCTGAGTATAAAGAGCTTTACTGCAGCCTCTATGTGGTGCCTTCCGCTGGTCATTATCATAAACGCGGTTGGCAGGGTCATAAGCTCAAGGCCTAACAGTATGGTAAGCAGAGAGTTGGCCATTGCAACTACGAACATGCCTATGATTGCGAAGCTGAAGAACAGCTCGAAGCGCGTGAAGTTGGGGTAGTATTCATAGGAGAGCATATTGACCAGAGCGAGTGCGAAGGCGAAAAGACCTATAAAGAACTCAGAGAATGGATACAGGTGGAATATGCCAAGTACGGTAACGTCTATGCCAGAAATCATGGCATAAGCTGCGAGTATGAGTATTATGGCAAGAAGTACCGTGCTTGCGACCATTGCTACGAAGGACAGTTTCCTTGGTATAGTGGCAAGAGGCACTATTATCAAGGCCATAGTCGCGGCGATTATGGCGTATGCAATGTAAGTTACATCAATCGTTGCCATTCAAATCACAGTTGTAGGTTAGTCAGTCCGAGAAGCAGGAATGGGAAGACTCCGAATAAGAACATGAAGAACATGAAGAATGCGTAGCCTATCTTCTGCTCCACTCCTATGTAATCCACGCGCTGCAGCGGGTCCTTTGTCATAAGGAATGATTTGTTTATCACGAAATAAAGGAACGCGCCGATTATCAGCAAACCGAGAAGAGGCAGCGCCCCGATGATCCCGAATGCCTGTATCGAACCTATAAATATAAGCACATCAGCAACAAACCCTGTTGTGAGGGGCACTCCCGTTATGCCAAAAGTCCCTGCAAGGAATGAGTATGCCGTTGAAGTGGCTTGGTTAACCACGCCCTTGACGGAGCGCATGTCACGAGTACCGAATATGTGGTGCACGCAGCCAACAACAAGGAACATTAGGGCTATAGTAACTCCATGAGCGAACATGCCGAACAGCGCGCCGTACGTGCCGAACTCGTTCATAGAAGCTATTGCCACAAGTATTATTCCCATGTCTATTATCGTTGTATAGGCTATGACCCTCTTTATGTCCTTTTGGCGCATCGTAACGAAAGCCGCGTATAAAGTGGAGAAGCCGGCGAGCGCAGCCGCCGGAGCTGCAAATTCACGCGATATTGGCAGGATTGAAAAGAGCAGCAGCATTCCGAACGCACCGAATTTTGTAAGTACGCCGGAAAGCAACATCGAACCCTGCGTCGATGCCTCTGTATGCGCATCGGGCAGCCAGAAATGCAGTGGGAACATTGGCATGTTGACCATGAAAGCGACGAATAGGAAGAAGAATATCATGGCCTGCGTGGCTTCAGGTATGCTGGCAGCCGAGCTGATTATCGTTTGTATGTTGAAGGAGTGCACAGGAGTGTAGAAGTATATCATCATTATGCCGAGCAGGAGGAGCGAGCTTGCGAATATCTCGTATATTATGAACTTCATTGAAGCGTACCTCCTGTTAGGTGAGCCGAGCGAGTTTATCATGAAGAACAGCGCCACCACACCTACATCCCAGAATATGAAGAACACGAATAGGTTTGCTGAGGTGAAAAGCCCTATTGCTGCGAACTCGAATAGCAGTATCAGAGTGTTCGCGACCTTCTCATGCTCGTGCTCCGGATTGCCGGCGAGCACGGTGCCGAATGCGACGATAGTAGTCATCAGCACGAGTATGAAATTTATGGCGCTCATCTGCAACTGCAAACTTATGCCGAATGCGCTTACATAGTTGTACTGCTCGCTTAGGCTTACAGAGCCCTGCGCGAGGGACGTGATTAATATTAAGATTGTTATTGCGAGGACAACGCCCGATGCGAACAGTGCTATGCGCTTGCTATAGTCCCTGTCAAGCCCAAGTACCAGAAATGAGGCTACGACAGTGATCAGTAACATCAAGCCTATCAATATCGACATATTATCACATGGCGTACAGTATTACAAGCGCTAGCAGCCCTAGCATGAAAGCGGCAACGTAAAGGTTGACTTGGCCGTTCTGCAGCTTCCTTGCTGCGTTGCCTATCTCAACGAGACCCTTGCCCGAATAATAAAGTATCTGATCGATATAGTGGTCGAACTGCCATATGCCCTTGGCTACGAGATCGACAAACGAGACGAAGTACAGGTAGAATGAGTTTATGCTGTTTTCGCTGCTGAAAATCCCATGCAGCAGGCCGTGCTTCTCGGTAAAGCCATCGAGCTTCCTCTGCACGTAGAGAACGTATGCGACCCCTATGCCCGCCAGAACTATGACTGTCTCTAATATAGTGTCAAAAAGGCTTATTGAGACAGGAGGCCCTGAAAGGACAAGAAGGCTTGTCAGGGGCACATAGATTATAGCACCCAAGACAACGAAAACAGCGAGTATTATTGCCGGTATAAGCATAGATTTTGGAAGGGTCCTATAATTGACGTTGAGAGTAAATGCCTTATCCAGTGACGCCTTCCTCATCGGCACGAAAAGCCATCTGAAAATGTATATGCTGCTTATCAGGTCTATTATCGAAAGTATGATGTATACTGCGATTGTCTGTATGGATGAGAAGTTGGCTGCTACAGAGTCAACTGCTACCTTGCCGAAGAAGCCGCTGAACGGAAAGACTCCGGCAAGCGACAGGGTGCCTATGAGCATGGTGAAGAATAGCCCTTTGCTCTTTGTTGAGTTGAAGCTCTCGAAAAGGTCCTCCTCGTCGTCACCCGCGTGCATTATGGAACCCGCGCTCATGAAGAGCAAGGCCTTGTAGAATGCCTGCACGACGAATAACAGCATAGCAGCGTATAGTGCGTTGAAGCCTATAGCGATGAACATCAATGCCAGATCCTCCATCGTGGAATAAGCAAGTATTCTCTTTATGTGGTGCTCAGAAAGCGCATTTGTTGCGCCTATCAATGCACTTACTACGCCGAATATTATGAATATGTAGAGAAGGTTAAGTTCAGCATATATTGGAGCCAGCACAAGTATAAGGAAGACACCCGCTTTTACCATAGTTGAGGAGTGCAGGAATGCTGAAACTGGCGTCGGGCCTTCCATAGCGTCTGCGAGCCACTCTGTGAACGGGAACTGCGCGGACTTCGTGAATGCCGCTACTGCTATTAGTAGCATTGCAACGTAGAGCTGCGGGGTTATTGCTACATAAAGCAGGGAAGTGAATTCAAACGTTTGGTAGGTGACCCATATCAGGAGTATCGCTATCAGCATAGCAGTGTCTCCGATTATTATTGTCGTTATCGCCTTTCTTGCAGCAACCTGGGCCTTTGGCTTGTGCTGCCAGAAGCCTATAAGGAGGTAGCTTGTCAGACCAAGCATCTCCCATGCTATGAACAGCGTTATGAAGTTTGCTGATATGGCGAACAGCATCATCGCTGCGGCGAATATGCACATCTCGAAGTAATACCTGCCCTGCTCAGACGGCGCTTTCAGGTAGCCTATCGAGTAGGTAAATATCAGCGGAGTTATGCCTGCAACTATCAACAGCAGCGTCATGTTCAGCGCACCGGTCGTGGTTGATATTGGTATGCCGAAATTGCCAACGCTGAACCATACGAATGATTGGACAGACTGAGTGTTCCAAAGGAGCGATACCGCTATGAGAAGTGAGATTATGCTGGCCACAAGGGACATGTAGCGCACAAGCTTTGTCCGCCGTCTCAATATGACAGCGAAGAATGCTGCCACAATCAACGGTAATATAACTAGAAGTGCAATCATGATATCAGTCCTTTAGGGTGGACAGGCTCGTCACATCCATTGTGGTCTCCTCTTTGAGCATGTACTGGTAAAATGCTATCAGCGCGATGACTTCCACTGCTGCTATTGCCCATATGGAGAACAGAAGGAGCAGTATGGAGCCATCAGCGTAATAATAGAAGAATCCAACAGCCAAGATCGTTGCTGCAACCAGCATGACCTCCATCGAGAGTATTATCATTACGAAGTGCCTGCTGGCAACAACTCCTGCCGCGCCTATCGCGAACACGAAAATGCTTAGCAATATTACTAGAAGTGGAATCATTTAACTGCACCTGGACCTACTTGGCGTTTAGCTATCTTTATCAATATTATAGCACCAAGAGAGACTGCGAAGAGCAGCAACATTATAACATAGAATATTGGCACGCCCGAAGTGAACGTCTGCGTTACATCACTCTGTTGCAGCACATTAGTGGAGGGTTGCGCAAATGTGATTGAGAGCAACGGATATGCGAGTACCATGAATATCAGTATTGAGAGCGGCAAGAGCACCTTTGGATTGAAGTGCCTGAATCGTGCTAGACCGGGCGCGGCGACACCGACGAAGATATAGACTGATATTCCTCCAACCATTATGAAGAGCTGGAATACAGCCAGTAACGGATTGCCAAGAAACGCGAAAACCAGCGATGTGATACCGAAAACTGTTGAAAGCGCTATTGCAGAATGCATGAGGTTCTTGAAGAAGAATATCAGATATGCTGCGGAGATCTCCATTATCGCTATTATGATGAATATTGCAGTATCAAGGCTTACCATGGGCACCACATCTCATTCTAGGTCTTCGGGCCTCTTTACGTACTCCCTCCTATCGTACTTGACGAAATCATAGTCCTTTGTCAGCGTAAGGCACCTGGTCGGGCATACCTCCTCGCACAGCGCGCAATATAGGCACCTCTCCAGGTTTATCTCAGGCATCTTCTTCACGCCCTTCTCCGTGTCTACCTCCACCATTGTTATCGTCTGATTCGGGCATATTCTCTCGCACGCGGCGCAGCTTATGCAGGTCTTCATGTCCAGCTTGTGGACCCCCCTGTAGTTGTCAGTCAGATCCTCTTTCTCATCAGGGAACTCGAGCGTGGTGGGCTTCTTTATCATCTCCTTGGCCACGCTTCCGATCGATTCTATTATCATGCGATCACTTCATTTTATAAACAACACGAACGTGATGAAGAGGTTCAACACCGCGAGGGGCATCATATAGACCCAGCCCAGCCTTATGAGCCTGTCCAGGCGCATCCTTACGGTCGTTGCCCTTATCACCATTATGAACAGGGTAATTATAACAACCTTTATCATGAGCCATGCGAACGGCGGCAGGAAGCTCGGTCCGAGCCAGCCTCCGAAGAACAGTATGGCTATCAGTAGAACGCCTGCCAGCATCCTTATGTAGTCCAGCAAAAGCACCAGACTGTAATACGGTGCGGGTATGTCAGTAAGCCAGCCGGCTATGAGCTCGCTGTCAGCCTCCCTTATGTCGAATGGGGGCCTTTCAGTCTCCGCTATCATGACTATGAAGAACAGGACCGCGCCTATGGGCATTATTATGAAGTACCAGAGGCCACTCTGCTGTGCGTTGACTATCGAGAGGAAGCTGAAACCCCCAGAAACCATCGCGACGGCTGCAACCACTAGTATCAATGGTATCTCGTAGCTTAGCAGCATCACCACAGACCTCTGCGCGGCTATGGAGCCGAACTTGTTGCCGCTGGTCCATCCGGAGAGGAATACGAGGAGCGGCACGAAAGCGAACAGTAGGAATACGACCACCGCCGCGATGGTAGAGTTTATAGCCACAAAGTTGGGCGTGAACGGTATGAATGCGAGCGCGAGTACGAACGTCGCGACCATGAGAGGTATCATCATCTGGAACAGCGGCTGGTCGGCTTCGTCGGGTATTATGTTCTCCTTGGCAACCAGCTTGACAAGGTCTGCCAGGTTCTGCAGGAAGCCCCACTTGCCCACATACGTAGGCCCGTGCCTAGACTGCGCCCTTGCTATTAGCTTCCTCTCCAGCCAGCCGAAAACGTATGCGAATATGCTGAAGAATATGGAAAGCGCTATTGCGAATATCACTATAGCTATGAGCACCGCGAGCGGGACCGACAATGAACTTGGCAGGAATTGCGATACCAGGGGCTGGAGTAGATTGTATAAGGATGAAACAGTGCCAGAGCTTATCTGCACCATCAAAATCGCGCTTTTACTTATTACATTCATCCTTTTATTATTTTGTGATATTAGTTATAACTTTTATGCCAGCATGATCGGCTTCGCTGATGGCATTTCCGGGTTGATCCTATGGCATCCAAACTCTACCTTGGCTATGGCCTGGCAGTGATAGTGACGCTGGCGTACAGCTTATGGTATCTCGGGCTTGGTGTGCTTGAGGGCCTTTCCGGCGGCGCTTATTCCCCTATAGTGCCACTTCTGCTCATAGAGCTCATCTCGGCTTTCATAGTTGTGCTGCTTATGCTCTTGATGAAGAAGCCTATTATAAAATCTGGTTTCAAGCCTATCTATGCAGTTGCATCTGGACTTACTTTGGGTGCCGGAAACTACGTCTTCTTCACTACGATTGGAGCAAGCGGCGTAGCGTTCGCAAGTTCATTCGCCACAGCAGAGATAGCGGTTTTCACCCTACTGCTCTGGATCTCATCGAGGGAGAGGCGCTCCGCATGGTTATACCTTGTAGGGTCGATAATAGTGACAGCAGGGCTAATCATAGAGTCGTTCAGGCTGAACGGCTCTGCAGTAGTGCTTAACGCCCAGCTTATAGAGTATGGCACCGCCCTAGCCTTACTTTATGGCTTCGGCACGTTCTTCTATTATCTGTCGCTTCAAAGGACCAAGAACCAGACTGCCACGATGCTTTACGTGCAGGTAACCGAGATAGCCATGTTCATAGCGCTATTGGCGGTTTTCTTCAGTGGGGTGACGCTGCCCACTTTCAGCCCATACTACACTGCTGTGCTGCTGCTTGTGGCAGCGGCGCTGTTCTTGTCTTTCTATGGTGAAACGACAATGGTTAACATGTTGATACCGTTTGGTCAGAGCGCAGTTTCCACCGGATACATCCTGGCAAGCCTACAGTTGGTGCCGGTTCTGGCCTACTCACTTCTGATAAATCCGGGATCATGGGCTTCTTATACGCCCGGCATAGCGCTAATAGTAATAGGTTCAGTCTGCCTGCAATGGAAGTGAACAAATCCCAATCAACATGGCAATATCTGACATGACAAGGCCACAGCAGACTTTTTATATATCACCGAATAAGCTTATTGTGGTAAGTTATCATCGGTAAATTCGTATCGTGGTGTTTGTATGTTGCTTCATTTCTTCGGAGGCGCGCAGGAAGTCGGGAGATCCGCTATATTATTCAAGGGCGAGAAGTCCTTCATGCTGGACTACGGCGTCAAGCTTGATCACAAGACTGAGTATCCGGTAAGCCTACCGAGTATAGACGCCTGCGTAGTGAGCCATGCGCACCTCGATCACAGCGGCTTCCTTCCGGCCATATATGATGAGCAGTTGGTGCCCACATTCGGAACGCCCCCTACACTTGAGCTTTCCAAGCTCCTGCTCGAGGACTCGCTCAACATAGCGAAGAAGGAGAGGACCCAGCCAAAGTTCCACAAGCGGCAGATTCGCACACTCGAAAACCGGTTCATAAGCATGAATTACCAGCAGACGCAGCGCTTTGGGGACTACGAGATCACGCTTCATGACGCCGGCCACATAACCGGTAGCGCGATAACGCTTATAGAGAACAAGAATGCAGGGGAGAATAAGAGGCTGGTTTATACCGGGGACTTCAAGCTGCATGAACAGCTGCTGCATGGGGGCGCAGAGGTCGTGAAGTCTGACGTGCTTGTCATAGAGTCTACATATGCCACCAGACACCACCCAGACAGGGAGGAGCTGACAAAGAACTTCATAAATGAGATAAACGAAACGCTCGAGAGGGGCGGTACGGCTCTTGTGCCTGTGTTCGCAGTAGGGAGGAGCCAGGAGATTCTGGCAATACTTGAGAAACACGGGTTAGGGGGCGCAACTTACATTGATGGGATGGCGAGGTCTGCGACGAAGATAGCGACTGGACACCCTAAGTTCATAAAGAACGCCGATCTGCTCAGCAAGGCGATAAACGAGGCCAATTGGATAGACGAGGCGAATGAGAGGAAGGGGGCGCTTGATGGGCCTTCCGTTATACTTACCACTGCAGGCATGCTCAATGGCGGACCTGTGCTGCACTACATAACCAAGCTGAACAAGAACTCGAAGATATTCCTGACAGGCTACCAGGTCGAGGGTACGAACGGCAGGAGGCTGCTTGAGGGCAAGAGCATAATAGTGGATGATATGGAAGTAAAGATACAAACGCCAGTAAGCTTTTATGATTTCTCAGCGCATGCAGGCATGAACGAGCTTTACGAGTACGTAAACAGGAGCTCCCCGCACACGGTAGTTTGCGTGCACGGCGACAAGGAGAACACCGAAGCATTCGCTGAGACGCTGAGGGGCGAGGGCTTCGACGCTTATGCGCCTAAGGTCGGTGACACTATCAGGCTTGGTGAATAGATGCGCAACATTGTAATATCTCTGGGCGGGAGCGTTATAAGCCAGGAGAGCAGGCTGGACCTGGATTTCGTGCGCAGGTTCACGAAGCTGATAAAATCGGAGAGCAAGTCCGGCAACTTCATAATAACATGCGGCGGCGGCTACACCAGCAAGCAGTACGTGAGCGCAGCCGGGGAATTTACCAACTCGAATTACCTTAAGGATAAGATAGGCATAGCGGCCACAAAAGCGAACGCGCTGCTAGTTTACGCTGCTTTCGGCCTGGACAACGTGGGATTCGCTAACACGATAGACGAGGCTGCGGACCTGATCAAGGATAACAGGATAGTAGTGATGGGGGGCGTAATGCCCGGGGTCACCACGGACGCCGTGGCCACGCTAGCTGCCGAAGCTGCGAACTCCAAGCTGCTGATCAACATAAGTAGGATAGGCGGAGTTTATGAGGAGGGGAACAGGAACAAGGTGATAAAGAGCATGGGCTACGACAAGCTTCTCGCGCTGGCAAACAAGCATGATCCGAGGACAGCGAGGGCGAACTTCATTTTCGACCTAGTGGCATGCAAGATAGCGAAGCGAGGATCGATAAAACTCCATTTCGTTGGCACAGAGACCGAGGACATAAAGAAAGCAGTGCACGACACGTCGCACAGCGGCACTATTGTCTCTTAAATCTTAATTCCTGATGTGTGCTTTTGACACTATTAATGGCTTGACAAAGTTTGATCAAGTAAATCCTCTACCGACGCATTTTTTAGGCGGGCAGCCGGCCTTACATTGACAAGGATGACTTAGTCGCGTTTTTACCAACATGAATCCATGTCTTTCGTGTCGTACTTTCTAGGAAATACAACGAAAATCGCGTGTATCTGGGCAGGAATTATACTATATCAAGTTTCCTAATGCTTATGTTTAGTGAAAGCAGACTTATCTGCTTCACTTTTTGACTTTCAATCCTTAGGGCGGCGGCTACATTTGAATACCTTTGATAACACACTGCTCTTGTGCACATTCTTTCTGATTTCAGGTATAGTATACCTGTTCCAGAAGAGCTTGTAAAGCTTAAATTTGTCTGGTATCGCCCTTAAACCCGGTATGTATGGCAATAATATGAGGATTAAGAATGCAAACGCCGCGATGGAACCATTCTCGATGTCGTTCCACCATGGTATGTCACCAGTTGCATTTTCCATCTCGTTATATGGCATTAGCCAGTATTGCAGTGACCATGGAGGCGCGCCAACACTTAGCATGCCCAACTGGGGCACTGTTAGATTATACTCACTAGCTACGTCCCATAGCACTCCGGTATCAAACAAGAACCTTATAACATATGTAGTGTTTAAGCCACTTGCTACTTCTCCTTGCAGCACCGGTTGGTAGGCGCCAAGCTGTGCCATGTATGTGAGCTGGGAAGCCATCTTTATCATTGGATTACTTGAATTAATACCTGCTGATATGCTATCATTTGCTACGAAGTAAGCATACGCATTAGATAGCATTGTTTTTTGCAGTGTTGCATTTTCTGCCATGAATTGCGCTTCGGCATTATTCGAATGAGTCAGGTTTATGTATATGGCATACGGCTCGGTGATATATACAGCCCTAGTATTGAACGTGTATGGATCTATCGTATCAAAATAAGTCGCGGTAGCGGATGACATATTAGATTCATTCAAGAACGTACTTGCTACGGCATCAGGATGCTGTATGGCAGCTTGGCTTATAGTAAGCGGAGGTATGTAAGGTGCGCTGAATATCAGCGCGAATATTACTACAAGAGCCAAGATATAAACCATCCTTTTGTACATTATCTTATGGTTTATTGGTGCCATGCTGTATGGAATATCATTTCTGTAGGGGGTGCTTAAGCCTTTCTTACGCACAACCCCATAATGCAGGAACATCAAAGTAAGTAGGAGTATTGGAATTATGGCAATATGCCAGCCATAAACAGCACCAGAATTCATAGGGTTTATCCAGAAACCTAGTCCCATACCGTTCCACAAATCCGCGCCGGCCTGTTGATTCGCCTGCGCAACCAGGGTGCCACCTAAGCCAACACCAAAAGCATACTCAAAAAGCACAAGGAGTAGCATAGTGCTCCCAACAATCCACATCAGCTTTCTGTGCTTGAATGCTGAAGTAGTGAAATTTACTAAAAGATGCACGAACAGTAGTGTAACGAATGCCTCTGCGGCCCACAGATGTATACTACGCAAAAACGTACCCAATGGAGTGACATCCCACCAATAAGGGCCGAACAATGCCATAACCATGCCTGTGACGGCCAAGATGCCAAAAAGAAGCAGAAGGTAGACGCCGATAGTGAAGAAGAAGTTGTTGCTGTAGGACGGACCGCGCTTTATAATATAATCTTCAGCTACGAGCTTTACGTCATCCAAGATGCCAGATTTCGTTTCATCAGTGCTTTTAGCGTGTGCGGTCATGCCAATTTGGGACTCTATATATTTATCATCCCCATTTTTTTGAGCGGGCATAAGATACATAGGATGAATGCGGGTCTTCTTATTAAAAGGCAGGAAGTATCAAATGGTATAGTTTATTTTGATAATAATGTTGTTCCGTTGAATGACCCTGCCGTATATGCTTATTTCTAGTCTATTTCAAATGTATCACTATTTCACTTTCCTCCTCTGTTGGCATTATCGTACACTTTTCGTCTGCAAAAAACTCACAGTTTGCACAATTAAAGCTCTTACATCTTGGATTTATGCCATACCACTCGGTACCTAGTTTCTTGATCATATTTATTGTGTTTACTATGGCTCTCCCATGATCCGTTATCGCGTACGCAGTGTGCCTTATGTTACCATTTGATTTCTCTAATTTGCGTATTAGGGATACGCGCTTCAGTTCCTTTAAGCTTAAGCTAAGATTGCGCTGAGTGGCTCCGCGTAATGAATTGCTAATCGAATTGAATGACAGTTCCGCCCTGGAATAATAAAGCTCCTCTAATATTGGGATGGACCACTTCTTGCCGATTATGTGCAACAACTCCATTGTGGGGCATATCACATAACTTTGTCGTATTGGCATACAAATACACCTTGTCCCTAGCTATATAACATTTAATCATGATCGATATTGCATAGAGCTGGTCGTGCGCAGAGCCATTTATGGCGCCGAACGTGGGCAAACTCTGTTTTTACCATACGCTGAAACAGGATAATAGAGTAAGTATGAAACTAGTTTCAGTAGTTAGTCAACTGCTAAAGTAAATGTTCTTCACTTTCACTAACTTAACTGTGCTGCATTCTTTGAAACGACGTGACCTATTTTTAAGTGCTCGTTGAAATGTGACTATTTCAAACTTTAGCACGACGTAGATATAGGACTTTTCCTCGGAACATATTCCTGTGGTAAGTCTGGGTTTGGCGACCAGTTGCCCAAAATGCGGTTCCGGCGATATAAGAACGAAGTTCAAATACACCAGAAATGTGAAGACACTGACCGGCGTCAAGAATTGCATCGTTAGGCAGCGTTGCTGTCATAATTGTCAAAGATGTTTACAGACAGGATTGATGGTGCAAAGAAGGGCTGCAAGATATCAGACGAAGTAAAGAAACTGGCAGTCATCGCCTATATCAAAGGGCCTAACTTGGAAGGTGTGTGAGAAAGTGACTAATTGAGGACTTCTGTATTGCAGTCTCAGCGGCAACAATATGGAGAGAGGTGTACACGTGGTCAAAGACCACACTCGGTATAAACCAAATCAACGGCATTAACTCACCACCTCCCAGATATGTATGTGCTGATGAAAAGTTTATATCTGTGCATGGTAAGAAGAAGCCGCAATTCTTTGCGGTCTGCCCAGAGTGCTGCCTTGTGGTGAAGCAGGAACTTCTGCGAAACAGGGACGAACCTGCGTTCATGGCAGTTTTCAAGGAATTGAAAAGGGTGGGCGTGAAGGTCTGCATCACCGATGACTGGAAGGCATATGCAAAGGTGATAAAGGAATTGGGGATTAGGCACAGAGGTGCCATTTCCATGCCCTGCACACCGCATTACGCGCACTGAAGAGGGCGCGCATGCAGGGAAGAGAGAGGGAAAGTTCTTCAGGTGGATACGCAGCTCCTCGGATCGAAAACACTGAAATAGGCTATGTGTGGCTTCGTGTAGTAGGTAGGATGAAAAGGGAAAAGAAATTGGTGAGGTTTCTGAAGAGTTTCCTGAGTAACTGGAGGGACTACTTCACCTACCTCGAGTTTCCCTGCTGCCCGAAGACTTCCAACGCGGTAGGACAGTTCAACAGGAGGTTCGAAAAGAAGGGGCAAACAATGCACGGATTCAGGAAGGAAAGAACCGCGAGGTCTTTTACATCGTTATTCACACTCAATTCTATGTTCAGGAAATTTGAGGCAGGAAAGAACAAAGTAAAATCGCCATTGGAAATCGCAAATGCGACTCTGACCGCCAAAGTTGTATTCGGCCTTTTGCCGCATTGAGGTCGAAAATCTAGACGGCATTTCTAGCAGTAGCGTTATTCTACGTTCAGTTTGCCAAACTTTGAAAGACTCATGAGGATTCATTAACCAGAAGGCGTTTCAGAGTTACTGTAGAGATAGTTATGGTTGCTTCAGGCTGCCTGGGCCGTTTTGTACATTTTCCCTGAGTATCACGATGTTAGTCATGCCACGGCGGCGGCGTTCTAGAATGCCTAGGCCTTCCATCCGATCCAACAGTCTGCTCACCTTGACCTTTGAGAAACCGCTCTTTTCTACCAATTCTGCCTGGAATATCGACCCATTAGCTTGTACAACCATATTGTATAAAGTATGCTCTTCGGCTTTTAGCGGTGGTATAAAATCACTTACTTTGACTGCACGTATATTCCTGTTAGAATTGCGCCGAGTATCCTGATAGAGTAATTGCAACTTCTTTCCAGCAGATACGTAATAGACAAAAGCAGCATCCAATGCACCTGCGAATGCTAAGGCAAAGCCCACAAATAAACCGCCGCCATCAAGCAGGCTTATTATTGAAGATATAAGGACGATTATAGATAGTAGCTGTATCCGATCCAGCGTGCGCATACTGATCAAAAGCGCAGATAGTATAAGAGATATACCACTGATGATCCCTATTGTACCACCGTAAATATCTGGTCCGCCCATTAGTTGACTGTGAACGCGCCGTTTGATAACGCAAGTTCGGATGGAAGGCCCATGATACTTAGAATACCGCCAATTAATATGAATGCACCGCCTGCTAGAACGAATCTAGAAGTGGTTGTAAGCTTTACAATCCTAATTATAACACCATTATGAGTTGTAAGTGCATACAATAATTGCAACTGCAACGTATAAATTCGTTTTACCTTTGGCTAATTGATGCACGTGCAGCCTCAGCGGCATGATATGTTATTATTATGTCCGCGCCTGCTCGCTTTATTGACAGCAGCAACTCCAGCATTGCTTCATTCTCGTTCACAAGTCCCATGCTGCCTGCCGCTTTTAGCATAGAATACTCTCCGCTTACGCTATAGGCTGCTATCGGAACGTTGAATCTGCGCCTTGCCTCTGCGATAACGTCAAGATAAGCAAGAGCGGGTTTTACCATTATTATATCTGCGCCTTCCTGAATATCCAGCGCTATCTCCTTCATCGCTTCACGCCTATTTGAAGGACCGATTTGGTATCCTTTGCGGTCGCCGAACGATGGTACGGAACCAGCTGCATCCCTGAATGGGCCGTAGAATGATGAAGCATATTTTGCGGAATAGCCCATTATCGCAGTATGCTCATGCCCTGATATATCAAGTGCCCCCCTTATTGCACGCACCTGGTGATCCATCATGGCGCTTGGGGCTACTATGTCCGCACCGGCTTCTGCATAGGCAACGGCGGCCTTGCCGAGTAGCGGAAGGGTGCCATCATTGTCCACTGCTCCATCTTTTATTATACCACAGTGCCCATGGCTGGTGTATTCACATAGGCAGACGTCAGCTATTATGGCTGTTGAGCTAACTGAATCTCTTACGGCACTTATGGCCTTCGGCACTACGCCTTCGCGATCATACGCACTTGAACCTATTTCGTCCTTGACTGCAGGTATGCCAAAAAGCAGTACAGCTTCTATGCCTACATCTGCGAGTTCTGAAACGTACTCACCCACAGTGTCTACAGAGTACCTGTTTATCCCTGGCATAGATTTTATGGGTTCCACTATGCCACGTCCGGGGCGCACGAATATCGGAGCTACCAGCTGCCTGGGATTTATGAGCGTCTCGCTAACTAGTTTCCTTATGCAAGGTGAGACTCTTAGTCTTCTAGGTCTTTGCTTGTCCAAAGTTTCTGCGGCCATGTTATCTCCAGCGATGCGTTAAGCGTGATGTCTTCGTATTGAAGCAGTGCGGCATAAGCGCATCGCATCATACGCATGTTCTATGCTTGTGTCTATATCATCTGTGTGATGGGATGTAGAAACGAAAAATGACTCGAATTGCGACGGAGGCATGTATGTGCCATAGGCCAACATGCGCCAGAAGAACTCTTTGAACGATGATGTATCTGACATCTTTGAGGTGACGAAATCGCTAACTTGGTCGCTGTTGAAGAATACGCTCATCATTGAGCCTACCCTGTTAATCACTACTGGGACATCGCTGTCTTCGGCGGCGTCGCGCAAACCACGCCCAAGCCTTGAAGCGAGACGTTCCAGGAGCGCGTATGTATTAGGGTGCAGTGACGATAATGTTGCTATTCCACCTGCCATGGCGGCTGGATTGCCAGCAAGCGTACCTGCCTGATAAACTGGTCCGGATGGTGCCACCATATCCATTATCTCCTTGGAACCGCCGTAGGCACCAATAGGAAAGCCGCCTCCGATTATTTTGCCTAAGCATGTAAGATCTGGTTTTATATGGTAAAGCTTCTGAGCCCCACCCATTGACACCCTGAAACCTGTTATTACCTCATCAAATACCAATATAGAACCATTATCAGTGCACAGCTTCCTTATGGAATCTAGAAAGCCTCGCATTGGCGGTACTACTCCCATGTTTCCTGCAATAGGTTCAACTATCACTGCAGCTATGCATTTGTCGTGTTTTGCGAATGCCGATTCTAGCGCATTGGTATCGTTGTACGGCACAGATATCGTCTCACTGGCAAAAGAGGCTGGGACCCCTGGCGAAGAAGCTATGCCTAGCGTTGCAAGGCCCGAACCTGATCCCGATAAGAACGAATCTGCATGCCCATGGTAGCAGCCTTCAAATTTTATCACCTTTGAGCGCTTTGTATAAGCCCTAGCTAGCCTTATGGCTGACATTGTGGCTTCGGTGCCGGAGTTTACAAACCTTATCTTGTTTATAGAGCTCAAGCGGCTGCGAATCCTTCTTGCTAGATCTACCTCTGATTCAGTAGGTGCACCAAAGCTTGAACCACATTTCACTGCATTATAGACGCTCCTTGTCACGACATTGTTGGCATGTCCGAGTATTAAGGCGCCCCAAGAGCAAACATAGTCTGTAAAACGATTGCCGTCTACATCCCATATGTGCTGTCCCTTCCCCCTTGCAATGAACAGCGGGGAACCGCCAACAGAGCCGAATGCCCTTACTGGGCTGCTCACACCTCCGGGCATTACCTTATTTGCCTTTGCGTATAACCGCTTAGACCTATTATAGCTGTTCATTTGTCATCACATTGACGCTTGTATAGGGCGTGCAGGTCGTTATATGCATAGGCACAGGCAGTATCAGAGCCCAATGGGTTGGAGGACGAGACGAATGATCTTGCTCTGCTCCCACCGCACGCCTGTTTATACCGGCACGTACCACAAGGCCCATTTATTGATCTATCCCTTATGCCTTTAAGCATCTCATTATCTCTGTAAACTTCAACAATGTTGTTTGACCTTGAATCACCCAGCTTTAGCGGCAGGAAGCCTCCCGGATATATTGATCCGTCATTGGCTATGAACAAGATGCCGTCGCCATCTAGCGTACCGATACTGGCTATTGAGGATGGTTCATTGGCGCTATATCCAAGTGCAGACAACTCATTGCGTAGGCCTAAGTAAATGTCGCCGCAATACATTCCGGCAGATCTTCGCATAGATGCTACGCGCCTTATGAATGGTGCTTCTACGGTCCGCACAGTCATCCCACACATTGAAGAATCATACAAGAAGTTGCATACACTCTCGCTCTCCTGCGGGGTTATTTCCTCCACTTCTGAACCACGGCCGATTTTTATTAAGAAGAACACTTCCCATGTCTTTACACCCATTGACTTGATTAGGTGAAATATTTTTGCCATTTCACGCATATTGCTCTTCATGACTGTGGTATTGACTTGGATTGCAAGCCCGATTGCGTTTGCCTCTCTTATTACTCGCATTGTATTATCAAACGTTCCTGCTATGTTTCGAATTCTGTCGTGCGTTTCGCTGCACGCACCATCCAGACTCACCGATATCGATGTTGCACCAACATCGCGAAGCCTTGTCAGTTTTTCTGAGTCAAGCGATGGCGAAACAGCTGGTGATACTGCGAATTTCACACCCTTATTTCTAGCATGGTGCATTAGCTCAAATATATCGCTGCGGGCCATAGGATCTCCGCCAGTCAGTATTAGCACTGGAGCGGGGGTGCCAAATTCAGTCACAGAATCTATTAGCGCATAGCCTTCCTGCGTGTTTAGCTCCCCAGGCAATGGATCATGTATCGCGGATGCTCTGCAATGCTTACATGCTAGTGGGCATGCTTTCGTAGTCTCCCAGAATACTAATACAGGTTTATTTGAAAAACGTGGTGAATTGTTTGTATGTTCTGTTCTTTGTATCATAAAATCACGCCGATTTGCAGATATAATCTACAACTTCTGTGGCAACTTTTGATGAATTTGACACGCAATTAGGCACGCCGACGCCATTTATCCATGCGCCCGTAACGAATATGCCTTTGTGTTCCTTCAGTTTGGACATTATGGCATCTACGCGTTGAGAATGTCCTATTGTGTATTGCGGCATGCCCATTGGCCATCTATACACCCTTGACATTATGGGCTTGCCGATTATGCCAAGGAGAGCTGAGAGTGAATCATTTGCCATGTCTATTATGGCCCGGTCATCCAGATTTATAGTGTCGTTGTAGTATGCATCATTGAAGTAGCATCGTGCAAGAAGTGTGCGCGACGGTGCGCGCGACGACCATTTGAGCGAACTCCATGTTATTGCGCCAAGGCGCATGCCCTCTATTCTTGGTATCAGTACGCCGGAACCATTGGGATATGATATTATGTCTGAATTTTTATAAGCAAGCGATACTGTTACAACCGACCTGTACTGGATTGCAGTGAGAAGTCCTGCCAAACGCTCATCTGAACCTGAGAGCATTTTGGCAGAGGAATAAGCAGGAGTGGCTATTATAATTGCATCAGCGCTCATAGTCTCGCCATTGAACAGATTTATGAGATGGTTGCCATTGCGCGTACCCGTAGGCACCACGCTCTTTACACCTTTATGCGTAAGTATGTTTGCTGAGCCCAGAGCCTTAACTAGAGCGTTTGGAAGGTCCTCCATTCCGCTGTCTAATGATATTAATTGAGGGCGGGGCGGCGTATTGGCGGTGGCATTTGTAGTGCGATGCCAATGCTTCTTGCCACTTAGTAGGATGCTGCGGAAATTGTGCTCGAATTCGGCTAAGTACGGAAAAGCGCACCTTAAGCTTGTGAATTCAGGATTGCCAGCGTGGATGCCACAAAGTAGCGGCTCTGCGAGCCTTTCGTATACTTCCCTACCGAATCTGCGCTTGACAAAACTTGCAACAGATTCGTCGGCGCCTGAGCCGCGAGGCATGAGTATTTCCAGTGCCGCGCGGCTTTTCCCGATTGGTGTCAATAAATCACTAAGAACCATTGATGTTATTGAATTTGGCAACATCATTGCAAGACCCTCAGGCAAGCTTCGCAGTTGCTTGCCAAGTAGCACGCTGACCTTGCTTGCAGACTGTTCCGGGGCAATCATATGCTTGTCTATGTCTAGATCCCTGCACAACCTCATGAAAATCTCGTTGGATGTGGTTACTGAATCAGGACCTTTCTCCACCGTGAAATCGCCCACCATCTCGGTGGCGATCTTACCTCCGGTGCGATAATCCTGTTCTAAAACAGTAATATTGACTGTTGGAGGCGCTCTATGCACAGCCAGGTATTTTTTTATGAAATAGGCTGATGATAGACCAGATACACCACCTCCTATTATTACTACCTCCTTTAACACTAAATCACCGCTTTTTATCCACTCCGAATATCTCCCTAAGGGTTTCTATCTTGGTAGCATCGCCATCCTTTATTATCCTCTTGATGTTCTGGACAGGACCGCTAAGTATCGCATTTGATATCGACTTCGCCATCATATCAACCGTAGCACTGTGTTCATAACCTATCAGCTTTAGCGCCTTTCCGCACTGCACCATATCGGCGACTTCGGCGCTTTTGTACAACGATGCTATTATTTCATCTGCTTCCATCAAGTTGAGATACCTAACCACGCAGTCAGAGGAACTGCCCATTATACGCGATATTATCCTGTTATCTTCCGAGCTAAGCTTTGCGTTAACATGCGCGTAGTTCTTGACGCTCATTAGGTCTATGTATGTGGACTTGCCATTGGAGCTTACGTTCCTCGGGTTGCCAAGATCTATTGTAAGAAGCGGCTTTTCTGCGTAAGGAATCCTGAGTATTGGTTCTGGAGACGACACTGCAGTTATTATGGCATCGAAATTTGAAGGGTTGAAATCCACTAGATTGATTGTATTTATATCATGTCCATTTGATAGTGCTTTCAATTTGGCCGAGTTCCTGCCACATAATGTTATACTCAGACCGGCATCTGAAAGTTCCTTCAACACACGACTGGCCATATGACCAGTACCAACGATACAAACGCTGCTTATGCCTTTTGTATGTGCTATTATCGCTGAAGCTGCCTTTGGTATTGAGAATGCGCTTGTTGACAACGACGTGCTTGCGCGCGCTTTCTTGGCAGTAGACAATGCTTTCATAAAGATATAGTTGAGGGCCTTTGACGCAGTGCCGGCAGCCTGCGCATCGGCTAGCGAATCTTTGACCTGCTTCTGTATCTCCTGCTCCCCGAGTATCATTGATTCTATGCCTGCACACACGCGCATTATGTGTGTTATGGAGTCTTGGTCTTCCAAGATGTATGCGCCGGTAGTTTGCATATCCGAGATTATTGATGTTAGGCAGGGCTTTGCACTTTGGACCTCAGACACCGCGATATATATCTCTATGCGATTGCATGTTTTTAGTACCACATACTCATGTATGCCAGATTCTTCCAATTTTTGCGCAAAGAACGCTTTATCGTGCGATGCCCACTTGCCAAGATGCGTCAGGTCCATAGTCTTGTAAGTCGCGTGTAAGCTAATTATGTGCATGAAAATCATTTCGAAGTAGGATTCACCATGTCGCAATGTGAATCTGACATTGTTGGGCGACCCGCACCGAGCCTTGCATCAAGGGCTATCACCAGGTCATCGAAAGTGCACTTGTCAGGCACAACTTCTGCGACCATACCTATCGATGCCATGGTGCGGGCAGTTGAGGCGCCTATTGCAGCAAGAAGCACTCCTGATAGGAGTGATGCCTGTTTTGGGCTGAACGGCGCTATGCCAAGCATCTCCATCATACCCTCTGCCCCCAAGCCACTTCCGAATATTATTGCGTCTATGGATCTTGATGAAAGTGCTTCGTAGAATGCGCGTGAGGCTTTGGCATCCAGAATAGTTCTTGTTTCATAAGTGCCGATCTCTATGACATCTAAGGCACCAGCAGAGAGAAGGGCGGACGACATGCTATTCTTGGCTGATGCGTTACGTATAACAACGATGCGCTTGCCATGAATCGCAGAAGGCTTCATTGAATCAACAATTCCGGCATAACCAGGCTGTGCTGCTATGATAGATGGCTTAAGCCCATTAGATTCTAGGAATTCAGCTGTCTTCTGGCCTACTGATATGATAGGGACTGTCTTTAACTGCTTCACTATGTCCAATCCGGAAGCAGCCTCAACAAGATATGTGAAGGCGTTGCAGCTGAGAAATGCAATGTAATCAACGGCGCCTGAAGACAGATCATCGTATAGCTTCGCTACTGATTTTTCGCACTCTGACATGCGCACGCATGTCGTGGGGATGTGGTATGGGCGACCGCCCAGCTTCACGATTGCAGAAATCACTCTGCGTGCCGAAGCTTCAGGCATTGCAACTGCGATAGTCTTGGCGCTCATCATAATCGTATACCTGCTGAGGCTTGCCATTCCTTGAGCATAGACTCTGCACCAGCAGAAAGCATCTCTGAACCAAGGCTTTTCGCTACGCTTTCTGCTGCGGAGGCGCTGCCTCTTGCGGAGCGCTTTATCAAATCGCCATACTTTGAGAACACCACGCATGAGATTTCTATCATGTCTCCGGATACGCTAGCAATGGCGCCGACCGGAACCTTGCATCCGCCACCTATTACAGATATGGCGGTGCGCTCCGCCAGCGCTTCGGTCATTGAAACTTCGCTATTTATCCTTCTAAGGATAGCGACTACCTCTGAATTATCCTTTCTGGTAATCAAGGCTATCGCACCCTGGCCCGCTGCTGGCATGAAATCTGACGTGTTTAGCGTCTCTGCTATCCTGTCCTTCAAACCCATCCTCTCTAGCGCAGCTGAGGCAACTATTATGGCGTCGTACTCGCCGCCATCCAATTTTGACAGCCTCGTATCTACGTTGCCGCGGATGTCCTTTAGCATCGCATCGCGCTTATGCAACTTGAGCTCCGCATGCCTTAGCACACTTCCAGTGCCTATCACTGCACCTGCGGGAAGTTCATTGAGTTTTAATGATCCTTTTGATACTATGACGTCGCTGCGGGAGGCCCTTTCCGGAACTGCTGCTATTATAAGACCTTCCGGCAGAAGCACTGGCACGTCCTTCATGCTGTGAACTGCAAAGTCAACCTGGCCATTTAAGACCGCGGCATCCAATTCCTTCTCAAAGGCGCCTTCGCCTTCCATCTCATGTATTGGCGTGCTTTGGTCGCTATCGCCGGACGTCTTTATCACCATTTGCTCCACTTCAAGATCAGGTATTGAAGAGGTCAACGCCTTTACAACTGTGGAACATTGGATCAATGCTAGCTTGCTCCCCCTTGTGCCGGCCATTAGCTTCAAGCGATCAACTTATCTTAGTTACTCTTTCTTTGACAATCGATGTGAGTGCTTCTATAAGAAGTTCCGAATCGTTTGGTAAAATTACCCTTGACACAGACATATTTGCGCTATTGAAACCAGCTACACATTCTATGTCTATGTCGTATAATGTTTCCAAATTATCAGTGATGAATCCTATTGGCGCTATAACCACTTTCTTGTGCTTCCCTTCGCTAGCTATAATCTTTAGCCTATCTACAATGCTAGGCCCTAACCATCCTGCTCCGCTGGCGCTCTGGAAAGCATATGACCAGTCCTTGATGCCCAAACCTGATGTTATTGCGGTACATGTCTCAATAAACTGATCCTTGTAGGGATCACCATTCTCTACAGTTATGCTTGGAAGGCTGTGTGCAGTGAATATAATGTGTGCATCGGTATTCGAATGCTGCATCGCTGTTGCTATCACATCTTCCCAGAATTTTATAAGGTGCTTATTTATGTTCCAGCTCTTCACGAATGACACGGCCGGCGCCGACTTAAGTCTTGCTAAGCACCTGTTGAGAACCTTTCTATAGCCCTCCGTGCTAATAGTGGAGTAATATGGGGCCATAGGTATGGCTATTATATCTGTCACGCCATCGCGCTCCATTCCAGATACTGCATCTTCTATACTTGGCTTCCAGTGCAGCATGCCCGTATACACCTTAGCTTCTATTCTGTAAGACTTCAGATATGATGAAAGAGAGCGGGACTGACGCTCGGTTATCGCGTTGAATGGAGACCTGCCACCAATGGCTTTGTACCTCATCTCCAACCTTTCAGTCTCTTCCATCGTGGGGACGACAGAAGTGTTAGGTTGTGCATGCAGCGCTTTTATGTTGCACAGATACTGCTCGACATCCTCAATTGATTCGGGGGAACCATAACCCATAAGTAGTATCCCGTTTTTCATATCAATCACAACGCGGTCCGTTCATGGACCAGCTTTACTAGTCTTTCTGCATTCTGGACAGGAGTTGCAGGTAACATCCCATGGCCTAGATTGAAGATGTGGCCCGGTCTGCCTGCAGTCTGCTCCATTATGGCGTTGGCGCTTCTTTCCAGGATACTAAAATTGCATAGCATGAGTGATGGATCCAGGTTTCCTTGTATTGCCTTGCAGCCTATGCCGGACCATGCATCATCAATGTTCATACGCCAGTCCACGCTTATGACATCGGCACCAAGCTCTGATAGAAGGTCGAACATGCCAGATGTACAGGTGCTGAAGTATATCGATGGCACTCCAACTTCTGATATCTTTCTAAATATCATTTTCATGTATGGCATGACAAAATCTTCATAATCTGCAGGGCATAAATTGCCCGCCCAACTGTCAAATAATTGTATTGCACTGGCTCCACTGGACACCTGGGCTATAGAGTATGTGGATACCATTTCAGCAAGCTTTATCATGAGCGCGTGCCACGGCTCAGCATTCGAATGCATAAATTCTTTTATTACATGAAGATCCTTGCTCAACACCCCCTCTATTATGTAGCTTGCTAGGGTGAACGGCGCGCCGGAAAACCCGATAATTGGTACGCGATTTTGAAGGGAGGCCACTGACCTTCTTATAGTATCCATCACATATCCTGTATCGAAAAGTGGATTTATCTGCTTAAGAGCTTCGATACCCCGTGGATCTTTTATTGGGTATTTTATTATGGGACCGCCAGATGCAATGTCAAACTCTATGCCCATTGCTTCCAGTGGCGTCATTAAATCCGCAAATACTATAGCTGCATCAACTCCTATGGACTCGACGGGCATGGTGGTTATGGCAGAACTTATGGTAGGATTCTTGTACATTTCCATTATGCTGTGGTGCTTCCTTAGCTCCATATATCCGGGTAAATACCTGCCTGCCTGACGCATGAACCATACCGGAGTGTATTCTGCTTCGCGACCCTTGCACGCGAGAATGAATGCGTTATTTTTATCGACCATTACATCATGAGCAGCGCATGAGTGAGGATGCACCATGCTTGATGTACGCAAAACATCGTAATAGTGCTAGCTGCGCAGCAAATCATCTATGTAATTTACTTCATATTTAAGTGGGTCAGTATAAAAGTTGATAGTTGCTGGCTCTGTAAAAATGCTAGTAACAACATAGATGGGGTATGGAAACTAGATTCCATGAGGGATGGAAATTGTTGATACCTGACTACGCTCACTGCGCCATTGAAAAGATTGACTTACAATCGGTTTTCTACAGCGCGCATCATATCATGTCCAGCGCGGAGAACATAAGCGGCATTATTATAGTGGCATCGCCGTCTATGGTGACGTACTTCGCCTTCTCCTTTATCTTGCCCCATGACACGGCCTCGGTAAGCCTGGCACCAGAAAGGCTGCCATCATACTGCGTTGCAGTAGTTATGTAGACGGCGTAATCAAGGCCGCCCTTGAACTGGTTCCACCATATGACGTGGTGCTTGCTTATTCCGCCGCCCACCATGAAGGCGCCGGTGACCTTGTTGTCGAAAGATATATTGCTTAGAGCCAGCTCGTCCCTTATAAGGTTGAGCTTGAAGTCGTGATTCTGTGAGAATATCGTGAGCTGGGTTCCGAAAGCGCCATCCAGTATGCCTGGATTGAATATCGGCACCTTGTTTAGGTATGCCTGCCTAATTATGGAACCAGGATCAGTCATCCGCTTCCCGAATTCTGATATCAGCTCGCTGGCACTGTACTCCTTCTTGTAGCCCTTGGATGTGTATATGTCATTCATTATCCTTGTGAACTCATCTTCTACCTTGAGACCATACTCCTTGTTTTCTATGAAGACGTTACCTAGCCTGTAAATGCCCATGCTGTGCAGCTTTGCATCGTCGGCCTGGAAGCTCCCAAGGCTGTATTTGCCGCCGAAAGAACGTGCGAGATCGTGGTCAAGCGTCCCGCCGGTTGTTATTATCGCATCGAAATATTTCACAGCAGAAGCAAGCACGCCGCGAACGCCCGTGGACACGATGTCAGCAGGGAAAGAAAGGAAGTTGAATGAGTCTTTGTCTGCTACCATGTCCTTCGTTATCTTTATGCCGTCTACCATGTGCTGCGCCGAAAAGCCCCCTATAGAGCCCATTGAGCTTATCAGCTCTGAAACGCTCATTCCTTTCTTAAGCTTTATGTCCTTCACGGCCTTCTTGAGCAGTTCCTTGTTAGTAATCATATCAAAACCGGCAGAAATTTATCAGGAAAACGTTTTTCATCCTTGTAATCTTCGCGGTAAAAAAGACTAAGTTATTTCTTATGCTTGCCAAATCATGCGAGGGCGGCCTCTACCTCGTTGTAGTTAGGCTCAACGCGCGGATCGTCTGACACCCATTTGTACTTGACAACCCCGCTTACGTCCACTATGAACACTGACCTCTTGGCCGCTACATAGCCCTTGAGCCCTGCAAAATCATTGAGCTCTATCTTGAACGCCGTGACTGCGACTCTGTTGTAGTCGCTCAGTACCGTGAAAGTGAGCTTGTTATGCTCCTTGAACCCCTTGTTTGCGAAAGGACTGTCAACGCTTATTGCCATTACGTTGGCTTTTATCGCGCTCAGCTTTGACATGTCATCCCTGAATGTGCACATCTCCTTCGTGCATACTCCTGTGAATGCACCAGGGAAAAATGCCAGCACTGTCTTCCCTTTTATATCAGCAGGGAGGCTGACCGACTTCATTTCTGTGTCGTTCAATGTAACGCTTGGGATCTTTTCACCAACTTCTACCATTAGATCACTCATGAATATTACGCCAGGATGTTTATTATACCTGACATTTTTATCGCGCTTTAAGTGCGGGTACCGGGATTTGAACCCGGGTTACAGCCTTGGGAAGGCCGTGTCCTACCAGGCTAGACTACACCCGCTCAAACGATAATAATTCTAGCGAATTGCTTTAATTGTTGTGCATGTCTTGATGGCGCGCCAAGTAAAGTGGTAACGTGGGCCTGGTAAATTTTACATCCCTTATTTACCTTATGTAGCTGGGCTTTGACTCATTGCCCTCCCCTTCATGCCCAGGAGGCGCGTAACCCGTGGCCATCTGGCGCTCCAGAGCGTGCAGCGCGCTCGCGGCCTTTGTTATCTTGGCGTCCATGCTCGTCATGTCTATCTTTAGGTTGAGCTTCTTCGCCATTACCGATAGTACCGCCTTCGCCGCTGAGGCGTCTACCTCAAGGAAGCTTGTCTCACCCATTATGCATATGCCATCTATTTTCCTAATCTTTGCAAAAGCCAGTATGAGACCGGCAGACCCCCATATCAGGCCCCTGGATTTGCCGAAAATTATGTCATGGCCCTTGAATTCTGATATAACTTCGGTCCTTGTCACATTGGCGAAGACCCTTGGCTTTGCCACGATGCCTTCGCCTATGCTGTAGCCGCCTATAGTGTATATGAAATCGCCCTTGAGCGTGTCGACGAAGAAGTCCACTATGGAACTGTTAACCTCGTACTGGCCCTCCGGCGTAACCGCCTGGACGTCTCCGGTAAGCAGTACTATGTCATTGCCGCCTGCTTTCTGTGATTTCATCAGGTAGAATCTGTTGCTGACCAGTCTTATGCTGCCGTTCTTGCGCATCACTACCTGATGCGGGAAATGCGGCGAGTATAGGGTTGCAATGCGCTTGGCCTTGAACTCCTTTATCAGATGACCTGATACCAGCTTGCCGACGCTGCCTATGCCTGGAAGGCCTACGATGAGTATGGGCTTGTTCAGTTTCACTTTCTTGTTGAATATTATGGTTGTTTTCTGCATCATGATTACCCTGCTCGATGTATCATAGCGACTCTATCACGCTCTCCTTCTTCTTTGCTATCTTCTCCTTCTCTATCGCTACCACGCCCTTCTTCATCTTGGATTGTGCTATTGCCATCGCGTCCTTGATTTTTATCTCAGCCTGATTGTAGTTGTCGCCCTGCGATACTAGCCTGTACCTGGGAGCGCTTATGTACCTTACGTCGACGCCCTTCTCCTTGACCGCGGTGAGTATCTCCCTGAGCTCCTGCACGCCGGACCGGGTATTGTAGGATGAGAGCGTCATTATGTATGATACTATGAACTTCTTCTCAGGCTTATTGGCTTCGTATAGCTTCACAAGCGTGCTCCTGAGCTTCTTCGGCAGGGCGCTTTTCTCTCCGGCTTCCGTCCCGTCTATAAGGTTGCGCATCATGTTGGTATAGCTGCCGAACTCGGAAAGCAACTTATCCTCAAAAGCCTCCCTCGTGCCAGGCACCTTGCTGACCTTAAGTGCCTGCGTGAACAGGGCATCGAGCCTTTTTTCAAGATTGTAGCTGCCGATTTTATCCTTTGACTCCTTCGCAGTTACTTTCTTGAGTGATACGTCTATCGAGCCCCTCTCCCTATCGTAGTACACGACCTTGCACACTACTTTCTGCCCCTCGTGTATGAACTCATGGATGTTTTTTATCCAGCCTGATGAGACCTCCCTTATAGGCAGGAAAACTTCAATGTCGTTGTACTCGGGCAGCCTGCAGTAAGCCCCGAACTGCGCTATCTTCGATATGTTGGCTATTACAAGCTCGCCTATGTTGGGAATCCTTTTAGTTTCAGAAGGAATGAATCTCACCCTGTCTTTATCTCAAGCTTCTTCTTTGTCCTTGTACCGAGCACGCGTTCGATCACGTAGCCGCACTCCGCGCATTCGAGCATCGCCTTCTGGTGCTTGCCGGTCTTCTTGCTTGTGGCGGCCCCCTTTACCTTTCCGATATAGCCCTTGAGCTTCCTGGCGCGCCTCCTGTTGCCTATATTGAGGCCGCTCTCCTGCTTTTTTGAGTATATCCTCACCTTGTGTACCGTGTGCTTGTTGCATTTAGGGCAGAACACGCGAATCTCCTTTGATATCTTCATTTCATCAACCTATTTTTTTGCACAATGCATTGTTAACCAGAAATATTGCATCTTCGCTGCTTTCAACGGAGACAGTCTGCGCCTTTGTTAGGGGGCCTATCTTGTTGCCTGACGGCAGCAGCATCTCGGGGATGTCGTAAAGTGATTCGAGCATCGCCTTCCTGCTTTCATTGGACAGGTAATATGTGAACTGATTTGCCTTAAAGCTATCTGCTATCTTGTTGTAGAAGTTGGCTTCTTCCTGTGGGAGCTGTTGGGGCAACGCCCTGCCGTAAGCCACATAAACCAGTATCTTCTGCTTCCTTCTTTCGTAAAGATCGTTTGATAGCTTCACCGCATTCGCTTTAGTCTGCCCTGCATCTTCGGTTTTGTCTTTTTCAAGAGTTTTTATCATGTCTGCGATTTCCCTGTAGAACGTTTTGGGCACGATTTGAATCTCGTTTGTCTGCTTCTCCCGTTGGAGTATCTGCCATAGAAGGTCGTATGTGATCGTGTCGGTCATTCCATCACCGTGCTATACCCCGCAGTTCCGGTATTATTCTCTTTCCTCGAAAAATTTTTGCTTATTAAATTATAAAATAGCTTTCTATTATATGGCATATATAATATAACAAGCCGATTAGTGGAAGTGTGGGGTGTATGTAGCATCATAGCGAGGAATGGATTTGAACCATCGATCTTCGGGTTATGAGCCCGACGGGCACTCCAGACTACCCTACCTCGCTTTGTATGTAATGCTATTGCGCTAGCTTATAAATATTTTTGCCGATGACGTAAACGGATTGTGTAAACGCGGATTACTCGCCGGAGTCGGCCGATGCGGCCGTATAGTCCTGGTTGTCCTCCATCGTAGGCGCACTTGACTTCATCAAGGTTTCTGCCTCGCGCTTGCTTATCCTCTCAAGTGTCGCACCGCATGAACACTTGAATCCTGTCTCGAAAGCGGAATCGAAGGTGAATATGAGCCTATCGTTTTCGTAATCCTTCCTGCATATGAAGTAGTCGTTGCAATCCTCGTTTATTATGGACTTATTGGCCCCTACCCCATTGACGTATTCCAAGAATGGGCCCAGTTTCTCTACGTTTATGAACCAAGCAAACGATAGCCATCCATTGGTGTTCTTAGCCACGTAATAATTTGTCACGCCATAACCCTGCAGTATATTGAGTATCCTGCGTATGGCATTTATCTTCAGATTGAGCTCTATAGCTATGTACTCATCGGTCCTCGGCGTGCTTAGCATGCTTATTACATCGGGCGCGACCCTGCTCACGTTCTTCTTCAGGTAATCTATAATCTGTTCGTTGTTCAGCAGCATGTTTATCGCTTTTTTCGCAGTCTCTGGCCTTGTTATGTTCATGTTCTTTAGCTTCTTGCCCTTTGCCATCTCGTATCCGGTTAGGTCAGAGCTCAAAAGCTTGTTTATATCCTTCGCGGCTTTTATCTCGGGCACCATCGGTCCCTCCTTCTCTGATGGTGTTGCCTGCATTTTGGGCTGTTTCTGCGGCTTGAGGGCCTTTACCGGATTATGCTTTAGTGCCCCCTTCGCCACTACATCCTCCGCCTTGGGCTTGGCCTTTAACTTATTGGTTTTAGCGATTTTCTTGATATTTTGTTTGCGGCTAGGTGCACCGCTCTTGGCGCCTGCCTTCATCCCACTTTTTGCTACTTTCCTCTGCACTTTCTTGTTTGGCATTTTACGACCGATGAAAAGAACAAGTATAATTTGGGATTTTCAATATTTAAACCTATATGCCAGGCGGAGATTTATTCGTAATTCAGTGCATTCCGCCGAGCGCGAGGAGCAACGGGATGCTGATAGCCGCGCCGCATAGGCTGCATATGAAATTGGAGGTGAACTTGTTGCCCAAGCCCCTCTCTTCGTAGTAGCCGAGCATTGAGTCCACTACCGTGCCTACGAAGCCAGCGATAACTATGCTGATGAAGACTGCTACTACGTTGAAGGCTTGCGCGCCCTCCAACGAAGCAAGTTGTCCCCCTACAGCGAACGCCCCGGCCGCTATAAGTGCTGAGCCGAGCAGTCCTGCGCCTAGGCCTAATGATGTGACGCCTCCAGAGACCCCTCTCCTCACCTTCCTTAGAGTGAATATGAGCCTTGGCATGCCATCCAAAACTCCAAGCTCGCTGCTGAACTTGTCTGCGGTTATCGCAGCGACGCTGCCCATGAAGCCTAGCACAGCGAAGAAGGCCAGGCCCGGCGCTACTGCGCTGCTTTCCATAAAGAAGAATACTGCTGCCATTATGATAGGGCAGGCTCCATTGGCTATCACGTTGCTGACTCCCCTATCATACTGATATAGCTTGAGGGCCTTTTTCCTTGCTATCCCTGTCCAAGTGACTATGGCTGAAAGCGCAAGGAAGTAGACCATCAGAAGCACGAAGAACAGCCCCAGGCCAGCGCCGCCGAGCAGCAGCAGCGCAAGTGCCATGACTAAGGACACTGCAAGACCGTTCCTATTTAATGTCAGAAAAGCCAATTTACACATCCATTTTTACGAAATTATTCCGCTATTAACAAACATTTAAAAAGGTATTTAACAGTAATAATATTACAGGTTCTCTACTGTAGGAAGGTCGTAGAACTGGTCGCCTTGCCAGCGTGCATCTGCACGCTGGCACTAATCCTTTTTAAGAGCAAATCACGACGTTATACTATCTTCCATGTTAGATACGTTTTGAGCAACTATCATGCATTAAACTTATTTATTACTATTCATGCATAATCTAAAACTGATAGAATGGCAAAGGAGAAAGGCATCCACGATTTGGAGGACCTTCCAGGAATCGGGGAGACTACGGCAGAAAAGCTCAGGGCCGCAGGAATAGATTCAATAGAGAAGATAGCCACGGCCGCGCCGCACGAACTGTCGGAGCTGGCCGGCATAAGCGTGGACAACGCCAAGAAGGCCATTGACGCTGCGAAGGAGTCAACGACAGTTGTTTACGAGACAGGAGAGGCCATATTCGAGAAGCGCAAGGAGATAGGCAAGATAACCACAAATTCAAAGGACCTTGACGAGCTGATAGGCGGTGGCGTGGAGACCAACGCGATAACGGAGGCTTACGGGAGGTTCGCAAGCGGCAAGTCCCAGCTAGGTTTTCAGCTCGCGGTGGATGTACAGCTGCCCAAGAAGGAGGGAGGCCTGGACGGCTCCGTCCTTTTTGTCGACACCGAGGGCACATTCAGGCCGGAGAGGATAGATAGCATAGCAAGATCGAAGGGGCTTGATCCCAAAAAAGTGCTCGAAAATATCATGGTCGTCCGCGCAATAACCACCGACCAGCAGATCCTTACGATTGAAAGGGCCGACAAGCTCATACAGGAGAAGAACGTGAAGCTTATCATAGTCGATTCGCTCATGGCGCTGTTCAGGTCCGAGTTCATAGGCAGGGGCGCGCTCAACGAGCGTCAGGGCAAGCTCAATGTACACATCCACAAGCTGCAGACCCTTGCGGACAAGTTCAGTCTGGCCGTCTACATCTCCAACCAGGTCATGGACAATCCCGGCATACTTTTCGGTGATCCAACAACGCCAATAGGAGGCAACGTATTGGCCCATGCCGCTACGACAAGGCTCTACCTCAGGAAGAGCAAGGAGGAGAAGCGCATAGTCAGGCTGGTGGATTCCCCTAGCGTACCAGAAGGCGAATGCGTCATAAAGATAACACCAGAAGGAATCTCAGAGTAATGTTGGTTGGATGCTTTACCTTGCCGGTCTGGGTCTTTGTAGCAACGATATACCCTCAAGCGCCGTAAAACTGCTTGGCAAAACGGAGCTTTATCTAGAACGCTACACCAGCTTCATACCCGATGATACTCTTTCATTCATAAAGGAGCAGACTGGAAAGGCCCCGACAGAGCTTAAGAGAGCCGACCTTGAGGATGGGGCCAAGGAGTTTGTCGCCAGGGCGAAAGCCAAGGACATAACGCTTTTGGTCGGGGGCGATCCACTTGTCGCGACTACACACAAGATAATAATAAACGAGGCAGCGAAGCAGGGCGTCAGCGTCTCTGTGGTGCACGCCCAATCAATACTCTCAGCCGCGATAGGCGAGAGCGGCCTAGACTTCTACAGGTTCGGCCAGATAATAACCATACCGAGGTGGAGCGAGCATTACAAGCCGGTCTCTTTCTACGAGATAATCGAAGGCAACGCAAAGCGCAAGCTCCACAGCCTGCTGCTGCTGGACTACGATGCCGAGACAAGGTCGTCTTTACAGCCCGGCGAAGCAGTAATTACGCTCCTTCAAGCCGAAAGCGAATATAAAATGGGCATAATAAGCAGTGACACCAAAATACTTTTGTTGCACAACGTGTCACTCGCAGACAAAGCGATAAGATATGCGACTTTGAAAGAAGCGCAATCAATAGTTTTCAGCATAGGTCCAACGTTGATGATAATGCCTTCAGCGCTGACAGATATAGAGATGGAGACCCTGCGTAACAGGGTTACCGGCTAAGCGGTGCGAATTTGCTCCCCATAATATTCGATTCAAAGTCAAAATCGTTCTACGTTACGGATCAATCGAGCATGGACACTCTCAGGAACGGGAACATAGGCACTATGGGCAAAGACAGGCTCGTGCTGATGCCGGAAGAGGCGCTTTACCTAATGGACGTGCGGAATGCGGAATGCACAGATTCATATACTGAATCCGTCCTGCAGTTCAATTCCGTTGCTGTGCATTTCATACGCAGCAAAAAGTTCATGGCTCGGTACTTCACATATAGGGACTGGAGGGATCGCGGCCTAGTCATACGCGGTCCCGCCGAGACTTTTATAGAGAGTGGGAGCAAGACACAGATAAAGAAATATCCGCAAGCAGTGCTGAGGCTCAAAGGGATCAAGATTCGCGGCGTGTTTTTTCCCGAAGACATGACCACCATGGTTGATGACAAGGAGCTTGGCCGCGAGCTCTATATGGAATACTGGCTAGGCCAATACGGCACGTATAAGCTAAGCGAGCACGGAATGCTGAACAAGCTTGACATATACGAGACCGTTTTCCTGATGGAACTCGGCGTGCTTGAAGTAAGCAACTTCAGCAAGGGCAAGATATTCGAGATAGCGACAAAACGTAGGTCGGATTTCCCGAAGCTATACGATGTTTACAAGGACTGGCGCAGCAAGGGCTATGTGGTAAAGACAGGGTTCAAGTTCGGTACGCATTTCAGGATATACTTCCCAGGCGCGAAGCCGATAAAGGACGACCCTACGTGGGTGCATTCGAGGCACGTCGTGCACGTATTCCCCAGGGACGCAAAACTTCTCATCTCAGAGTGGGCGCGCGCCATAAGGGTTGCGCATTCCGTAAGGAAGACTTTCATACTCGCGATTCCGGGAAGGAGCAGGAAGAAGAAGTTGGCAATCGACTTCATACTTTATCACAGGAAAGGCAACGCAATAGAGGTGCCAGGAGAGGACAGCCCCCGCTTCGCTATGCTGTCCCTGAGCGAAGACGAGTACATAGGCGGGGCTGAGCTTTCCGCAATAATAAACGAGGCCAAGACGCACAAACTCGAGCTCATAGTCGCCATATCAGACAGGGAGACAGCGGTAACATACTACAAGATAAGGAGGATAGAGCTGCCAAAAAGCGATTACGAATATTACGAGATAGACTGGATGCAGCCATAAGCGGATCCTATCCAACAATAAATTAGCATAATAATGAAATATCATTTTGCTACCAAAGCTAGATTTAAGCGCAAGTCATTTCCACGATTGTCTAACGTTCCACAATTGTCTAACGTTCCACGATTGTGGAACATAGAAGAAAGTAGTATAAATTAAAGCAGACAAATCTACTCTGGTGAAATAAATGGCAAAAAAATTCGCATGCAAGAACATAGGGCTTGCGTGCAACTTCGAAACATCAGCAGAGAATGAAGAGGCGTTACTTGCACAAGTCAAGGAGCATGCAAGGACCTCACATAAAATGGAGCAGATTGATGAGGCTACAATGTCAAAGGTAAAGTCATCAATTCAGGAGGCATAATAACATACTGCCTTACTTGTAATTTTGGTCGGGCTGTACCCGGCTATTTATTTTTTATAATTCGCTAGAATGCGCTAATTTTTATTTAAAATACCAAAAAGATGTGTTATAATGATTGGATACGGGAAGAAAAAAACTGAGGAAGAAAAGTTTGCTGAGAAAATCGACCAAGGGGATTGGAAGATGGGATTTGTGAAGTGCTATATAAGCCCAACATCGCTATCCGAGAGGTACAAATTTCTTGCTCCGATCAATGAAGCAGATTTGGACAAAGCAATGAAAGATCTAACTAGCATGCTGGCCAATCTCAGCGATGGCATGCGTGACAAACTGCAATTTAGGGTTGTATTTGGCAGTGAAATCCGGGAAATCTATGGTAGCGGAATGTGCGCTATTGTAGTGGAGGAGCAAGAGCCCCATTACATCGGTGGCGATACCTCTATAGGTACTGCGCTCAAGGAAATCGGCAACAAACTCACTAATATTTATACACCCGAACATATCAGGAACACATTCAAGCTTCTAGTGTCCAAGCGTGGAAATGATGAAGCATATGAAGATGAATACTGGTATGAAATGCAAAACGATTTGACAGAGATGCTTAGGCGAGTTTGACCCAAATTTAACGCGCAGAGTAAAGTTCGATGGTTGTATAAATATACTGAAAGTCGGTTTGTGATGAAAAAACGTTATTGCGGACTTCCAATATGGTCACTAATCCGTGTATTCTGATATGGTGTTGACTTTTGAAGCCGTATTATGCGTATCTTACCGGTTTTTTGCTACTTGTAGCATTCGGGTTGGCACTTGGGATCTCGTTAGGGTACATACTTGAGCAGATAGGCTTCTACGGTACACTACTATACTATCAGATAGCAGAATCATTGATTACACTGGTGTTAGGTTATGCTGCGATAAAGCTGTTGTCTAAAGCCATCATAGCATATGGGAAACCGAGACCAACAGTCGACGAGGTCCCACTTTCAAAAGTAGTTGGCCTATTCGGATACGGAGTCTTAGCTCTTTTAATCCTATCAATTTTCGAAATCAACATAACAGGCCTGCTGGTCGGCGCCGGCTTTCTTAGTATAGTCGTTGGGTTAGCATCCCAAGCTACTCTAGGTAACCTTTTTGCTGGCATATCAATGATGGTTGCAAAGCCATTCATTGTAGGGGATAGAATTACGTTTTCTACATGGCAATATGGTCTGGTGCCCCCATCATATACACATGGATCCTTACTGCCTGGTTATTCCGGTGTGATAAAAGACATAGGATTGATGTACACAAAACTAGTTCTTGATGACGGCAGAGTGCTTTTATTGCCTAGCGGCATAATGAATCAGGCAGCCATAATAAATTATTCCATTTCAGATAAGGTAGATGTTGAATTCAGAGTTGAACTTCCAATAAAAACAGATTTATCCAAGTTCAGAAAAGAGGTGGCACGTAGCATAGCAAAAGACAAGATGCTGAAATCCAGCGTCAAAAACGCGCTCAATATAAATATAATGGACATAAGTTTATCAAATTATGGTATAAATGTGCATACAGAGGCCACGATAGAAAGCGAAACTTATGTCAAGAAAGTTCTGTCAGAGGCAGTTTTCAGTGCTGTCCGCTCTGTCAACGCGCGTAAATAACATTATGTACGGGTAGGATTTGAGTGATAAAGCAATCGATCAATTCCATAAAAAATGTCCGCAGAGCTAAGAAACTGCTCGAGAAGATAGCATACGCGTCTCTAATCATAGATATACTAATATCTCTGACAACTTTAATCTCATTGAACATTGGAAACTTTCAGGCAGTGACAAATGAAATACAGTTACTTAGCTATGCCCTAACAGTAATAGTTATAGTATCGCTAGCCCTCTTAGGAGAAATATTGCTGCTTTCACATTATCATAAGATATTAGAGGCTTTCCTATTGATTAATGGAAAGCTTAGCAAATCTGTAAGGAAGCTTTATTCTAGCGGCGATGAGAAAAATAAGCGGCACTATTGAAATCCCAGATAAAGATAGTAAAAATATGAAAATGCTGGCTGAATTTGGTAAGAGTCTAATATTGATACGAAAGGACAAAATTTGAAATTGGGACCTTGTAGAATTCCAAAATATTCTTGGCATTGCAAGATGCGTTTGAAAAGGCTTCACGAGGCAAAGACCCTGCTGAACTTAGCAGTGGTGCAGCGATTTGTGGGAAATTTTCTAAAATTGTGTTGGTCTCGATAAAACTGGCTGTTTGTCCGAAAAATGCGTCAGCAGGGGATTTCTGCAGAGCCGAAATTGGCAAAACTTCAAAATCCTCATCTCTCGTTAACTTTATTAGACAACTTGGATATGCTAAGATGGTTTTAGACGCTTCTGAAGGTAACTTTATTAAACTCTTACCAAAGTTGTCTTAAGGTATATCAGCTAGCTCCCTACAGGAGTGCCTCACTCTTATGAAATGGCAATGCTAGTACAGTCACTATACAAACACTACGCATGCAAATATATTCTCTTTATAAGTAACGCCTACCCACGTCACATGGCCAAGAATGTAAGGAACTTTAGGTGATGATTAACCCCTCTTTATGCTTGCATGCGCCTTGGTGAGTTCTCCGCTCGTTTCGGCTGCGAGAAGATTCAGCTCTCCTGCCAGGCAGGCAGTCGCGATTAGCTCCGCAAGCATGCGTTTGGTATACCCCTCGTCATCTCCTTCGCCGTAAACTCCGGAGGCGGCCAACAGCGCCTTCGGCGTTTCTCTTGCTGTACCGCCTCCATACGTACCTATCTCCAAAGCTGGTATGTATATGGAGATGTAAAGGTCGCCTTCGTCTGTTATTTCAACGTCATCAAGCGCATTTACCCCATCAACTATCTGCGCACCATCCTGACCGTACGCATCAAACGTGGCGTTCAGTATGTTCGCTACCTGGGCATTGTGTGCAAGCGACCCTGCCAGGCTTGAGCCGATATAATTCTTCACGTAATTTATCCTCGCCATCTCCTTAGGGTCTGTCTTCAGCGTGTCTTTGACTACGTCTTTTGGTATTAACGCCTCTGCTACTATAGATACGCCCCTGCCTACCAATACGTTTTTCAGCGCCGGTTTCTTGTCCGTGCAAAGGTTCCCGCTCTCGCTGAGCACTCTAAGCAACTTCTTCGTGGTTGCTATTGACGACTTTGAGACCTCCGCATCAACAGACTTTCGCTTCTTCTTTTTGTCGTTGAGCTGCTCCACAAGCTTTGCCGTGGTGTTGTTTGATGCTATGGTAACCATGTTCATGCCCATAGCCGCACCGGTCCTGGCATTGTAGACTAGAAACAGGTTCCTGCCTGTTGTATAACAGTCCACGCCGATAAGCTCACCGTGCTTGGTGTGGTTTGCGAATTCCGCCTTTATGAATTTAAGGCCATCGGCGCTTTCCACGAATGACATTATCTGCTTCGATTCCCTTGCACCTGATGTCTCGATTATTATGCTGCGCGTCATCTTGTCGTCTAATATTGTGGTGGTGGCTCCGCCACCGGCATTTATCGCTTTCAGGCCTCGCGACACCCCTGCTATTAGCCTGCCCTCCGTGGTGGACATGAAGATCGGCTTTAAGCCCTTCAGGTGTTCGCCATTTATCACTGCTTCAGCGAATCCAAGGGGCCTCTGCGTAGCGCCTATCATGTTTTCGATGTTCCTCTTGCTTGCGTCCTCGTGATCTATGGTAGTTGTCGTTATGGCTTGTAGTGCTATCTTGTACTTCCTCTCAAGGTACTTCCTCCTTATCTCCGAAGCCTGCGCCTCATCCCCGACAAAAGTGGAAACTCCGCTCAACGAAAGTTCTCCGTCCATAAGCTTCTTTATTACCTCATCATCCCCGTATTTTTTCCCGTCCATGATAATGCAACTCCAATAACCGATATAACGCTTCGCGATACGTTAGACAATCCGCAAAACTTCCGCAGCGCTTCCTATATATGTTCACAACTTCTGCCTACAAATATTTATATTATGTTTTAGGGTTAATTGACTATGCTTAGAATCTGGCTGGTAGCATGACTGTTGTAGATGAAATCTATGAATGTGCGCTGGGCATCATGCGGAACAAACTCAGCGACGCAGACTCCGAGGAAATAAAAAAGAGGATAATAGACTCAATTTTTGTGGCTTATTCGGCAAAAGACTCCGAACCGGTCAAAATAATAAAGTCTGCACTGCTTCCAGCTAAGGGCAAGCGCGAGGCGCCGATATACTTTTCAAAACGCAGTGCAGCAGTTGATACTGCGACTTTCATAAACGGCTCTATGACAAGGTACATGGATTACAACGACACCTACCTGTCCAAAGAAGCGCTCCATCCATCGGACAATATACCTCCGATACTTGCGATGTCATCTTCCCTAGAGCTTGACGGTGCAAGCGCGATAAAAGCCATAGCAGTAGCGTATCAAGTAGTGTGCGCTCTATCGGACTCTGTTTCGATAAGGGATCGCGGATGGGACCACGTCACATATGTATCGATTTCTTCGGCCGCGGGGCTTGCAAGCCTGATGGGATTGGACGCACAAAAGTTCGCGCACACGCTCAACCTGGCCATAAACAACAACATAAGCCTTAGGCAGACCCGCGCCGGCGAGCTGAGCATGTGGAAAGGTCTTACTGCGGCCGATGCATCAAGGAACAGCGTATTCGCCGCACTGCTCGCAGAAAAGGGGCTGACCGGGCCCGCTCCGATATTCGAGGGAGAGATGGGCTTTTTCAAGCAGGTATCCGGGGGTTTCAAGCTAGACCTTAAGACTGATCGCATAGTTAAGACCATGATAAAGAACTATCCTGTCGAGTACCATGCAATGAGCGGCGTAGAAGCTGCGCTGAAACTGAAAGAAAAATTATCAGGCAGGATAGAGAAGATAGATGTAGAAACATTCTCAGTAGCAAATAAAATAATAGTAAAGGATCCAGAGAAGCTAAGGCCAAAGACCAAAGAGACTGCAGACCACAGCCTTCCATACATAATTGCCTACACCATCCTAAACGGCGCGCCCACCCCAAACTCCTATTCGGATAAGCACCTCGCCGACAAGAAGATACTTGGTCTGATGGACAGGATGAGTTTCAATGTATCGCAAAGATTTGATTCAATGTATCCAGAATACCTTCCGATAAAAATAACTGTTTCAACCGACAGCTCAAGGTTCGAGGAAGAAGTCACAGTCCCTAAGGGCCACTTCCGGAATCCGTATTCGTGGGACGATCTCAGGAATAAGGGCATTGCGATAATTAATGATGATAGCGTAGTTGATAGCCTGATAATGGTAGGAAAAGATTTAGATAAAAAGAGCGTATCGGAACTGTTTGAGGTGGTATCAAGTGTCGATTCTTAGGGACAATGTAAATGAAGGGCCAAAAAGCCTTCGGAAGATGATCAACAGCGGTTATGTGGTGGCGCCGGGCGTGTTTAACGGGGTGTCCGCCCTCATTGCCCAGCGAGCTGGTTTCAGAGCACTCTATCTATCTGGTTCCGGCATTGCCGGGGCGATGGGCCTCCCGGATCTTTCATTGACAACCTTGCCGGAGGTCGCCGAGGAGGTGAGAAGGATAACCGCCGTCTCAAAGCTCCCTTTGATAGTTGATATAGACACAGGGTTTGGGGAAGCGCTTAACGTTGCAAGGGCCATAAAGTGGATAGAGTCTGCAGGAGCCGCAGCGATACACATGGAAGATCAGGTGTTGCCAAAGAAATGCGGCCAACTCGCAGGCAAGCGGATAATAAAAGCGGAAGAGATGGCTAGGAAAATAAAGATGGCGGTTGAAAGCAGGAAGGATGACAATTTTCTTATAATAGCCAGGACTGACTCGAGGGCGATAGAGGGGCTGGACGGCGCAATAAGGCGAGGCAAATTGTATATGGAAGCAGGAGCGGATGCGATATTTCCAGAAGCTCTTGAAAGCGAGGCAGAGTTCAAGGAGTACGCGAAGAAGGTCAATGCGCCATTGTTGGCAAACATGACCGAATTCGGTAAAAGCCCGCTGCTCAGCGCCGGCGAGCTTTCAAAAATGGGCTACAAGATAATAATATTCCCGTTGACCGGATTCAGAGCTGCGATATCCACAATGGATCTGGTATACAACGAACTGAACAGCAGCGGTACCCAGCGAAAGGTCCTTCCTCGTCTAATGACAAGGAAAGAATTCTACGGGCTAATAGGGTACGATGATTATGGGGCAGAAGATGAGCAGCTGTCTAAGTATTGGGACGGTAAAAGAAAGTGACTGCCAGATATCAATTTATCCAAGTTTGTGTGTTAAGCATGGAACCGATAGTTGTGCCAAAAGGTCTTGACGGGGTCATAGTGGATGATAGTGCAATCTGCACCGCAGACAGCGACAACGGCACCTTGATATATAGAGGCTACAGCGCGGTTGAGCTTGCTGAAAAAGCGTCTTTCGAGCAGACAGCTTACCTGATAGTTTACGGCAAGCTACCTGGCAGGAACGAGCTTGCTGAGTTTTCTCAATTCTTGAAGAAGAACGAGGAGCCTGATTCCAACACTAAGAAAATAATGGCGCTGATAAACAAGGACACGGCCGTTATAGACCTGATGAGATCTGTCGTCTCGCTTGTGCCAACGAATGAGACCAAGCAAGACAGGGTACTTTTAGAGATAGCGGCAAAGATGCCGCATATCGCGGCTGACGGATACAGACTTATCAATGGAGCCGCGCCCCTACCGAGCATATCGGGCACTTATGCTGAGCGTTTCTACTACCAGCTCACTGGCAAGAATGATGCAGAAGCCGCAAAATACCTGGAAAAGCTTCTCATACTGTATATGGAGCACGAGATGAATGCATCCACCTTCGCACTCAGGGTCACTGCTTCCACATTGGCAGACCCTCGCGCAGCGCTAACAACCGCCCTTGCTACGATAAAGGGCCCTCTGCATGGCGGCGCCAACGATCAGATACTCAACTATATTGTAAAAATGGATACGAAGGACGAGGCAGTCAAGTTCGTGGACGATAGGCTTGCAAGAAAGGAAAAGATAATGGGATTCGGCCATAGAATATACAAAAAGGTCGATCCGAGGGCGCAGTTCATGAAAAAAGAATTGGATGCGCTGTCAAGACTAAAGCACACGGAAAAACTTTACGACATCGCAGCCGCGATAGAGGAAACAGTATGGGACAGGAAGAAGTTGCCTGCGAATCTGGACTTCTACGCCGCGCTCATCATGCATCTACTTGGAATAGACCACGTTTTCTATACCCCAATCTTTGCTTCATCAAGATCCTTCGGGTGGGCTGCGCATTACCTAGAGCAGGTTGGCAACAACAAACTAATAAGGCCGGATTCAAGGTACATAGGTCCTACCGGACTTAAACTTCGGTGAACCCACCAAAATTCTCGGCAAGTAATTTATTTGTTTAAGTTTACATCATAACCATGTCAGTTGTAGCCGCACTCGCTAAGACATTCGTCATAATAGCTGCTATAGCGCTCCTGCTTTACTACCTAAATCAACTGGGTTTCATAAACCAGATACTCTCCGAGAATCAGATAGGGTCGAGTACAACTCCAATAGCAATTCTTGTACAAAATTCATCCTCCTATTACGGTAAGCATGTAACAGTAAACGGTGAGTTGGTAAAGACCGCGTGCGCCATCTACGGACTGTATGATTATATTGGCCATACAGTCGAGCTCGTTGGTTTGCCATCCAACGTGACACTAAACCTCTCATCCGACTATTCGGTATCAGGTGTGTTCGCCGGTAACACGCCCAATTACGGCAACTGCGCTACTATTTACGATTACATAGATGTAGAAAACATAACCGCGACGCCCAACCAGGGATAGACGCGTTCAGTTAAACACGCCGTCCATTGGCCTTCAGCGCCTTGAACGCCTTTATCGCATAAGCTACATTTTCGCTCCCGAATATTGCGCTGCCTGCTATAAGCTCGTTCGCGCCGTGGTCTATGGCCTCCTGTCCTGTCCTCAAGTTTATGCCTCCGTCGATTCCTATCCTGAGCCTATGCCCATTCGTTGCGGCGTAGTCACGCGCCTTTCCTATCTTATAGAGAGAAGAGCCTATCAATTTCTGCCCGCCAAAACCCGGATGCACGCCCATGACGAGCAGCATGTCGGCGCCCCTCAAGCTTTTCAGCAAGCCGTCTATCCTGGTTTCGGGGTTGATGGCAACGCCCGCCTCTTTCTTGAGCGATCTTATGGCTTTCAGCGTCTTGTCGAGATTCCTGGTTGCCTCGCAGTGGACGATAAGCGTATCGGATCCCGCTTCTGCGAAGCTTTTCAAATACATGTCAGGATTATCTATCATAAGATGCGTTTCAAAAGGCAAGCTTGTGGCAGAACGTATCGCCCTTATCATGTCTGGTCCAAAAGTAAGGTTAGGCACGAAATGCCCGTCCATTACGTCTATGTGCACTCTGTCCGCGCCGTATCTCTCCAACCTGCCTACCTCGTCCCTCATGTTACCGAAGTCCGCTGATAATATGGACGGCGCGATTTCGATTCTTCCCATCAAAGCACGATTATAATGTGTGGCAAGAAATTAAAGCAGTTGACTCGTCGCCCAAAATGTCGGTCTCACCGTGCCTGCAGAGCCACATATTTTTATATGTTAGGTAACAAAGCATTACTACTCATTCGATATACAGCGTGATTTTCATGAGCGGTTATAAGGCTATAAGGGAAACTATACAAACAGAATTCAAGGAGACCCCGAAACTGTACAAGGAAAAGCTTGCGCTATGGCACTCCGAACCAACGGTTACGAGGGTCGATTACCCGACAAACCTGCCAAGGGCAAGGGAACTCGGTTACAAGGCCAAGAGCGGCATCCTTGTAGTAAGGGTGCGCGTAAGGTCAGGCAGGAGCAAGCGAGTCATGCCCGGCGGCGGCAGGAAGCCGTCAAAGAGCGGCAGATTCTTCTCGAGGGTGGGCTCATCCCAATCTATAGCTGAAGGAAGGGCAGCCCAGAAGTTCTCGAACTGCGAGGTGCTTAACTCGTATTACATTGGCACTAACGGCTACGAGAAATTTTATGATGTAATACTTCTTGACAGGAGCAATCCTGTGTTACGGGCGGATCCGAGATATGCGGCTATGCTCGGGCAGAGGAACAGGGTGTTCAGGGGCCTTACATCATCTGGGAGGAAGCACCGCGGCCTATCCGGCAAAGGCTTCGGCACCGGGGCGCTCAGACCCAGCAGGAGATCCGTAGAAAGAAGCGGCAATTGAGAAGGTCTGCCAAATGCCATACATAACATATTCGGGCAATGGCAGGCGTGCAGAACTGCTTTTCACAGCATCAAAGAAATTGGTAGATAAATTCAATCTAGAGAACACGGTAGTGGAGAGGCGCGGTCAAAAGACGATAAGGAAGGTAGTAAAGAACGCAGTCAAACTTGGATTTGACACGGCCATAATACTTAAGTTCGAGGAGAAAGGAAGTTTGCGGATGCGCGCCGACACAATAGAAATTAAGGACATACACGGCGATTACACCTGGGGCAAAAGCATTACGTTAGGAGATGCAAAGGTGCGCCCATGAAAGATGAAGCAAGGTACGAGGCCGTAGTTACAATGCGCAAAACAGGCAAAATCAACTATACGAAACTGATAGGCAAGCTCACCACTTATAAAAGAAGCTCGATAGCTCTGGCTGAGACCCCCGCAGCTTTCACAGTGAAGATTACCGCGTCCGACCCTGCTGCGCTCAAGTCCTCGCTCAACTCCGTGATAAAGGACATACAGGTAATAGAAAGCGTAAGGAAGGTAAAGATTCCACAAACACGCTAAAAAAGTGAAAATATATAAATGTAAACCCATGATAAATACTTCGTAATGTCGGGCTTTTTATATTCTTGAAGCCATCAAGCCAGTTCATGCCTCATCCAGCCAGAAATTACGTACGTTTATGCTCGATTTACAACGATTCACAACAAATGATGTTTATGCACAGAGGGTCCCTGCAATACTGGCAGAAAAGGCGCGCACAGAAGCGCTTGCCTAGGCTACGCAATAAGCCGCGCGGCATGGAGGCGCCAGGGATGGGCAACCTAATAGCATTTAAGGTCGCTACCGGACGCGTTGCAATGATAGACGACAGAGTCCCGAATGCAAAGCAATTGGAGGTAAGCCGCGCGTGCACGCTCCTTGAGGCGCCATCGATGTTTATCTATGGAATAAGGCTTTATTCAAAGGACCAGCTTACCGGCTACAGGACTGCCTCAACAGAGATACTTGACAAGGCATCGGCACAGAAGCTGGGCATAAAGAAGGTAAAGCGCGATGAGAGCAAGATACCTGAAATGAAGCAGAAGCTCAAGGACTTCAGCGATGTTACTGCGCTCATAGCCGGCTCGCCTCGCGGACTGGCAACCGGGCAGCACCATTTCAACAAGTTTGAATCGGTGGTTGGCGGAAAGACCAATGAGGAGAAATTCGATTTTATCGCTTCACGCATCGGCAAGGAGATAAGCTTCCAGGACTTCTTCAAGCCAGGCGAGTACATAGACGTAGCATCGATAACAAAGGGCAAGGGATGGCGAGGAGTAATCAAGCGTTTCGGGGTGGCTAGGGTTTCGCATAAGGCAACCCAAAAGATAAGGCACGTCGGAACATTGGGTCCGTTCAAGCCTGGCAAGGTTCTGTATTCGGTACCGCAAGCCGGTCAGACGGGATTCAACTACAGGATAGAGCAGAACAAGCGCATACTTAAGATAGGTTCAAAGATTGATGCAGGTGCATTAACGCCCGCATCCGGCTTCCTTAACTACGGCGCTTTGAAAAACAGCTACATAATAGTGGATGGATCAGTCCCAGGTCCATCAAAGAGGCTTGTCAGGATAAGGAAGTCCATAACCAACATAAACGCCAAGGGCGGCATAAAGGAGCCCAAGATAAACAATGTAATGTTTTAGGTAGATTGATTTGCCAGATTCTCAAATGTACAATATACTGGATCTAAAAGGCGCTGTCAAGGGCAGCGTGCAGAGGCCCGCTGCATTCGGGGAATCTATAAGGCCGGAGATAATACTTAGGGCTGCAGTTGCTGAGCAGACGATGAAGTTGCAGCCTCAGGGCCACTTCTTGTTGGCCGGTATGCAGACTTCGGCGAAGTACTACGGTGCAATGGGCTCGTACAGAACCGGAAGGCACATGGGTATAGCTATAAGGCCAAGGCAGAAACTCGGAGGCGGCCGCCAAGGAGACGTCAGGAGAATACCTTCGGCAGTGAAGGGTAAGCGCGCACATCCCCACATGATAGAAAAAACATTGGTGGAGAGGATAAACAAGAAGGAGTACCAGAAGGCTGTTGCCTCTGCAATAGCCGCTACCGCATTGAAAGATTATGTCAAGGCATCAAAGGATCTCCCGATAGTGCTTTCGGATGATGTGCAGGCGCTGAAGAAGACGAAAGATGTCATAAGGCTCATAGAGGCTCTGGGTCTCGGCGCTCAGTTGGAAAATGACGGCCCGCGCATAAAGAGGGGCATAAGAAGGAGCGCAGTGCAGAGGCGTTATAAAAGGACAGCGTTGTTCATAGTCAAGTCCGACAATGGCATATCAAGGGCCGCAAGGAACATACCTGGTGTCGATGTTTGCAGGACCGATTCGCTTAAGGTAAACCTTCTGGCTCCGGGCGGCAGGCCGGGCAGGCTTGTCATATGGAGCGAGTCTGCTGCCAAGAGCATTGACGAGGACATAACGAAGCTTCATCTGGAGTGATCAAATGGGAATATTGAAGTATCCGCTTGCAACAGAAAAATCCGTTGGCATGATAGAGAGGAACAACGTCATAGTCTACGTGGTCGACTTCAGGGCGACGAAGCCAGAGATCAAGAAGGAATTCGAGGATATGTTCAATGTCAAGGTGAGCGCGGTAAGGACGCTTAACGCGCCTACAAATATAAAGAAGGCTTTCATAAAGCTATCCAAGGGATACAACGCAAGTGACGTGGCAGTCAAACTGAAACTCGTATGAGGTGGCATGAATGGGCAAGAGACTTAAAATGCAGCGTAGGGGAAAGGGTTCAAACGCATACACCAAGCTTCCTAATACTTTCGACATAGATGTCAGCTACACTAGCGACAGGAAGAACGTTATGATAGGCGAAGTAGTCGACATATTCAACCACACCGGTCATACGGCACCGCTGATGGAACTGCTTTATGGCGATTTCTCAAAAGGCTACCTTATAGCTCCGGAAGGGATAAAGGTAGGTGATAAGATACACATAAACGGCTCGCTTCTCGAGCTAGGCACAGTCGCAGAGCTGTCACAGATACCATTCGGGACTCCTATATATAACGTCGAAGCATCGCCCGGGGACGGCGGCAAATACATAAGGTCAGCAGGCAGTTCAGGCATACTCGTATCACACGAGGGCGATTTCGCCACTGTTCAGCTCCCATCCAAAACGTCAATTGTGATCCGCAGCGCCTGCAGGGCGCAGCTCGGGATAGTCGCAGGCGGCGGCATGTCTGAGGCTCCGCTCGTCAAGGCTGGAAAGAACTTTTATATTAACCACGCAATCAATAAGCTATGGCCAAGGTACAGGGGGGTCAAGAGCAACCCTGTCGACCATCCGTTCGGAGGCAAGCAGCACCACAAGGGTAAGAGCAGCATGACCTCAAGGAATGCCCCGCCGGGAAGGAAGGTGGGTCACATAGCAGCAAGACGCGTTGGTAGGAAAAAGAAAGGCTGATTTGATGGTAGAAAGAATAGCGTTCAAGGGACTGCTAGCAAACGATGCGGCCAGTCTCAGCAATGACCAATACTTGAAGCTCATAAAGTCGAGGCAGAGGCGCAGCATAAAGCGCAACTCTCTGCAATACAGGGAGCTTCTCTTGAAGGTCGCGGAAATGAAGAAGGCAGCAAACAAGAAGCCGATAAAGACGCATATAAGGGAGGCCGTCATACTACCTTCATGGATCGGGCTTACATTTTCGGTATACACTGGAAAGGAGTTCCAGCAGTTCGAGATATCTGCAGGCATGCTCGGTCACAGGCTCGGCGAGTTCGCATACTCTACGAAGCGCGTGTTGCATTCAGCTCCTGGAATAAGGGCTACGCGTGGAAGCAAGTTCTTGGCGGTGAAGTAATTGGTCAGATACTCATTCAACCAGAAGGCAAAGGATGTCGTCTTCGCCAGCATGAGCGACATCAACGCCAGCTCGAAGGACCTCGGCGCGGTTTGCGATGCCATAAGGTACAAGAGCGTGCAGAGCGCGCTGGACATGCTGGAGTCTGTTGCAAATGGCGATACGCCAATACTCTACAGGAAGCACAACACGCACATGGGTTCCAGGCACGAGCTCCATGGCAACAAGGGAAGGTACCCTAAAAAGTGTGCCTCTTTCGTCAGGAAGGTGCTTGTCAACGCGAAGGCGAACGCGAGCAGCAAGGGCCTGGTCTCAGACGACCTTTACGTCGTGCACGCGGCTGCCAATAAGACCGTAATAATACCCAGATACCCATCAAAGGGCATAATATCTATAGGTCACGGTTACGGGTACGGTGCAACGAGGCACAGCGACCTGGAGCTCGCGAGGATCGAGATAGCAGTTGCAGGTCCGGATACGCAGGGCCTGAGCAAGAATGTTTATGCATGCGTAAACGCCTCCAAGGCGCGTGCGTCAAGGGCTAAACCAAAGGCCACCACACCAGCTAAGAAGGCGCAGGCAAAGAAGGTCCCAGCGAAAGAGGCGAAAGCCATTCCTGCGGCGGAGAAGCCCAAGAAGGAAGACGCAAAGGCGCAGGTACAAAGCCCTGCTCCTGCAGCTAATACTGAAACAGAGAAAAAGGAAGGTGCTTGATTGGCAATAGAGAAAAAATTCATTGATGATGCTATAATAAAGGAGAACATATCGCAGTATCTGCGCAAGACGCTGTCCAGGGCTGGTTTTTCCAGGGTGGATATCCAAAAGACCCCTGTCATAACGAGGATAACGGTTTATGTACTAAGCCCAGGTAGGGTCATAGGTAGGGCAGGGCGCACGATAGATACATTAACCGAAACGATTAGAAACAGATTTAATGTTGAGAATCCCCAGATAAGCGTGGCTGAGGTGGAAAACAAGATGCTCGAGCCAATGCTTGTAGCAAAGGACATAGCAGACAGGCTGGAGCGAGGCATAAACGCAAGGAAGATTATACAGTCGACACTTCGAGGAATAATAGAGAACGGCGCGCTAGGCGCTGAGATAATAGCTTGCGGAAAGCTCGCAGCAAAGGGCGCTAGGGCCAAGTCGATAAGGAAGAGCATCGGGTACATACCAAAGTCTGGTGACGTTGTGAATCTGGTCAGGGAGGCGGCATGCGCCGCTTATCCAAAGTACGGCGCCATAGGCATAAAGGTAAGGATCGTGCCACCAGGCACAGTCTTCCCTGACAGAGAGATAAAGCAGATAGAGATTCCAAGGGCAATACTGAGCAGCTGAATGCTGTCCTGATAGCCTTAGGTCGTTGATCCGATGAGCGGCATACTTCTACCATTACTTATCGCGTTAGTCTCGATGTCTGTCCCTGGACTGCTACTTACTTTTGCGTTGCTGCGCAAGACAGAACTCCATCTTTTCGAGATTGTCGTAATAGGCCTCACTTTCGGGCTTATAGCTCCTGCCACCCTCACATGGGCTGAGTCTTATCTGATACATATATCTTCGTTCTTCACTTTCTCTGTTTCCCTTTTCGAGCTGAACGCTCTCGTGCTCACTATACTTGGCGCCGTTCTATGTTACCAGCAGGGAGCCTTCGGCGACTTCATGCCATGGCTTAACGGCATAATGAAGCCCAAGGGTGCCGATCAGGTAGCCACCGGAAGTTCCGAAACAAAGAAGCACGCGGTTTGGTGGGTCTGGACAATACTTACAATATTAATGATTATAACTTTTTATACGAGGATAGCGAACATAGGGACCGCACCGAACTTTTTTGAGTTCGATCCTTACTTCGATATGCTCGCTACAGAATCTATACTCGGATATGGCCAGCAGTATTATCTTTCACACTCAGCATGGCCCGTAGTATCCGCAGGCACTTCAATGAGGATACAGCCCCTAATACCATATCTTGAAGCGTATTGGTATGATTTGGCAAATATGTTCGGTTCCAATTACCATACTTTCAACACTGCGCTGATGAGCTATGTCGGCAGCATTTACCCACCAATAGCAGCAGCGCTCCTTGTATTCGTCATTTTCGTGCTCCTATACCACGAATACGATGAGTACATAGCGCTCATAGGTGCCGCTTTTACTGCCTCGATGCCGGTTCTCATAACAACTTTCATAGCTGGTGAGCAACTACTCGAACCGTGGGGCATATTCGCACTGTTCTTTTTCTTCGCAGCCTATATGCTCGCAATAAGGAACATGAAGAGCAAGAGGCTCGCTATATTCGCAGGGCTGGCATTCGTAGTAAACTTCCTTGGCGCGCACTACTATACAGTTGATACGGGCGTACTTTCGTTGTATATACTGATTCAGTGTGCTTGGGACATTATTAAGGATGGCCATATAGAAAAAGACTTTTATAAAATGAATGCGATAGTCCTCAGCGTTATAGCGGCATTCCTAGTTTTGTACAAGCCGTACAATGCCGTTTATGGCGGAGGCATACCAGTGATACTCGGCTTCATACCAACTACGATAGCCTTCCCTATAATATCCCTTCTATTCGTTTTCATAATGGAGTACCTTGTAAAGAACCTCTCACCAAGGTTAACTAACCTCAGTAAGACGGCTTCGAGGTTGGCCATAATAGTAGCACTCCTGATAATAGGCATTGTGCTAATACTTACTACCCCTCTAGGTAACCCTGTCCGTGGCTACCTCAACCTTAGCGTGCATTTCACGACCCCATCCAGCCCGCTTTTCATGACTGTCGAGGAGTACATACCTACCGGCCTGTTTTACGACTTCGGCGCGCAGGGCCTTGGCGTGATGGCAGCGAGCCTGGGCGGTATACCAATAGTTATGTGGTCTGTGATAGCCATATCAATGGCTCTGCTCTTCATAAGCATAATCTACAGGAACAGCAAGACAGCCATACTGTACGTATCAATAGCGGTTCCGTTGATGTTTGCAGGCTTCTCCGAAGTCAAATACCTCCCGCATCTGGGCATATCCTATATAATGCTCTTCGGCATAATGCTCGGTGAATTCATATACATGGCAGACATCAACTTCAATCTGGCCAAGGAATTGAAGTCCGATTCCAGCGAACTAGGAATAACAAGGAACGCTTACTCAAAGGGTCAGAAATCAATTATCGCATACGCGATACTCTCCATCGGCCTTTTCTTCCTGTCGCCTTTCATAGCAATAGCATTCCTGCTGCTTGTCATAATAATGCAAAAGGTGGGCATGGACAACAGGTACCTGATGGGTCTGATAGTAGGGATGGTCATTCTTGCTGCTGCAGGCTTCATAACCGGCCATCCTGGTATAACCCAGGGGGAGATAATATCCTTAGCGCAGGTAGGCGGTGCATCCGCAACATATTCCGCAACCCCTGCGCTCGCATGCAACTCAAACTACCAGAACTCCATAAGCAGCAGCCTCGGAGCTGCGCTCTTCTGCAACACAATACCTCAATACTGGCTTGATGCGATGAGCTGGATAAGCGCGAATGTAGGGCCTCATGCCCCTAGGGTGCTGGCATGGTGGGACTACGGGGACTGGATAAACTGGTTCGGTAACAGCAATGCGGTGCTTAGGGGTGACAACTCAGTGCCAAAGGAGGATTACGCTGTCGCTGCGAGTTATGTCCTCGGGTCAAACGACAGTTTCGGCCCAGCAGCTCTTGCTAACCTTATGAACGGCAACCAAACAGAATACGCGCTTTTCGACAGAGACCTGCTAAGTAAATGGGGCGCCCTCGACTTCCTCGGCTGCGTTGGCGTAAATCAGACATCAATGACGCAGGCCATAGATGAGGCCAAGTTATTGAGCAGCGGCACGCCTTATGTACTTGGCTACTCCCAATGTGAAATAGCCCACGATCCACAGAGTCTTCTTGTTCCGTACTGTGCTATAGTGCCCGGAGCGCAAGGATGCGGTCAGCAGAACCTCGGCTACTACTGCGCTATCTCTACTCCAAACCAGACTTATATAAGGTCATTCCTGCTTACAGGGCAGACCCCTTCAAATACTTCTGTCTGCCTGGGCACCGTGCCGAATCCGAATGGCGTGCTTAGCATATACAACACATCAGCCAAAAAAATAAACGCGGTAGTGCAGGATAGTTTCTCCTTAGGTCTTGTGAACATAGGCAATATAACTTTCATAGACTTTCCGATGATATACCTGCCAAACGGGCCTAACGGCACCATAACGGATGCGCCTTCCGCATTCTACAACTCGAACTACTACAGGGCGTTTTTCCTAGGTTACCTGCCCGGCTTCACAGAAGTTTATCCGGCCAACGCGACAGGCACAAACTTCGTAAACGGGACGTACGATAGAGTCAACTTCGTAAACGGGACTTACGATATAAGGATCTACAAGCTGAACAACTACACCGGCGGCAACGTGCCTGTCCCTCAGAAACCAAGTTATGTCGCCAACAATTACACGATGCCTTGAGCAGGCACAGAAAGCGTTTAATAACTTAATCCGATAATTAACAGAGGTGGGCTTGTAGCTCAGCCTGGTCAGAGCGGCGGTCTTATAATTATCGATAGGAAAGCCGTAGGTCGAGAGTTCAAATCTCTCCAGGCCCATCAAATTCTGTGGTCGAAGATTTCAGGTCCGAATCGGAGTGAGCAGCATTTTCGAAAAATTAGGCCAGCATGTCGACCGGAAGCGGGCTACACGTTTTTTGCAAGGTCTTATAAGCCCTGCCAGAGCAGGCGCATCGAACAATCCCAAGACATAACGACCCGATAACCATAACTATTATCGGCATCAAAGGAAGTATCGGTTGGTAAGCATGCACAAAGTCGTTTACGCTGTATTAATTCTTGCGGTGGTAGCGGTAGCGATAATCACGGTAATAGAATTTTCCGGGATGGCGAGCTCTAATCAGAAACCCATAAGCATAAATGAAACATTCGGGCAGAATACAATGGAGTTGCCTTCTAACACTACGATACCAAATATGCAATCTTTATCTGAGCCTACCTGTCCTTCTTTGCCGCAAGTGGGATTTTCTAGTCAAATTATAAATTCATCAGGATTTAAAATTTATAATTATTCGAATAATGTCCTATTAGATTACGTATTAGCACAGGGCTCAAATGGCACTATTTACTATAAAGTATCTAGATACGTGCAGGTTCCTACTAATGTCGTAGTTAATAATAAAACATATCAAAGTTTCAAGTACGCCCTGACAAAAGGTAATTTTAGTTTATATCCCAATGAAGAACTTTCCTTTAACACCTTTTTAAATATTAGTGAAAATATAACAACTTTGAAGCAGGCAGAAATAGCTGTTTATGCCTCACCAAATACCGCAAGTAAAATAATGCTCGCTAATGGTTCATACATAGTTACGGTTACAATAAAAGCCCCAACAACTGCTAAATCAGCGACATACATTGTGGGTCTAGGTCCTAATTTCTGTTCACCTTACAGATTTTTGTTAACGATTGGAAATGAAAAATATACCGGACAACTACCTTTTGCATCTTCATCTTAAAGGTAGGAACTAATACCACACGCTATTCGCTATCAACAAAATATTAAACATTGGTTTTATGAACAAAAATTTTATTCTAGTGCTTTTAGCATTGCAGATAATAATTGGAGTTAGCCATGGTACTACCTATATCGCCCATGATCAACAATTACTTGAAATTTTTGTACTTGTTTAGCTCATAACTGTATCCGCAGCTAACCCCTGCAACAGAAAGTGATTTGGAATTTTGCGTCTAATCTTATTCTGCGACCCGAATGGCACCAACATACGATGAGTTGTTGGAAGCCGTTAATTCCCTGAAAAAAGAGGACAGCGACCTGAAAACGATGCTAGACGACCTCAGCGCAGAAAATAAGAATCTGAAGGTAGAACTCGAAAATGTGACATCCTCCCACCCATAAATGGTTGTGGGCTTCCGTTCTGGCAGGCATGTTGCAGCACTTCGATACATTAATTGGCGTCCAATTCGCCATCCACGAATTGTTTTTCATTTCTGCAATAGCATTATATGCTTTAGACGGCGACTGCCACGTACCTATGTCAATCCTGCCAAAGTTTAATATAATATCATTCAGTATCACTATAATCAAAGTAATCAAAGCGATTGTAAAGAGTGGAGTAGATGGACCATCACGCTGATAAGGAACATGGCGAAGGCATATTTTCCGCGATAAAGGCAGGCGACCTCAAATCAGTGGAAGGCTCCATAAGCAAGCTGTCCGACATAAACATGCCGCAAACGCATGGAATAACCCCCCTCCAATGGGCAGTGCTCAACGGTAAGTCAGACATAGTAAAGCTGCTGCTCCAAAGCGGTGCCGACATAAACGCGTATTCTTTGACCGGATGGACTGCCATAATGGTATCGATAGAAAGCGGCCAGACTGCAATAGCAAAACTACTCATAAAAAGCGGAGCTGATGTAAACCTAAGGGAAAAGCGTGGTGAAACAACCCCGCTCATGTGGGCTGTAAAATACGGCATGGTTGAGGTAGCTGGTCTGCTTATAGATAAGGGCGCTGACTTAAATGCAGTCGGAGCAAAGGGCCAGACGGCGCTCCTCTGGGCTGCAAAGGAAGGTCGAACTGAAATGGCGAAATTGCTCATAAGCAATGGTGCAAACGTAAACGTAGGTGACAGGATACTAAATTTCACCCCGCTCATGTGGGCCGCCTCCACTGGAAACATAGAAATGGCCAAGCTCCTGGTCGCAAGCAAGGCAGATCTCAATGCACAGACAATCTACGGGCAAACCCCGCTCATGTGGGCTAGCGTACGCGGGCAGTTCGACGTGGCAAAATTTCTCATAAGCAAGGGCGCAAATGTAAAAGCGGAGGACATAAACGGCAACAATGCATCCAAGCTTGTCCAACAGACCAATAACAAGGAGATGCTTAAAGTGCTGATAAAGATGGGCCTCACTTACAAATGACCAGACACAGCCAATCTATTTATTCCAGCCTGTTTTGCCTTGGCAAAACATAAATATTAAGGAAATTACATAGAAGATACATGATAAAAGACGCAATCCTATGGAAGAGCCTTGAGGATGGTAAAGTAGAATGCTTCGCTTGCTCTAGGAGATGCAAGATACCAGAAGGTTCGCATGGCTTCTGCTTCGTAAGGCAGAACATCGGCGGCAGGCTCAAGCTTGCAGATTACGGAGTGATTGCCGCTATGCAGGTTGACCCTATAGAGAAAAAGCCGTTTAACCACTTCATGCCCGGCACGTACGTTTTCGGTATAGGCACATCGTCGTGTAACTGGGGCTGCCTCTTCTGCCAGAACCACAACATATCAAAGCAAAGGGAGATTAACGGCGCCGAAAAGGAGCCGCAAGACATAGTAGACATGGCTCTGCTGTACAATACCAAATCCATTGCATTCACTTACAATGAGCCCACAATATTCATAGAATACGCACTGGACGTTGCAAAAAAGGCGCACAAGAACGGCATCAACACGCTTTTTGTCTCGAACGGCTATATGACTGGGGAGGCTGTAGCCAAGATGAAGGGCAATATAGACGCGGTAGTGGTCGACTACAAAGGCAGCGGCGAGCAGAAGTTCGCCAACAGGTACGAGGCCGTTGTTTCAAATGACGCGATAAAGGACTCAATGCTTGCGATAAAAAAAGCCGGCATGCACCTTGAGCTGACCGATCTGATAATACCGCGTGTAGGCGAGTCCCTTAAGGCTTGCGATGAGCTTACCCGCTGGGTCGCGCAAAACCTCGGTGACGATACCCCAATACACTTCACCCAGTTCCATCCGGATTACAAGATGCTCGACTATCCAATGACTGAATATTCCGCGCTTCTTGACCACTACAAGACCGCCAAGAAGAACGGCCTGAACTACGTCTATGTCGGCAACGTGATCGGAAACCCATACGAGAGCACGTACTGCAGCAATTGCGGTAATGTAGTGATAGGAAGGTCTGGTTTCTATATAACTGCCTGGAACTTAACAAACGGTTCCAAGTGTGCTGAATGCGGGAACATGATCCCAATCGTAGGCGGAAAGCCCAAGAAGTTCGAATTCAGGGACATAACCGCGCTTTACTGAGAATGCGCCCAAATAATCGCTATCCCTAATAAACCGCGCAAAAATGCAGCACAGATTCTTAGTAAATAATTAAAAATAAAAAATAAGAACCGGAGTTCCTGGATTTAGCCCAAGAATCCGGTGTTCAATCTCAGCGCGGTACTTGCATCTTCTGTTGGCCTTGGTTAGTTTCGGCCTGTTGGCTTTGTTCTGTTTCAGTGCTCTCTTCCGGCTGGATGCTGCCGAGTTCAGTTGTTTCACCTTCCATGTCCATTCCAGTTCCATTGCCTCTCCTGCCCTGATCAGACTCCCTCCTCCTGAGCTTCTCGGCCTCTGCCTGCTGCCTTGCAAGTTCCTTCTTCGCAGGGTCGCGCTCTTTGGTTACGTACTCATCAACCTTTACTATAAGCTGATCGAGCTGCGTAACTAGGCCTGCTACTCTAGCGTTGCTCTTGTAAGCCTTCTCAACGTCCTTCGCCTTCTGGGATGTGGCATCAAGGTCATCCAGGGCCCTGACGTACTGCGTCAGCCTGTCCTTGTTGCCCTGGTACTTCTGCGCAAGGTCGAACTTGTTGTATATCTCGGTGGCTACGGAAAGGACGATCTTAGTTGCCTCATACGTTCCGCTTAGCTTGTTCTTTGATATCGTGTCCTCTATTATGCCATAGTCTTCCTCGGTCCTTGGCGCGCACATGTATATCGCAGCTGCTATGTCCTCGTTAGTCACCTCGCTCTCGTTGAAGATGACAGAGCATGCGGCTGCAACCTTCCATACCTTCTTGAATGTCCTATCCGAGAAAACAACCCCGCCAGCTTCAAGATCAGCCATTGCCTTGTCGAAGCTTGCAGTCAATGCAGCATTGCTTTTTGATGCTACAAGGCGCCTGTCGACTTCTGCCTGTATCGCCTTGACATCATCCACTGACATTATGCCCTTCTGGCCTGCTGTGGTGTCCCTGTCAGCGTCCTGCTGCCCCTGGGTCTCGAGCATCTGCATCCTTCCCTCCCTGGAGAGCTTCTTTACGAATACGCGTATCACCAGCCTGTCCTTGAATGCGTCGTCCTCTGAATCGTCCGGTAGCTCGTTGGCTGCCATGAAGAGCCCTATCATCGGCAGCTTTATCTCCTGGTCTCCGCTCTTGTAACGCCTGTAAAGCATTATGTCCAAAAGCATGTTCCTTACCGGTGAAGAGGCCTTGAAAGGCTCATCGAAGAACGCTATGTTAGCCTGCTGCAACCCTCCAGTCTCAGACCTCTCGTACTTGCCCTCGTTTATGTACTTCTTGACGTTAGGCGGACCCAACAGCTCATCAGGTTCCATGAATTGGTGCAGTAAGTAGTAGTAGTACTTGCCGTTGATAGCCTCTCCGAGCTTCTCAACCAGCTTTGTCTTTCCTGTTCCAGGTGGCCCTATTAGAAGCACAGGCTCGTTTGCGAAAAGACCGGCAAGAACCCCAAGTATTTCGGGCTCCCTCTCTATGAACCTGCCCTCAAGCGACTGTTTGAGCGCCTGCACTTTCGCGAATAGATCCTGCGTGCTGGATGTCTTGTCCTTGATTATGCCCCTGAGGACTTCCCTATAAACATCTGATACTTTGGGTGTCTCTGCCTGATTCTGGTAGACAATCCCATCGCTCACATCATTCAAAGACATAGGCTGCGGCTGGGTGTCATAAAATACACTCTCTTGTACATTCCTTAACATGTTGCCAAAATCGTCGTTTTTTTCACGCATATGTACTACCCCTTAAACACACAATATTCTATTTAATGACCCTATTAGTATATAAAAGTTGTCTATGGCTCAAACACCCAAATTTGGTCAGTTGGAAACACATGTCACGATGGCAAATTCTAAATTAATAAAAACCATACAAACACCATAAGTTTTCGTAAAAACCATTGACGATTTAAGTAGGTACTTCATCGAATAATACCATTCTTGCACTAATTAAGCAATAAAATCCTCCTCACATTTTTTTTGTGAAATTATTTATATCTAACAATTTATAATTTACCACACTTGCCTATCTATAAGCAAGTCTAAGTGATTAGATATGGCAAGCAGCATACGGATTATAAGACGCAAAAACAAAGCACAATCGTCAATGGAATACCTGATGACCTACGGATGGGCGATACTCATCCTCGCGATAGTAGTTGGCGTTCTCTTCGCGCTCGGCCTTTTCAACGGCTCTGCGGCAACCCCAAACGGCTGCTCCCCGCAGCCCGGTTTCACCTGCTCGAATCCGGTTTACACGCCTAACGGGATAACGGCGACGATCAGCCAGGATTCCGGCCAGAACT
>JAJYYB010000012.1 GCA_021801355.1 Microcaldota archaeon | reverse complement strand
AAAAGCCAATTGTCTAACATGATCAAAGTATAAAAACTTTAATAACGCAATATCATTTATGTTTTCAGCAAGGGCGTACAGGTTTCGTGTCTACCCTGACAGGAAACGTTCAGAAGAGATAGACTGCATGCTCATTCTTGCGCAACGCCTTTACAACGGAATACTTGAAAAGGCGAAGGCGGGTTATGAAAAGGACAGAAATGCGAGAATAAACGAGTCGACCCTGAACGGCTACATGAAGGAGACCATCGCAAACGACAAGGAACTACTGAAACTCTATTCTCAGACAAGGCAAGACATCTTCATCAGGGTGCTGAAGGCGTACCAGAACTTCTTCAGGAGGTGCAAGGAGAAGAAACAGGGCAAGAGGATGGCGGCGGGTTTCCCGCGCTTCAAGTCAAGGGACAGGTACAGGTCGCTCACGTATCCTCAGGACAATGGCGCGTTCACGATAGAGAAGAACCGACTGAGGGTCGCAAGGATAGGCACTATGAGGATAGAACTGCACAGGGAGATGGAGGGGAAAATAAAGACCATGATGATAAAACGAGACGCCGGTGACTACTACGCTGTCTTCACAACAGTAAGGGAAAGCGCGCCAAATGACATGGCAGACACGCAACCGGTAAGCATAGACATGGGACTTGACAACTTCGTGGCGCTGTCGGACGGAAAGACCATCAAGAAACCAAGATTCTTCAAAATGAGGGCAAGGAGGATCGCCCGCTGGCAAATTATAATCGCGAGAAGAAGCAAGGGCTCAAAAAGAAGGGACAAGGCAAAACTGCAGCTCGAAGAAGAATGGAAAAACGTGACAAATCAGTCCAACGACTTCGAGCACAAACTCTCAACCGCACTGGTAAAATCAGGTTATACTTCGTTTGCGGTGGAAAAACTAAACGTGCAGGACATGATGAAAAACCACAATTTCGCGCAGTCTATACAGAACGCTTCATGGAACAGGTTCATTCAAATGCTTTCATACAAGGCTGAAAGTGCCGGTATGAAGTTTATAGAGGTAAATGCGGCAAACACTACAAAGACGTGCAGCAACTGCGGCAATATTCAGGAAATGCCACTTTCAACTAGGGAATACATATGCAGCATATGCGGTCTGCAGATTGACAGGGATATAAACGCATCAATAAACATACTCAAAAGAGGTAGGGCAGGGCTTGCCCGAACTTACGCTCAGGGAGACAGTGTAAGACTCCAACAGGGAGCAACTGCCAAGGAACTGAGAACATACTCCGTGGTTGATAATCGCGGAGGAAGCCCACACCTTTAGGTGTGGGAGGAGGTCACACTGTTGAGCTTTATGTCCGATGCAGAAGACGTGCTAGATCGCTTCTCCGGCATGATATCAATCGAGCATGCTTCCAAGATAGCAAGCGGAAGATCAACCAAGGAAAACAAATCCGACTCGGATCCGGGTGGCGCTAAAGTTTCGGACACTACAGAAATACTTTCATTCATCGAATCCGCAAAAAAATCGAAGAACGATGGGCTCAAAGACTCTAACTATGTGGTTGATTTGGAGGACGAGATATACAGAGTGTTCAATCCAAAGGGCTTCAATGGCGTGCAATCGAACCAGAACAGGCGTGTTATCGTCATGGGAAAGGCTGGCAATACGATAAAGCTGAATCTTTTCGATAAGCTCTCTGAAGTTTTGGATTCTAAACCATACGAGCGCGGTGAAAAAGTCTTGGTGAAAAACGCTGCTATAGACGTTGCGTTGGGCGAATTGCACGCCTTAAGGAACACTTCTCTAAGCAGCGTCTCCGCCTCAAACGGTGGAATAACGGATTTTTCAGCGATAAATGAAGGCGACAGGAACATAGATGTTATCGGCAGAATTGTGGAGATATCACAAATGCGATACACGACCGGACTCAGGGGCGAAAAGGTGGCGTTTTCCAGTTGCGTGCTCACTGATTCAAATAACTCTAGAATTGAAGCTTACCTATTAGGCTATTGCGCGCTTGTCGCAGAAAAAATCAGGCTGCACAGCCCTGTAAAGCTGGAATTCTGCTCTGCAAGGTCGCTCAATGGCCATATAACCATAAATGCTGGGGACCTTTCAAGATTGGTTCAAATCAAGCCACTGGATAGGAGGCTACAGCGTCGCTAGCGTTCCCCATACTTCTGCAGGAAAGTGAGGTAATTGCTCACCACCTGCTCCGGGGCAGACGGCTTCGCCGTCTTCAATATCCTCTCAAGCATAGCCATGTCTATCCTGTCCTCGCTCTCCTCGCTTCCACGCATCTCTGCCTCCATCGCCCTAGTCTTCGCCTCCCTGCATATGTTCGATATGTCAGCTCCGGTGAAGCCCTTTGTCTGGTTGCCGAGCTTCTCGAAGTCTATATCATTTGATTTCGGCACGTGCATCAGGTAATACTCGAACATCTCCGCGCGCTGCGCTGCGCTGGGCGGCTTGACGAATATTAGTTTGTCGAACCTCCCTGGCCGGAGCAGCGCAGGATCGAGCGCCTCTGGGTTGTTTGTCGCCCCGACTATCAGCACGTTAGAAAGCTTCCCAACGCCATCTATCTCTTGCAGTATCTGGCTTACCCTCTGTATGCTTGCCTCGCTTGCGCCCTCGCGTCTTGGGAAGAACCCGTCAATCTCGTCTATTATTATGACCGCAGGGGCGTTCTCCTTGGCCCTGTTGAATATCTCCTTTATCGTAGCAACAGCCTTATCCCCGGCCATCTGCGTTATAACCGATCCGTTCACCTCTATCATGTTGATTCCGGTAAGCTCGCTTATCATGGCCTTCATCAGCATTGTCTTGCCAGTACCAGGCGGTCCGAAAAGCAGTATGCCGTTTACGTTCTTCACGTCATATTTCTTGAGCAGTTCCGGCCTGAGCAGCGGTATCTCTATCGCATCCGCTATGGCCTTCTTGGCGTCTGACACGCCTATGACGTCACCGAGCTTTATCTTCTCGCCCCTCTCGACCTCGTCCTCGCCTGAGCTCCTCCTTTCGAAATCCATCCTGAATCTGGTGTACTCCTCAAGCTGTGCGATTGATGTCGATGGCTTGGTTGTAAGCAGAGCATTGGTGAGGTCTTTCATGGTTACCTCAAGCACCTTGCGCTCGCTGGATGCCTCCTGCGCGACTCTCTGCGCTACGTTCTCGCACAATGCCTTTATATCAGCTCCAGAGAACCTCTCCGATTTCTCTGCAAGCCTCTCGTAATCTATGTCACTGGAGAGCGGCAGCTTTGATAGGTAAATCTGGAAGATCCTCTTCCTAGCGTTGACATCAGGCAGCGGCATGTATATTATCTTGTCGAATCTGCCTGGTCTCATTATCGCCGGATCCAAGAGGTTAGGCACGTTGGTGGCGCCTACTATTATTACATTGTTTAACTTCTGGAATCCGTCCATCTCCTGCAGGAGCTGGGACAGCGCATGGGACTGCACATCCCCAACATCCGCAGCGCTCTTCCTGCTCAGCGCTATAGCGTCTATCTCATCGAAGAAAAGTACGCAAGGGGCGTGCTTGGCCGCGACCTCAAAAATCTCGGATATCATCCTTTCAGTCTCACCAGGATATGCAGATATCAGGTTAGACCCCTTCACGACGTAGAATCCTCCGTGCATCTCATTGGCGAGCGCGCGCATTATCATGGTCTTGCCAGTCCCGGGCGGCCCAAAGAAAAGTATCCCCCTGGATGGCTTCACGTTGTAAGCCTTGGATATGCCCCTCTCTTCGATCGGTGCAAGCACCGCGTCGTGAAGCTCCTTCTTGGTTGCGTCGTAGCCGCCTATGTCCTTGAATGTCTCGCTGCTTGCTCCCCTCCCCAGCGATTCGAAAGCCTCGCCGAACTTCATCCTTATATCCTGCTTCCTGACCTCTTGTACCTTTATGACATCTATGCCGAGCCTCTGTGTTGCGTATAAGAATGCGGGTGCTATAAGGAAGCTGGCGAATGGAATTATTATGCTATAATTCTGGTTGCTTATTGCAGATAGCGCTGCATATGACAACGGATAAGCTATCCCTGGCAATGAAGCGATTACTCCGTTGAACTTCGACCTGCCGGAACCTCCAATCCATGAGATCAGCCAGGCAGCTGCAATGAGTATGGCCAACATGGCTATGTAATCGACGGTGTTTATCGATAGCGATCCCAACAGCATTGACATTGTGGTCGGCAGGCTTCCTACGACAGCGGAGTTGGTCACATGCGACATCGCAGTCGACATACCGGCACTAAAATTAGACAACGAGAGGACGGGCTTGTCTATCATACCGTATAGAATAGCGGTGTTCGGGCTGAACGTCGAATGCGCCGCGGAGGCATCATAAGCAATGTAACCCGTATTCTGTGTTCCTGTAACTGCCGAGAGCGCCACTATGCATATGAATGTGGCCACGGTCACGACTATGGCACGTTTGTAGTCTAACACCAGTACTGCCATTATGAAAGCCGGGATTTCAAGAAGCAAGCCAAGGGGCGAGAATGCCAACCCGACAAGTATGTAAAGGAATGCAAGTGACCTGTAATAAAGGTAGCCCGCTATCAAAGAGGCTGCCACCACGAATAGGAAGAACAGCGCTAGTGCAGGCACTTGGTAAGCTATCGCAGGGAATATCACTACCATCAGGACTATGAGCCCTAGGAACGGGTAAAACAAGGCGAGCGCTATAAGTGCTATCAATATTATCGGCAAAATAAGCACGGGGTAAAAGGGCAGTGCAGTTGCCGCTGCTATGAAAGCTATCGCAATCAGCACTGCATCCAGGAAGTTTGCATGCGAAGTTACCCTCTCAATTGCATCCTTTACTGTGTACAACTCTAGTGGCAATTTGCTCTTTGAGTCGGCCGCCTTCGAAGATAACTGTGCTGCCTCCTCTGGTTGACTGTCTGGCTCATCAGCAGGCTCGTTTTTTGATATCATCAAAATCATTTGATATTTTCAAACGCAGCCCATACTTTTATCATACGTTTATCTATACTATTAATAAAATATTTTGCTAAATGGGCTAGCGCGGCAAAGAAAGTGATTTAAATTAGTCCGCAAGATAATTTATATCCTCCCGTTGTAGCTCAATGGCAGAGCGGCCGGCTGTAGTTTGTTGGCTTCTTGTGACAACAAGAAGATACCGGCAGGTTAGGTGTTCGACTCACCTCAACGGGAAATAAGCTTCTATTAGGTCAGCATGAATCCATCCGCATTAAATGCTACTTTAGAATTAGGATAAATGGTAATGCATATGAAAGAACTCGACAGTATGCTCAAAGGCACCATGGAAGAGATAAGTGGCAGAGTAACTAAAGTTTCAGAGCTCAGGCAGAAGATAGGGCAGGACGTGCTGCTCAGGGGCTGGGTTTATAGGCACAGGAGAACCGGCAATCTAGCTTTCGTGGTATTAAGGGACGGCACCGGTATAGTGCAATGCGCAATTAAGAACGATGAGAACGACAAGAGCGCATGGGATGCCGCAAATGATGTCTTTATCGATTCCGTGGTATATGCATATGGCCAGGTTGCAAATGACGAACGTGCGCCAGGCGGTGTAGAATTGCGCACAAAGGATTTCAAGGTCGACTTCAAAGGCGAACCATTCCCCGTATCCAAGGACCAGAGCGCTGAGTTCCTTTTGGACGTAAGGCATCTTTGGGTAAGATCTCAATACATGACTGACATACTCAAATTCAAGGCGTTCCTGATGAGGACATGTCGCTCCTTCCTAGATGAGCGCGGCTTCCTAGAGTTCCAGCCACCCATGTTCGTAGGTAATGCTGCAGAAGGCGGAGCAACAGTTTTTGAAGTCCAATATTTTAATAGGAAGGCTTACCTGTCGCAGACAGGTCAGCTGTATAGCGAGGCGATGATAAGCGGCTATCCGCTGGTATACGTATACGCCCCTTCGTTTCGTGCTGAACCGAGTAGGACTCCAAGACACCTGACCGAGTTTTGGCAGCTTGAACCTGAGATGGCATTTTATGACCAGGCCATGAACATGAAACTGCAAGGCGAATTGGTAGAGACGATTTGCACGGAGGCGGCAAAGAAGCAGCCTGATATATTGAAGAAGTTCGGTAGGGATCCAAGTGACCTTGCTGCGATAAAGGCACCTTTCGACAAAATGACCTACGGTGATGCGATCAAGAAACTGCAGGGAATGGGATTGAAGATAGAATGGGGTGACGGAATAGGCCTTGATGAAGAGAAGATGCTGGTCAAGGATAACACCCAACCAGTATTCCTTACCAACCAGCCAAAGGAGATGCGCGCTTTTTACATGAAAATAAATCCGGATGACACGAGGACAGTTAAGGATGCTGACATGCTTGCTCCTGAGGGAATAGGTGAGGTAATAGGTGGCAGCGAACGAGTATCAGATTATAACGAACTAGTTAAGCGGCTCAAGGACCTCGGACAGAAAGAAGAGGACTACAAGTGGTATGTAGACCTAAGGAAATACGGCACAGTGCCTCACTCAGGATTCGGCATGGGTTCGGAGCGCATGGTGCGTTGGTTGCTTAAGCTTGACAGCATACGCGACGCAATCGCTTTCCCGAGAACCATGAACAGAGTTGAGCCATAATTCAGGAACCGGAAAGCTACTTCGCATCATCTGGATGCGACCTTTAGTGCGTTTTCGAGATCCGATATTATATCATTAATATCCTCTATCCCGACTGATAGCCTGAGAAGCGTGTCCGTTATCCCGACTTTTTCCCTAAACTCTTTTGACACAGAAGCATGGGTCATTGAAGCAGGGTGCTCTGCTAACGATTTGACGCTGCCAAGGTCTTCGGCCAAGCTGAATATCTTAAGTGCTTCAAGGAATTTTTTGGCAGTTTTCATGTTTCCCTCTAGTTCTATGGCCATCATCCCTGTGAATCCGCTCATCTGCCTCTTTGCAAGTTCATGCTGTGGGTGGCTCTTGAGTCCAGGATAGCGCACTGACTTGATTGCGTCATGCGATTCCAGGAACTCTGCAACCTGGATGGCGTTCTTATCATGCCGATCCATCCTTAGTGCGAGCGTCTCTAATCCACGCATTATTAGAAAGCTGTCAAATGGTGAGAGTATCGCACCAGCAGAATTCTGCAAGAACTTCACCTTAGTGTAAAGTTCTTCATCTGAGAGTATTACTGCTCCGCCCATAGAGTCGCTGTGTCCGTTAATGTACTTCGTCGTACTGTACAGCGCTATATCAGCACCTAACACCAGCGGCTTCTGGAGATAAGGCGTAGCAAATGTATTGTCAACCACAACGATCGCATTTTTTTTCTTAGCGATTTGAGATATAGCTTTTATATCGCAGAGCTTCATTAGGGGATTGGTCGGGCTTTCCAACCATACGAGCTTTGTGTTTTCCTTCATTGCACGTTCGACGTTTTTGGTATCAGTTGCGTCTACGTAATCGACTGAGATGTCAAATTTATCTGCAAATATCTTGTCCATTAACCTTTTTGTGCCACCATAGAGGTCATCGAATGCAACTACATGATCCCCTGATTTTAGCAGTGCTAGCATCACGGATGTCTCCGCTGCGAGTCCAGTGGAAAAAGCGATTCCGAAACGTGCCTTTTCCAGTGCTGCAAGTCGCACTTCAAGTGCATGTCTGGTAGGATTATCAGTCCTCGAATATGCATAACCTCCTGTTGGCGTGTCCGTTTTTTTCCTTGCAAATGTAGTTGACAAATGTATAGGGGCAGTTACGTCCCCTGTACCTCCCTCCTTAAGATTAGGTTCTTCACCAGCATGTACTGCATCAGTTTCAAATCCCATACGTTTCACCAGCTAGTATCACAAGAATCCATTACTCTTCATCCACTCGTCGTTGAATATAGTGCTCAAGTAATTCCTCCCGGTATCAGGGAAGAGCACTACGACTACTCCTCTTTTTAGCTTCTTTACCAGTTTGCTCGCAGCCAGCGCTGCCGCACCTGAAGAGCCACCCACAAACAATCCCTCCCTCCTGACTATATCCCTTGTCATAAGGAACGACTCCTTGTCGCTGACTTTTATTATATCGTCCATGGCGGTCAGGTCAGTGGTGCCGGGCACGAAATCCTCTCCTATGCCTTCCAATTTGTAAGTATGAAAACTCTCCTTCCTGTGGTAGAAGCGGTCATAGAAGATTGAACCTTCAGGATCCACTCCTATGACTTTCACTTTCCTACTCTTGCTTTTCAGGAATTTTCCAGTGCCGTTTACCGTGCCTCCAGTCCCTAAGCACGCTACGAAATGTGATATCTTTCCTTCAGTGTCACGCCATATCTCTGGTCCAGTTGTCTCAAAATGTGCAGCAGGGTTGTTCATGTTTTCGTACTGGTTCGGCCTGAAGGCGTTTGTAGATTCTTTTGCTATGCGTTCCGATACTTTGTAGTTGCTTCGCGGGTCATCAGGGGCAACTGCAGTAGGTGTGCGTATCACATCCGCGCCATAAGCCTTGAGCAGCAGTTCCTTCTCTTTGCTCATCTTTTCAGGCATTACAAAGACGGTTTTATAGCCCCTTACCGCTGCAACTTGTGCAAGCCCTACGCCTGTGTTCCCTGATGTGGGTTCAACTATCGTGGCCCCGGGCCTGATGAGTCCCTTTGCCTCGGCATAGTTCACCATCTTTATGCCTATCCTGTCCTTGACGCTACCTCCTGGATTTATGCACTCAAGCTTGGCGAGCACCGTGACATTCTTCTTCTTTATCACATTGTTAAGTCTTACAAGAGGCGTATTCCCAACCAATTCAAGCACATTGTTGTAGAACTTCATTATCTCTCCGCGTATGTTATCAATTGTTAAAATTTTATATCTTGCCTAACAATAGGATATTGCGTAGTTATCTCTTTAGTGGTAAATCAAATGACCGGCCAAAAATATCTGGATTATGCGGACTTGAACAAATCGCAGCAAAAACTTCTTGATGCAGCTAAAAAAGCTACCAGAAATGCTTATTCCCCATACTCTAAATTTCGCGTAGGCGCAGCTCTGCTCACCGAGAGCGGCCATATAGTAGCTGCTTCGAACGTTGAAAATGCAGCCTATGGCAGCACGATATGTGCAGAGCGCTCCGCTTTGGTCGCTGCAAACGCGATGGGCTACCGCTCATTCAAGGCGATAGCGGTCATAGCAGCAGGCGAGAAGCATGGCACAAATTACCCAACTGCCCCATGCGGTGCATGCAGACAGATGTTATACGAGGCTTCGCAGCTATCCAAAGGCAAGATGCAAGTCATATTCTCAAATACGAATGAGGACAAAATAATAGTGAGCGATATAGAGACGCTGCTGCCATTCGGATTCGGCCCTGAAGACATGGCCAAATAACAGACGGACACTCATTCTAGGGCGCAACAACCCCAAGTCAGCCATAGGGTCTCATTTCATTTGTGCGCTCTTCCCATATGTACATTCTTCAGCTCCGCTTCTATCGTTGCATGCTCTATTCTGAATTCTTTTCTCAGCGTCTTCTTTATATTCGAGATTATCGCCGAGCACTCGCTCAAGCTGTCTGCCTGTATTATAACATGGCAGCTCAGCGCAGCGTACTGCGAAGATATGGCCCATATGTGGAGGTCATGGACTCCTCTGACTGCCTTGTTCCGTTTTATGCTTTCTCTTACTGCATCGACACTTATCCACCTGGGCGCGCCTTCAAGCAGTATCTGGAAGGCATCCTGTAGCACCCCCCACGCGCCTATTATCATCAATATGCCTATCAATATGCTTATCAGCGGGTCGAACACGGTCTGGCGGGTCACCAATATCGCAAGGCCAGCTAGCAAAGTGCCTACGTAAGCTATGGCGTCATAGCCCATATGCAAGAACACGCTTTTTACGTTCAGATCCTCGTTATGCTTCCTCAAGAGGACTGCGATCCCGCCGCTTAACAGCATGCCGAATATAGCGGTAACTATTATTGCAACACCACCTACCGGCACAGGATTCAATATTCGTACATAAGCCTCGGCGAAAACGAAAATGGCGAACAGTATGAGCAGCACGCTGTTTATCAGCGCCGCTATTATGGTTGCCCTTCCATATCCATAAGTCTTCTTCGTAGTGGCCTCCCGCATGGACACCTTGGCAGCTATAAAAGAGATCAGAAGGCTTAGGGCGTCTGTCAGTCCGTGCCCACCGTTAGATATCAGCGCAAGGCTTCCCGAACTTATGCCTATCACGAACTGTGCTATGGAGAAAAGTATGTCGCCTAGAATACCTATCTTTAGTCTCCGCCTAAGATCATCAGAAGCTTTATTTCCTACTTCCATTATACCATTTTGCAATGTTTGAATTGCACAGTTTACTGGAATCTATTTAAATGTTAAACCTTTAAAGTCTCTACGATTCATATTGAATGAATCTGCCTAGTTTGCTTAACGTGACATTAAGCGTTCACTGATTTAAGGCAATGCCTTGGTAGTGTAGCGGTCCAGCATACGAGCCTGTCACGCTTGTGACCCGGGTTCGAATCCCGGCCAAGGCGCCATTTTTTGTCGTCGCAGCGCCGGGTTCGTCTCCGATGAGCCGAGCATCGGGAAAACGCGCGAAAACGCGGGTTCGGGGTTCGTTTTCGGCGAGTTCATAGCGGCCTTGTTCATAATACTCTATGCCTTTGCCGTGCTGGTTATATTCCTAACCGTAATCTACGCCTTTCTGGCTTTTATCTACTCGCTGTTCAGTAGCTATGTTTTCAACTTCACCATGTTCACGCTGCTACTTGTCACCCAGTACCTAGCCCCCATGCAGCTAAACCAAGCCATACGCCCGCTTTACGTCCTGAGCCTTCTGGCCATGTTCGTAGGCTTGGGAGCATTCGAGGTCTGGTGGGAGTACCGCACCTTTACGCGGCAACAAAAGATGTTCCAAGATTTTGAAAGAGTCAGACAGGAGCAAAAGCGCAACCAAAGGAAGGAGGATGCCAAGCCTAAAGGCTCGTCGAAGGGCAGCCTGGCTTGGTGCTACGAGGTGCTAGGGGTGCCGGAAACGGCCACCCCGCAGGAGGTAAAGGCAGCCTACCGCAGGATGGCGCTGAGGTACCACCCGGACGTGAACAAGAGCAGGGATGCGGAGGCTAGGATGAAGGAGATAAACGAGGCTTACGAAAGGCTTAACGAAGAACTAGCGAGGGGGCGTGCAAGGAATACCTAAATTATAAATATTATTAAATGTATAAAGAAGAAAACATGAACAGCAATGATATTGATGCTTTATTTGGGTTGTTAGTCAGCGTTATAATCTCATACTACTTCTTGCAGGCGCTAGGCGCAAGCTCATTGTTTTCAAATATAGCTGCATGGTTGGAGCAGGCCATTTTAACACCGATAGAAAATCTAATAACCTTTATTGTAGGTTTTATTATGGATCCGATTGATGATGTACTTGCACTTTTAGTAGCAGCAGGTATATGGAAGTATAATGAAGGTAAAGGGGAATAACCTAAACGGTGTGGTCGAGATGCCAAAACTAAATGTCTATAAAAGTGAGGGGGAAACGGTCTATTTATGTGGACTGAGAGTTTGGAAAAGTGCAGATGGCATAATTAGGCTGGCTTACGATAGGGGCGACAAAAAAGGTAAAAAGAATGATATTACCCATTGCGAAAATGGTTCTGATGTAGAGAAGTTTTTTAGTAGGCTACTCAAAACAGGTGCATGAATTGATAAAAAAGTTCCTTGCATTGGTTGGAGAGGGTGACAGTGGCAAGACATCCGCGATAGAAGACTTGGTTAAAGACACGAATGGTTTTAAGCTAACAGGTAACTCACAGATTAGTTTTTGTTCGATTAACGGAGCACCAATACTCACAATCAATTCATCGCCTCAAGAAAGGAATAGGAGTAAAGTAAATGATCAAATAGATGCTGATTTAGAGAAATTGGAGGAGATTGCTGCTATTTTTAATTTAAATTATTTTGTAGTGTTAATGCCATTTACTACAAATGTGAACACAGACGCAAATGAAGAAAAGATAAGAATAGACGGGGCGATAGCGCATATCAAAAATAATAAAGGTTACGAGTTTGACAGGATTGATAAGAAAGCATACGATGGCCTGAAGCTTTTTAATACGCTGAAAGCACACAGATTTTTTATATAACTATATTTCTAGTTTCAAAGCCGTTCTACTTCGTAGTTAGTGGCTTTTTCAACTGTGTTCTACTTTTTACATTCTCACCAAATCTCAAAGCCGTTTTGCTTCGCAGTTATTGGCTTTTTCGACAGGTTCGAATCCAAAACAAAAGTGAACCCGGTGTGCTTATAAATATGGATTGCCTAACTTCTAATTGAAAAGGGGGGTTCGGATACCCGAAAATTAAAAGTTAGGCGCTTGGGAATGGCTAGAAAAAATAATGCTTGTTTTATGGCAGCTAGTCCGGTCAAGGACACGGCCCTCTCAAGGCCGGAACTCTGGTTCAAATCCCGATCGGAGCATACCTCTTGAGGATAAATTTAGGTTAGTTAACCTACTAGCACTAGAAAGTTATTAATATTTATCAATTGATAAATATATCAGTTGATATATATGTACCAGCAAACAATTTTAAAATTTAAGCAACGGCGGATAGACAGATCTCCACGCCTAGACACTATACTAATGATAGAAGCTGCGCTATACAAGTATAAAAGCGAAAAAACGCTCACTGAAATATGGAGACTATTGCCAAAAAAAGTAATGTGGACCACATTTACTACGGTTGTGAGATACTTAGAGTACTCTAGCAAAATAATCATTGAAAAAGATAAGACAGTTACCTGGATTTGGAATCCCAAACTGATAGAACATCTAAAGAATCAGAGTCTAGTGATTAAATGAGTGGCAATAGAATCCAGAGGGTCGCTTTTGTTGATGCTAAACTTCGCGACGCATTTGATGCATTGAAGTCTGGTAAGTTTGAGGATAAGCAGTTAGCAAACGAGATAGAAGGAGCAATTAATGCACTTAAAGAAAATCCACTACGTGGGGTTAAGATAGAGAGGCATTTATGGCCTAAGGAGTACGTTAAGAAATACGGCATAGACAACCTTAGAAAATACGACCTTAGAAATGGCTGGCGATTATTGTATACATTGGCTGGGAATCAAATAGAGATAGTAGCCATATTGCTCGAATGGATGAATCATAAAGCATACGAACGGAGGTTCTGGTACAAAAGCAGATAATACATTATCTGTGCTCACTTTCTGGGTTCGAATATCCGGATGAAATCGCACCCGAGGCTTATATAAATTCGGGGTTGCTAAGTAGCTATGAAAATCGAGGTTCGCTATGCGTAGCACGCAAAGAAACAAAGGAGCTAGGAATTCGGGGTTTTACGGCGGCAAGGGCGCCGTGCTAGCTTGCGACTCAGGTTCGAATCCCGACCAAGGCGTCTTCTATTCACGCCGTAGCGCTGGGTTTGTTCGCAGCAAAGCAGCCAAGCAGGAAAATCGCAAAAACGCGGGTTCGTGTTCTTCTCGGAGCTTGGGCATGGCCTTAAGGGGGAGCCTTACTTGGAGAAGAACTACGTCCGCAAGGTGTTCAGGGAGTACGTCCAAGCCGCCAAGCTGGACGATGTCTACGACCAGAGCGAGGAGACGTACGGAAGGACGCCAAGGTAGCTCCATAGGCTGACTACTCACAGCCTGCGCCACTATGCGATAACCACAGCTTCGCCAGGCAGAGCAATGGGGATATGGTGCTATCCAGCCGCTTTGCACGGCATAGCGATCCCAGCACCACCATGACCTACATAAACACGCGGAAGGCCGAGCTTTACAAGGCTGTGGATGAGGCATTCTCTGTGGAGAAAGCCGAAAGACTCAAAGCGAGGATTATGCCAAGCTATTGAACTCGTCAACTGACAAGTCGGCCTCGCTCATGATAGTCCTTACCATGCCCCTGCCTATCGGCCTATGGGCTGGGACTACTATCATGTATTCCGGCTTCCTGTCTCCGAATAATTTGGTGTACCTGTCCTTCCTGTCAAGGTGCATTACGATATGGCTTCCTTTCTGATGGTTCACGACATAGCCTACTTTAGAAAGAGCCTTTATGACCTTGTCATAATCAAGCGGTATAAGCCTAGACACTTATCTGCACCGATTCTACAGGAATAGGATCGCCGTGCTTCTTCAATGACTCCATATAAGCTTGTATGGCCTCCTTCATGTTCTTCATAAGTTCCTTCTTGGTCCTGCCTTCGGTGGCGCATCCCGGAAGGTCGGGAACCTTGCCTACATAGATGCCGTCTTCGTCTCTCTCTATCAATACCCTAAATCGCATAAAATTCATCTGTCGCTGTAATTATATGGTAGTTACACATATAAAATGCTGTCGCTGGATGGATAGTTCTGAGGTCGTTGAAAATCCTATCGTAGCCCTTATTCGAATCTGTTGAGTTGAGCCTGAAAAACGTTCTCTCATGACAGTTTGGTCGATCTCCAGGGGCTGCCACTGCAAGGCAGCGGCCCCTCTAACATTTATTAGACGCCTATTCTGCAGGAACTTTGTGAACGGTCGCCTTCCGCCCCGTTCTTTGTATCGAAGATAAAAAAGTAGACCCTTTCGGAATAGTGGAAGTGTAAGGGTTTACAAATTTTCAACGGCCTCGGCGGGCTCCCATTAGGTAGTTATTTATTCATTGCGGATTATATAAATAGAGTAAATATTCAACGTGGTGCAATGAGCGATGCGAACGCAAGGATGAATGCAGCAAAACTGTTTGTTCTAACAATATTGGCATGCACAATAGTGGTAGGAACGACTTGGGCGGTGAGCAACAACGTGACTCTGCCTAGCGTGGCCGTAATAAACCAGCAGCGGGTCTTCTCAGAAAAGATAAACCTGTCACTTACGGCAACCAATACATCAAGCATGAGCAGCCTCAAGACCGTACTTACTGCGACTTTGAGTAACAGTTCTATATTATCTAAAGGGCATGAACCCATAAACTACACGTTCTACGCAGGCAACCAAACCATAAGCGGCTGCGGCGGCATACGCGTAAACACCTGCAATTTCACCACGAACAACTCAGTAAGCGTTTACGTTAGCGCTAGGTTATCGAAGAGTGTTATAGTGCAATATTCAAATCCAGTGAACCTCACAGTATTCAACATACAGTACACACATAACTCCTCGCAGAGCCCAAGCACGGTCCTGCCACCAGGCGATTCTACCTATATATTTGCCTGCGGAAGCGGCTATCCGAGCATAGAATCGACCTCGTTTAGCAATGTCGAATCAGGTTACTTCTTCGGCTGTGCAGGAGGCAGCAGGTGCTCTGCAACAGGTTATCAGGCCTCTAACATAGGGTCCTGCTCGCTTGCGTTCTCCTGGCCATCTGCCATAGCTGGCATAGGGCTGAATGTACCTGTCAGCGACGCGACGATATTCAGCTCGGCCAACAATCCGAACTCACAAACGCACCCTGCGGTGTACGACACCAATCTGACCTACACAGTGACCAAGCCCAACAGCTTTGTGGCCATAGTTGGCTCCTGCGGCTGGGCAAACTGCGACACAATAAACCTGCCAACCGGATGCGTTATGCTTGACAACCAGCAAAACTGGTATCAGGCCTCTGCCTTCGATGCGGCCTGCATACAGGATCCTGGTACGTACAATGTGTCCGAGGTTTCTGTGGGCGCGTCCATATGCCCGTGGTGCATCTATTCGTTTGACACTGCAGGAGTGGTCTCGGCGTACGTGTTCAAGGACTGAAGCACATCGGTAACGGTCGCAGCAGTCGCCCATTCCACTGGCACTAATGTTAACCAGTGCATCTGCTGTTCGCTATGTGCCGCAATGTGCTGCGGGTGGCACAAGCATATATGGCATATGTGTCGCATGGATTTACGCGCTTGTTATTTACGACGCTCCCAGACCGCATCAGGTCCAGATATCGCGACGCGTTCGCCTGGGTTCACGGGCTACAATGTCTTGGCAACCATCCTACGGCATCAATTCTCATGTTATGACTAAAAAATCGAACATAACTATTAGAGATAACGCGTTTCACTTGTAATTATCTGATAAAGTCAGGTTAACGCGACCAAAAAGGCGGCTTATTGGCACATGTACTTGTATTTCGAGATGAAAATCATTCAGTGTTGAGGTTGGAGAACTACCTAACTATGATAGTGAACGGGATTTCCGACGCCATATTTACAGTAATCCCTAAACAGATATCAGGGTAGAATTATGCAGTTCAAGATTCACCCCAGCCTCTGGGATTGCGGTATTGTATATGTAACCTCCTGTTGCTATAACAGTGTCATACATATTCGCACTATCAGCACGTATAACTAGTACTGCGTTATTTGGTATAGTAACGCTTATGTTATCCTTTGATCCTTGAATAATCATGATTTTGCTGCCAGAGAGTGTAATGGAGACGTTTTCATTGCTAGAGTTCACATACATGCGCGGTAGCGCAGACAACTCCTCAAGGACTGCAAATTTGTTTACTGCGAGATATGTACTGTTCAGGATCATATCAACATTGAAGTTCGTATACTCCGCCTGGTTGTTATTCCTTGGTAATACTTTGATTGAAGTGGAAGACTGGTTTGAAGCTGTTACACTATGCGAAAAGAAATTGCCATATAACAACACTATACCAGCTGCAACGCATATTAAAAACAGCAGTACTAAGGCAACTAAACGCGTATTCATCCAAAGCACCATTCATTTCATGTAGGTACAAAATTACCGAGCGTAGCGGAAGGCATTTGCGGCACTCCGCTTATCAATGGCGGGGCATTCCTTATGCGGACCCATTGAACCGGCAATATTATGCCTCCGTGCGATGAGCTGAACCCTACATATGTAGGGTAACTGCCGGGGCTTTCCGGAGGTTCTGGGAAACTCGTATCCGCAGGTTGGTATAGCATGCCAGAACCATTCAATTGCTGATAGGATTCCTTGCTTGAGGTGATTGCAACACTGTAAACGCCAGGTAAGTTCTCACTGCTAGCGAAGCGTTCTATGCTTCCGCAGCCATTAGGCTCGCCGCTGTAGTTTATCTGGTCTGGGTACGTGGAGCCGCAAGCCTGTCGTATGAATGTACCATACTGGGGCGACGGACCAGGATTGTACGGCAGCTCCTGGTATCCGATATTTACGGTATCGCTATATGGTAAACCTACAACCTCAGCATCGAAGGTAGTGCCAACCCCGTACTTAGAAGTTGTTGCGAACAGCATGCCGCTAGTGTTAGCTGCACCCGTAGCATTTGATAGCACCAGCCCATTATCCACTGCGGCTACTGCGTTCACGGCAAAGAAGCCAGGCACTGGTGTGCCAGTAGTAGTGCCAGAATCATTTGAATATGTATATTGGCCGGCGAAGTTGTCATAAAAGTCGAATATGCTCTGGCCGTTGTCGTACTGTGCATACGTGCTGCTCAGTTGCGGGGCCTCGCCTGCGTATACACCATCATATTCATATGTCGTGTTCGGCTCGAAATACATGTATATCTGCTCGCCTGGTGTCTCGCCAGTTGGCATCTTTATCCAGAATTCTGCATTAGAGGAATCATTGGTGCATCCGGATTGGCACCATGAGGTAAGGGCGTTAGATATGCTGGGCGCACCGGCATAAAACCTTATATTGCCGAGGTCAGGCGACTCGTGGGAATTGTATTGTGACGGGCTGAACGTTACGTTCTGCTGGAACATATAATTGATTTGGTTACCGCCCTGGTCCAGCGTTATCGGGATATATCCGGGTGCTATGTCGAGTACAGGCGTCGGCAGCGCGGCGCTCTGACCACTAAAGCCCAGCGAACCGGTATATTTCGTCGCTATAGTTGCTACTTTAGAGTACGCCGTAGGGCCGCTGCAGACAGGGCTGAGGCAGTAAGCGATCCAGATGTAACCAGTGAACTCCGTCCCGACAGGTATTTTCGCAGTAGGTATGTCGCCGGCTGAAGTGTGATTGAAATTGAACGTCACGGTGCCGGAAGGAGGGATAGTGCCTATCGGTGTCATGTTCACGGTGTTCGATTCGGAGAAGTTGACAGGGAGACCACCGGACCCGATGTTCTCGTCTTCAGATGCCACGAAGACCAATGCATCGTAGTAGTTCTGGCCGGAATCCTGGCTGATCGTCGCCGTTATCCCATTAGATGTGTAAACAAGATTCGAGCATGTGAAACCCTGTTGTGGGAAGCAGCCGTTGGGTGTGGCTGCATAGCCGTTGAAAAGGCCGAGTGCGACAAGCACGCCAACTACTATCGCGATTATAAGGATGACCCATCCATATGTCATCAGGTACTCCATCGATGACTGGGCCTTGATAATCTTCTTGGGATAATTGCGCATAATGTATGCACCACGACTGCAATGCAATAATATCAGATAGTGTAGCTCAGTAAGAGTTTATAATTATTACTGCGGGTATCGATATAAAAACCATTAAATATTTAGCATGTGTTACTTTTTAAGCGTGTGGATATGAATAGCAAATCAATAATAGGGATAATAGTTGTACTTGTTATAATAGTCGCAGCGGCGACGCTACTAAGCGGCCTTGGTTCTAAGACAGGCGCACCGGTCGGTGTACCAAACACTACTCAACAGCAAACAACTATCCTGCAGAGCTCATCAGGGAAGTACACTTCAACGCCTGTTGTTGTGACCGATCCGGGGCATGTCCCAGTCGGAACGCAGGCAATGGTAATATCTTATTCATCCTTGCAGGTACAGCAATCAGGGCCTTCAGGCTCGGACTGGGTTAACGCTAATTCTATGGCAAGCGGCTCGGTGAACCTCACTGCAGTGCAAAACGGCACCAGCAAAGTGATAGGCTATGCGAACATCACCCCGAACGCTACAATAGCCGCCACCAAGTTTATCATCACTTCAGCATACATAGTGGTTAATGGGACGAAGTATGTTGTCCAAGTGCCAAACGATCAAGTGATCATAAACATAACGAGCGCTACAAAGATTAATCAGAGCACAAAAGCAGGGGTCATCATAGATGTAGCGCCTACTGTAAGCGCAGTTTATAACCAGAATTCGACAGCTTACGTTATGGCATCGACTTCAGCCAAAGCTGCCATAGCTAAAAATATAAGCGCACAGGCCAGCGCCGGAGTGGGCGCGCAAGTAAGTCTGAACGCCAACGCCAAAGCCAGCCTCGCGGCCGCAGCACCCAATATCACGATAACATCTGCCAACATAAGCGTAAATGGAAATGTTACGACTATATATGTGACTGTGAAGGACAATTCAAACGCTGCAGTTACACTGAACAACGTGTTCATGAGCGGCAATCAGGCAGTCCAAGCATCATCCTCCGCTAGCTCCAATGCCTCTGCAGTTGCTGGGATAACGGGCGCCCTTGGGGCAGGTAGAAGCAGAGGCTCAATAGGGCTGAATACAAGCGCACTGCTCAAGCTAGGGCTGAACATAGAGGCCAACGGCGAGATCGATTTTGTTGTGGCGCCCGGAGGTTCAATGACCGCGGTGACTACAGGAAACGAGGACTTTCAGGGCAGCGGTGCCACAATCATGGCAGGCCAGACAAGCACCTTTAGCTATAGTAGCATGCTGACTTACAATTCCGGGACCCTTATAGCGAAGCCTAAGTCTGGGTCGCAATACCAGATAACCGTAACAGGCAATTCCGGTGCGCAGGCTTCCGTCACGGTTACTGCAAGTTGATTCTACTGCAATTTAAGCATGGCGTAATTTTCTAGCGCCTAGGTGCTTTAGGCAAGGCGGGCGGATCGGAATTAGTGGTATCCCGTATAAAAGCGGGGTTGATTGACGAGTTCTGGTTCATGATAAACCATGTTACAATAGGGAATGGCATCCGGATATTCAAAGGATTGGGCGGAAAACCGTAGCTGGAACTACTATGTTAATTCCTCCTACCCGGCGGCAAGAGCTGCAAGGCCAGAATAATTTGAAGTGGCAAGTATACCACGACTTTTAAGTCGCGGACGAATTGCCCGCAGCAACGCATCTATCACTTCCTATCTAAATATCCGTTAACGGCAGCGCAGCGCATAAATTTTTGCGCTGCAATTCTGCCGAAATGTGGGTCTATGAATAGCGTGGCGAATGCGCCAAATAAAAACTAAACGGCCAATGGCTTTGGCCACCAATACAACTGAGCACCTTGTCTTTGTGACAAAATACAGGTACAAAATGTTCGGAAAACAAAAACTATAGATACAATACGCTGTGCATTTTATGACGTTGCCAAGAGATACAAAATGATCATAAAATAATTGTCATTTGGTGAAGACTACGCCCATACGCACATGGAGGTTTCCATACCTAATACAATGTCGGTTTCTTTCGCTGTCCAATTGTTGAAAGGATTTTCTTCTCATGAGGTATTCAGGGAGATCCCAAACCACAGATCGATGTACCGGCCACGGAAATTTCTGGAGTGCCGGATACAGCAACGGGGGGTGTTGGGCCAAGGGATGAAAATGTTGTAAAGAATTACATCAGGAGGCAAGACATATCTGGTCAGAAAAAACTTGCCATGTGGCCATGCCGGATACCACGGGCTAAAGCCCGCGGATGAGGTCATTTCCAATAATGCTGCGATTATATATCTTCTCAGCCAAAATTATATTATGGATAAAAAAGGCCAGAGCGCTATAGAGTTTCTATTGACCTACGATGCCGTTTTCCTTATCATAGTTGTAGTATTAGCAATACTGATATTCTTCGTTTCGATACCACAATCTTCATTGCCCTTGGAATGCTCATTCTATAGCGGCTTCAATTGCATTGACATCGAATATTATGCGTTTGGCTCCGGATCGCAGCTCGTGGTACTAGCCACTAACGTAGAACCCGGGCTGGTGAATGTGAGCAACTTCAGCGCGACTGTTAACTACGTCCAAAGCACGGACGGATCATGCAACCCATCACTGTCTACTTCTGGCCAGATCGTCTACTGCCTAGCCAACTTCTCCTCCAAGATAGAACAAGGTCAAGTATACACTGCAACATTCCATATAGCAGGCGATTACTGCGCCAAGGCAGCCAGCCAAATAGGCACCATCTGTCCATCTTCGAGTTCCTATCTTTATGTCGGTAACGCCAAGGTGAGCGCCCAAGAATCGCCAACAGAAGTCTACGTTAACTACACTATAGCCCACTACCCATCGGCTAAAGGGAATGTGCTGGAGATAGACGGTTCCAATTTCGCATACAGTCAGCTCCCATTGTTGCGCTCTTACCCGTATGGTACGAGCCACGCTATACTTTATGACCCTACATTGGAAGTCAATGGGTTCTCCTACACTTTCAATACGATATCTGGATGTGGCATGACAAGCGAGGAGGAATCAATCATCGTTACAAAGAACTGTACCATAACCGCGACTTATAACGGGATAATCTACCAGAATTGTCCGCAGATACCAAATGAAGGCGGCCAGAACCTTGCAAGGGTGAAGGCCGAGTACTGCAACCTAGTCGGTTATACTATGACAGGGGACAACATAGTTTTCGGTACTATCTTCAGTTCAGATATGGCCAACGTCAATCTGGCAGGTTCAAACCTCGCTGATGCTAACTTGAGCTTGACAAACTTGGATGGTGCCATAATGACTGGCGTGAATTTCCAGGGCGCGAATCTTAATGGTACAGACATGCAGGGCTCTGTTGATGCGGCCGGCTCTAATTTCCAGGGCGCCATATTGAAATACTCCGACATGGAAGGCATAAGCCTGTCCGGAGCTAATCTTGCTAATTCAAATTTAGCGTACTCTAACCTTGTGAACGCAGACCTGGTCGGTTCCAATTTCGCCAATTCTGATCTCGCTTACGCCGATCTTGCCGGCGCCGACGTATCTGGCGCCAACTTCAACGGCGCCAATATTACCGATTGCACTGGATGTCCATGAAGCGTATAAAATAATACTACATCCCCCAATGCGCGCAAAGATATTTAATCACCATCGAAGCAATAAGATTAAAATCAAAGAGCGCGATCATATGGCCAGGAACGATCAGAAGAAACTGCTCATCCGATCAATAACGCTGAATGTAATAATGGCGCTAATAGTCCTGCTTCTGGTCTTTGCCCTAATTTATGAGATGTCAACGAAGCCTATCTACCAAGTTTCGAACACGACCACTTCTATAAGCGCTACAACTAGAATATCAACATCCAACCAGACGCAGAACGGCACGCTTGCAGGCATAAACGACCCGCTAAACAGCTCCTCTCTTGCAATAATAAACAACGAACCTTTGAACTACTATCAAATCGCAGGCGAAAAGCTACTTAACGGATCCTTGATAAACGAGGTGCTCGTGTCTAACTCACCACAATACAAGCCTATAATGATAAACGGCAAGCCCACCGTAGTCTACATAGGCGCAACCACCTGCCCGTTCTGCGGTGAAAACAGATGGGCGATGGCCCTGGCCTTGGCCAAGTTCGGAAACTTCTCAGCGCTCTATCAAGGATACAGCGCACTGCAGGACGGCGATGTCCCTACATTATACTGGGTCATGTCAAACACAACGACTCCGGCAGGCGTCGATTTCGGTAACTACTACTCGAGCAATGCGATAAACTTTATCTCTGCAGAGTACGAGTCGCCGATAACCGGCCATTTCGAGATACAGCCGCTTTCCTTCTTCATAGCAAGGGCGCCCAATGCCACATACAGGAGCGCAATAATGTTCATGAACAGAACCGGCCTCTTCCAGGGCACTCCATTCACATTCTGGGGAACTTCCCTGGTGAACGGTGCAGACGCGGTAGTGCTCGGCAACAACGCCAGCACCCTAAGCTGGCAGAGCATAGCTTCAATGACCCACGCCCAGATCCTAAGCCAGATCTCACACTTCAACGACCAGTTCGCATGGGGGCAATACGCAGCGGCAGATCTGTACATAGCCGACCTATGCCCTTCCGTAAACAACACTGCACCTGTATGCGCTCTACCCGCTATAAAGGAGATAGGGTCCGAACTAGGGCTCTTATCCTGAGCTTTTCATGCAGCGGCAAAGCGGGCTAAAAGCACTTAATATTGGGTACACATATGGCATAGTATGATAAGCGGATTGCACAACCCGTTCAGCAGAAAAGCGCACGAGTTCCCAAAAGACTTCACATGGCTAAACGCAGATAAGCCAATATCAATCGATACGCTGAAGGGCCAGGTCGTGATACTCGATTTCTGGACTTACTGCTGCATAAACTGTATGCACATGCTGCGCACCTTATCAGCGATAGAGGAGCGCTACAAAGACAAACCTGTCATAGTCATAGGCGTGCATTCGGCAAAGTTCGAGGCCGAACGAGACCCCAAGAACATAAAGGAAGCGATTTCTAGGTACGGGGTGAAGCATCCTGTCATAGTCGACCGCAAGATGCGCATATGGAACTCTTACGGCGCTGCCGCCTGGCCTACTATAATAGTCATGAATCCGGAGGGCAGGATAGTATACAAAGGATACGGTGAAATAAGCGGCGATGTGATACAAAAGTTTGTCGATCAATCCATCTGGAGGAGCGAGGCAGCAGGGACGCTTGCCAGCGGCCCTCTTATAACCACGCCGCAGAATTATGAAGACGCATCAGTGCTCTCATATCCAGGGAAGCTTGCAATATCGGAAGACGGGTCATACATCGCGGTAAGCGACTCCAACCACAATAGGATACTTGTGGTAGGAAGGAAAACCGGGAAAATAAAAACGGTCATCGGAGCCGGCAGCCGTGGTTTGAGAGATGGCACGCTCTCAGGCGCACTATTCTTCAGGCCGCAGGGCCTCGTATGGGTTGGAGATATAATATATGTGGCTGACACCGAGAACCACGCGATCCGTGAGATAGACCTGAAATCAAATAGCGTAAAGACCATAGCCGGCAACGGAATGCAGGGGCCTTATGTGGCATTTGCCTATACGAATGAAGCTAAATCCATCTCATTGAGCTCGCCCTGGGACCTCGCTTTCAAGGATGGCAAGCTTTACGTCGCCATGGCTGGCCTGCATCAAATATGGGTCTACCACGTAAAGGCGAAAGCCATCGGCCCGTACGCCGGAAGCGGCGCGGAAAACATATCGGATGGCACATTAGAGGCTGCGAATTTCGCGCAGCCGAGCGGTCTCTCGATTGGTGGCAACAAGCTTTATGTTGCCGACAGTGAGAGTTCATCAATAAGGAGCCTGGACACAAAGACTGGGTATGTGGCCACTCTCGCAGGCGCAGGACTTTTCATATTCGGGAAGGGCGACGGTGCGCTGAACCGGGCGAGGTTCCAGCACCCTATAGGGTTATCGGCTAATAACGGTGTGATATACGTCGCCGACACCTACAACAACGCAGTAAGGGAAATATCGATAAAGGAGAAGCGCGTGACCACCCTGATAGCAGCCAATGGCTCACAGTCATTCTGCAGGTTCGACGATCCCGGCTGTGACGCCCTCGGCCTTTTCGAACCTAACGATGTAAAGGCATACGGCAACATGCTCTACATAGCAGATACGAACAACCATCTGGTAAGAGTGTTCGACCTGAAGACGCGTCTGCTTAATACGCTTGACCTGAAAGCTTGACAGTCAACATCGCTATTTAAAATATTGTTCTACAATGAATAATAGAGTGCATTCAAATGGATAAGTCGGAGCTTGAAAAGAGGGTCAGCATAATAAAAAGGAGGAAGGAGGAGGGCATAACGCTGTGCCTTGAAAAGCCTGTGCAGGCAAGGAAGGTCACCACGCTCTTCGAGGACGTCCGCCTGTTCAATGACGCACTGCCAGAGATAGATTTCGATGACATTGACATATCAACAAAGTTCCTTGGCCACAAGTTCGACGCCCCTGTTTTCATAGGCGCGATGACCGGGGGCGCGGACATGGCAAAGAAGGTGAACAAGAATCTTGCCGAGGCCGCCGAGGAGCTCGGCATAGGGATGGCGGTAGGGAGTCAGCGTGCAGGCCTGCTGACGAAGGGGCTCGCAGAGACATATTCAATAACCAGGAAGGTCGCTCCAGACATATTCATAGGCTCGAACATAGGGGGCGCACAGCTTGCCGAAGGGTTCAGCATCGAGGCCGCCAAAAAGCTCGTAGAGATGCTTGACGCGGACGCGCTGTACGTCCACCTGAACCCCCTACAAGAAGCGATCCAGCCTGAGGGCGAGCCGAGGTTCGGCAACGTGCTCAAGAGGATAAAGGAGCTGTCCGCAGGGCTGGACAAGCCGGTTATAGCGAAGGAGGTCGGCGCCGGGATATCGGACACGACAGCGAAGAAGCTCCAGTCCGCCGGCGTGGCTGCGATAGAGATAGCCGGTATGGGCGGGACAAGCTGGTCAGGCGTGGAATCGTACAGGGCGAAAGAGGCGAACATGGGCCTCAAGTTCAAGGCCGGCAACATCCTGTGGGATTGGGGCATACCTACAGCAGCCGCGCTTTACGGCGTAAGGAAAGCGGTCAAGCTGCCTGTGGTGGCATCCGGAGGGATACGCAACGGCCTGGAGATGGCCAAGGCCATAGCCATGGGCGCAGACCTGTGCGCGATGGCCTGGCCCCTGTTAAGGCCGGCTACCATCTCGGGCGCAAAAGTGAAGGAATACATCGACGAGACGATCTTCGCGCTCAAGACTGCGATGTTCATCACCGGATCAAGGAACATAGCCGAGCTGAAGAAGGCGAGGCATGTCATCACCGGAGAACTGAAGGACTGGTGCGAGGTTTACGACCGCGCCTGAGCTACCTATAATAAATATAAAAAGAAATAGAAAATCGTGAATCGATAAGATTCACGACACAATCTTCTATCTAACGCTTTCAGTACCAGCCGCGCGCCTTCATGGCCTTCGCCACCCTGTCAACGGCTATGACGTACGCGGCCATGCGCTCTGATATCTTCTTCCCCTTGTCGGCATAGCCCTTCTGCATCGCTATAGTGTCCTTGAACGACTTCGTTATCGTCCTGTCGAGCTCGTCATGGAACCTCTTGGTGTCCCAATAGTAGCTGCTTATGTTCTGCGCCCACTCGAAGTACGAACCTATCACGCCTCCGCTGTTGACCAGGAAGTCCGGCAGGTCCATTACTCCCTTCTCGAAAAGTATCTGTGTGGCGTCCGGCGTAACCGGTCCGTTCGCGAGCTCGAGCAGGAGCTTGGCCTTTATATCATCGGCGTTGTCCTTCCTCACCTGGTTCTCTATGGCTGCCGGTATGAGTATGTCGACATCGAGCTCCAGCAGCTTCTCGTTGGTTATCTGCTTGGCGTTCTTGCTCTTGTAGTTCTTCACGCTGCCGGTCTTCTCCTTCGCCTCGTCCAGCTTCTTCAGGTCCAGCCCGTCAGGATCATAGACGCCCCCTTCCGAGTCGCTTATGGCCACCACCTTGGCCCCGAACATCTCCTTGGAGAGCGTGTAAGCGAACTTGCCCGCGTTCCCGAATCCCTGCACCGCTATCTTCGACTTCTTCAGGTTCAGCTTGAGGGCCTTCGCCGCCTCCCTCATGACGAACATCCCTCCGAGGGCCGTCGAGTCCATCCTGCCCTCCGATCCCCAGACCTCGACAGGCTTCCCCGTTATGGTGTCAAATTCGTTGTGGCCTACCTTCCTCGTGTACTCGTCAAGCATCCACCCCATTATCTGCGGCGTGGTGTAAACGTCAGGCGCAGGCACGTCGGTCTTCGGGCCTATGAAATCTGCTATCGCCCTCATGTAGCCTCTTGACAGGTTCTCTAGCTCCACCTCGTTGAACTTCTTCGGGTCGCATATGACACCTCCCTTGCCTCCCCCGAAAGGTATGTCCGCAAGCGAGCATTTCCATGTCATCCAAGCGGAAAGCGCCTTCACGGTGTCCAGCGTCTCTGCAGGGTGGAACCTTATCCCTCCCTTGGCCGGCCCCCTGGCATCGTTGTACTGCACCCTGAAGCCAGTGAAAGTCTCAGTGTGGCCGTCCCTCATCTTCACCGGTATGTTCACTATGAGCGTGCGCTTTGGCTCCCTCAGGAGCGCGTGCGCCTGCTTGTCTAGTCCCATTATCTCTGCAGCCTCGTCCAGCTGCTCCTGCGCTATCTTAAACGGATTCAATTCTTCTCCCATTTCACCACCAATCAGCTATACAATACTTGACTTATAGCCTTAAATTGTTTTTGAAGACTTTCGGGAGTGTTGAATAAACATTTGTAAGTCAGGCCCCATGCAAAACCTGACACAGACGGATGCTTACCGGCACGCTGCACGGACCTATGCCGAAAGCGCCACGCCAATAATGCCCAGGTCACCAAAAACTATTTATATCTTGCCAGTCTGTAAGAATTATAGAATATAAGGGGTATCTATGATACACAATAAAAAGACGCTAAAGGCACAGAGCGCTATGGAGTACCTGATGACCTACGGATGGGCCATCTTGATAATCGCAGTGGTTCTGGCAGCATTGTTCGAGCTGGGAGTGTTCGGCACAGGCGGGACACCGCAGGCTTGCATCGCGCAGGCAGGGTTCATATGCGCCAGTCCGGTATTTTCTGCTACGTCTAGCGGGTCTAATATAACGTTCCAGTTCGGTCAGAACACCGGGCAGACGTTCTACTCGGTCAACGTTTTCGTAGCACAGGAGGGAGAGACCTTAACATCTGGCTCGGCCAACGTAATAGGAGTACCACTTAATATGACTGGCGGTGGATCTACCGACGTAACAGGCAACTCGGTTCCCATAGGAACATTGCAGTCCGGCCAGATATACACTGTGTCGTTCGGTGCTAACAGTATGACTAAAGCAGGTGGCATGCCTATAGACCCAGTTATCGGGACGGCGTTCTATGGCTACATATGGGTAAGCTACTGCACAACCGGGCCGTGCGCTCAACCGACGAACTTCGCTAAGGTAGGAACACTGGCAATAAAGTCGACGCACTGAAGGCATTTCAGTCTTTTTCTTTTTTCTTTCTTTAATTTTTGATTTCTCTTTCTTTACTTTTTAATTTACAATCGGCGTGTATGATGCACGATGCCCTGCAGAATGCATATCAGAAGCCTCATTCCTCCGATATAACATTCCCGATTTCCATAAATGGAAGAAGGCCACAGCGAGTCCCATGGACGCCTAAAGACAAGTAATACGGAAAGCGATAAGCCATAGGAAGAAGCTGTTGAGGAAGAGATGCAGTATCGTAGTGGATTCCACCGGGATAAGATTGAGGCCGAGCAGTGCATGGTACGACATAAGGATCGGCAGGAGGAACAGGCGGAGGGACAACGTGAAGTTGCATCTTGCGGTCGAACTGCGTTGACATGCAGTAGTCGAATACCGTATAACCAAGTGTAGCCGCAATGATTCGAGGTATCTCGGTTTCATCTTGCGCGACCTCAAAGAGATCCTGAGAGTAATGGCCGACGCGGGATATCTGTCGAGGAAGAACTGCGACATCGTTGTGGAGAAGAACGGCAAACCATTCTTCTCCATGAAAAGGAACACGATGGTGAAGGCGGGCGGTTCAAGGGCGTGGAAGAGGATGGTGCAGTTGGCCACGATGCGCAAGGAGATCTACGACGCAGTCTATCACACGAGGTCTGTGATAGAGGCAGTAAACTCAGCCATAAAGATTGGGGTACGGGAACAATGTGCGCACCATCAGGATAAAGGCAAGGAACACCATGATTGCGCCGCGCATCCTCGCGTACAACATCAAGCAACTGCTCTACGACAGGACTGCAAGGAGCCTTGGGTTTCCATTCTGGATAAAGTGCGACCGGTGACGACCGTTTCTGGCCATTCAAACGTAGTGGATACGTTATTGCATGGACGCGCAACCGGCTTCTATCACTCTTGGATGTTGTCGCGGTGGTACAAAGTGCCCAACACGCCATCCATGGCACAGAATTTTCGCTTCCTCGACATCGAATCAGAAAATCGATAGCAAGTATTTATGGGATGAAGCCGCTTTTATGGAAAGCTATATATTATTGCCAGTCTGTAAGAATTATAGAATATAAGGGGTATCTATGATACACAATAAAAAGACGCTAAAGGCACAGAGCGCTATGGAGTACCTGATGACCTACGGATGGGCCATCTTGATAATCGCAGTGGTTCTGGCAGCATTGTTCGAGCTGGGAGTGTTCGGCACAGGCGGGACACCGCAGGCTTGCATCGCGCAGGCAGGGTTCATATGCGCCAGTCCGGTATTTTCTGCTACGTCTAGCGGGTCTAATATAACGTTCCAGTTCGGTCAGAACACCGGGCAGACGTTCTACTCGGTCAACGTTTTCGTAGCACAGGAGGGAGAGACCTTAACATCTGGCTCGGCCAACGTAATAGGAGTACCACTTAATATGACTGGCGGTGGATCTACCGACGTATCAGGCAACACGGTTCCAATAGGAACATTGCAGTCCGGCCAGATATACACTGTGACATTCGGTAATACACCAACTATGACTGAAGCAGGTGGCATGCCTATAGACCCAGTTATCGGGACGCCGTTCTATGGCTACATATGGGTAAGCTACTGCACAACCGGGCCGTGCGCTCAACCGACGAACTTCGCCAAGATAGGAACACTGGCAATAAAGTCGACTCACTGAAGGCATTTCAGTCTTTTTCTTTTTTCTTTCTTTAATTTTTGATTTCTCTTTCTTTACTTTTTAATTTACAATCAGTGTGTATGATGCACGATGCCTTACGCTATCCAACAACTCTTCATATCGGATTTTTTTGAGGATTGAATAGCACAGGCTTATACGGTTCGCTGGCCTGCAAGCTCGCCCTTTATCTTAAGGACTTCCATAAGTTCGTTCGCGCTCAGCAGCGGCTTCCCTATCCTAACAGGGTCGTCTATCGAGATCCTAGGGCATGCGGTATTCACAAAAGCGTCGAATTCCAGCATGTTGCCAATCGAATAGAAGTCAAATGTGTTGGCGACAAGCACTCCCGCCTTGAGGCCCGAGGCCTCAACCTTGCTCTTTATCACCTCCGCCAGCCTAATGTTGTGCTGCCCGTTCTTGGTGCTTACGAGTATGCCGAAGTTCTTCGCATCCATCGCTGCGAGTATCCTCCCATTGCTCCTCTTATGGTAGACCGACCTGTACCTGTCTATGAACTCCACCTTGTTCTCGAACGGCTCCACAACGAGGAAAGGCTTGCTCGTGGCGAGAGCTGCGCCAAGAGGATGGAAAAGCCCCCCGCCGAAATAGACGTGCGCATCTACCTGCCTGTCAACTGTCGCGGCACTGCCTATGTCGCAGCCGAGTATTTGACCAGGCTGCTTTGCGAAACCATACGGCTTGCCTATAATAACCGTCTTGCCGTTCGACTCGTAAAACCTCTTTATCGCCTCCAGCTGGTGGACGTGCTGTATCGTGGTCACTAAGCCTATTGTCTTGTAGTCCTTAAGCACGGCGAGCGACTCCCGGAGGATTTCCAGCGGTGCGTCCATCTCGTATTTTACGTACTCGACATTGAAGTCCACGTGATGGAACTCCGCATGCCCGAAATGCACCAGTTTGTCCGCCTTGAGTGCCCTCGCCTCGTCAAGCGCAAGGTCACATGCGCCGAATGTAGGGGAAGCAGATATGAAGACCTTGTTGCCCTCTGCCTCAAGTTTTTTTGCGTGCTCCAGAGCGTACTGCTTCAGTCCTTCGGGGAACTGCAATAGGATTCTCATGGGGATATGCCTGGCGGGCTGCCGCGTACTTTAGGATTAAGCAGTTAGCCTTATCTTATACGTGCCGGACAGCTTGGAGGAGGCCCTCCTGAAAGCCTCGTTGACTACCTGCCTGTTCTTTGCGCTCGTCTTTATCATGAATATCGGTTGGTCTTCCCTGATCCTTGCAGCTATCGATATCGGCCTTCCGAAGGCCAGGCTCATGCCCTGCGATATCCTGTCCGCTCCCGCTCCTGTTGCCATCTTGTGCTCCCTTATGACATTGTGCGGGTACACGAGAACCTTGAAGAAGTAGCCCTGAGGTATGGTCGTTTCGAGGTACTTGTTGGCGACCTGCCTGGCAGCCTCAAGCGCGTTCGACCTGAGCTGTATATCCCTCTGCGGGTTCATCGTCATCTTCAGGTCATATCCGGGGTTGTCAACTCCCATGTTGAATATGAGCAAACTCGTGTGCGGCAGAGCCCTGATGTAGTTCTTCCTCGGCTTCTTAAGCGAGTACCTCGCCCAAGCCTGGGAGTTAGGATACCTCATAGTCCTTGCCGGTCTCAATCTAGCCATTTTTACCAACAGACCTTATGATAACAGTTTATCAAAACAAGTCCGTAATTTAATGTACGAAAAGCTATATATTCATAACGGGAAACGCGCTGTAAGCCAGCACATCTTCATTCATTGCGCTTATGCGCCCTGTTCCTGCGCCTACCCCTGCGTTGCGCCATCCTATGTGGCCTTAGCATTATCCCGAGCTGCTCGGCCTCCTTCTCCACTGCGTTAGCCACTATGTGCGTGAATATGTTCGTCTGGCTCCTCCTGTCCTCTATCGTAGATATGACGACCATGGAGAAGAGTATGAGCGCTATGGCGCCTAGAACGTAGGAGCTTATGGCGTCTATGAATATGGAATACAATATCGCTATGAATATAACGTCCATCTCGCTGAGCAGGAAGAGCACATTCGTGCCAACGAAGCGCATGACGTTCTTGTAGTAGGCGAGATACCTATAGCCGTAGGCCATGCTCGATATGCCTGCGAACATGAGCATGCCGCCGGCCATAGCATAATATATGAGGCCCCTCTCCACGTCAAGTCCGGAGCCTATCGCCGCGAATAGCAGCATGCTGAAAGTGAAGCCGCTGAGCAGTATCCAGAATATGAAATTCTCCTCGTTCACCACCCTCTTGCTGTTGTACGAGAACATGTAGTTCGTGATTCCGAAGATTATGACAAGGAGGAAGGCCATGTAGAAGTCCGCTTGTGTGAGCGCTGTGAAACCGGTACTCTCGTTCAGCCCGTATATCAGGTCCACCGCCGCTATTATAAGGAGCGCGGATACGGTTATCCTTATCGCTATGTGCTTGTTTATCACTTCCTTGTGCAGGAATATGTTGATAATCGTGAATACTATTATGTTGAGCGTTATGAGGGCCGAAAGCATTACTATGTTCTGGCTGTTGACTATCGAGAGGAATATCATAAGCTCCGCAGCGAACAGCACGCCATTGACTATCACCCTCGGCTTAGGTCTTGATATGGGCTTGTTCCTGAGCGCCTGCCATACCATTAGGAAGATGAATGCGAAGAACGACATCAGTATGTAGTAGTCAAGCGCAGGGTAGGTGCTTATCGCCTTCATTGAGAGCAAAAGCCACCCGCCGAGAGTGAGCGATGACGCGAGCGAGAGTATTATCGACCTTATGAAGCCCTTGTCCATGCGCGATCACTCTACCATACCATCCGATGCGATGTCAAGTGGCTTATGGGCGCCCCTGAATCCAACGAAGAGCCTACCAAAGAAGGCTGGCCCACGAGCTTCACTTACGAAAAGAAATGCGTTATCTGACACAGTACTGGATTCCCGCTCATACTGAGCAGTCTTGTATCTGATACTATTATAAGGAATACATTTTATAGCTTTTTTGTTCCATGTTTATGCGTGATATCATGGACATACTGTCTAGCGCTTTAACCAATGGCCAGGACGATGATGAATTTTTCAGGGCGAAGATCGCAGTGTGCGGCGTAGGCGGCGGGGGGAGCAACACTATACAGAGGCTGTGCAGGACCGGAGTGAAGGGCGCTTCACTAGTGGCCGTCAATACTGACGCAAAGCACCTCAACAGTCTTGAGCCCTCGATACGCAGGATCCTGATAGGCGACAATCTTACGAGGGGTTTAGGCGCAGGCGGTTTCCCGCAGGTCGGCGCCAGGGCGGCAGAATATTCGCGCTCTACCATTGAGTCGGCGTTGAACAACTACAACCTTGTTTTCGTAGCCGCAGGCATGGGCGGCGGAACGGGCACCGGTGCAGCGCCCATAGTGGCCGATGTTGCAAAACGCAGCGGCGCAATAGTCATAGGTGTAGTAACATTCCCGTTCAGGTTGGAGGGCGTTAGGATAGCCACTGCGAAGAAGGGCATAGAGGAGCTGAGCAAGAATGTCGATACGCTGATAGTGATAGATAACCAGAAGCTGGTCAATCTCTACCCTAATGTGGCTATAGAGGAGGCTTTCAAGATTGCGGACGAGATAACTACCAGGGCCGTGCGTGGCATATCCGAGACGATAAACACGCCCAGCCTGATAAACCTGGACTTCGCGGACCTTAAGACGATAATGTCGAGCGGCGGCCTTGCGATGATAAGCGTGGGCGAAGCGAGCGGGCAGGACAGGGTCGACAAGGTAGTGGCGAACACGCTGCAGAACAAGCTTCTTGATGTTGATTACGAGGGCGCTACCGGAATACTGCTTCATATAACCGGTGGCGAAGACCTTACATTGGGAGACGCAAACGAGATCGGGAACAGGCTGACGGGTCTGACGGCGCCAAATGCGAATGTTCTCTGGGGAGCAAGGATAGATCCGTCATACAACGGAAAAGTGGAGGTAATCGCAATATTCACGGGCGTAAAGGGTTCATCGATCATAAGCACCAGTGCATCTGCAAAACAATCAAGCAACGACCTGGGGCTTGAGCCTCTTTGAAGCGCCTCATAGCTCCGATATCGCAGTCGGGCCATTTGCCGACTTATCCCTGTCAAGAGTGTAGATCCTAGCTGAGCCTATCTGCTTAAGGCTATCATCATGCGTTATTATGAAGATCTGCTCAACAACCTTCGGCAGGCTCTCGCCCAGCACGCTTATCAGCTTCGATATGCCGTTGGAGTCAAGGTTGTGCGTCGGTTCATCAAGTATTATCCACTTCAAGTTCGGCACTATGACCATAGACATCGCAACACGCATTACAAGGCACGCAACGCTCCTCTCCCCTCCGCTTGCTATGGAATCAACTGACACCCAGCTCTCGCCGCCTGCGCCCCCTATATCAGCCTCGAGGAGGTAATCGTCCTTCTTCGTTGCCAGCCTTACGCCCCTGTAATCCGCATAAGGATAAAGGTCCGGCCACAGGCCGTCCATAAGGCTGTTTATCGAGGAAACGAGCCTGTTCCTTAAAAGCTCGCCGGTTTCCATAAGCGCTGTCTTGAACTTGTTGAGGTTGTTTATGTAGTCCCTCCTCTTGCCTATCCTTTCTTCTATCAGTGCAAAATTTTTTACCTGCCTTGCCTTCTCATCAATCTGCGAGTTTATGTTGGCCATGTACTTCAGGTTGCTCGCAATCTTAGCTTTTGCGTCGCCAAGCTCCCCGCTCCTCTTTCTGAGCATTTCCTGTAGCTCGTCTACCTGCTTGTCATCGACAGCTATCGCGTCGATTTCTAAAGTTTTCCCCTTTACCGCAGCGCTGTCCCTCGCTACCTGTTCTGTGTATGATTTTTTCCTCTTCGCCACATCGAAGTTTGCGTTGAGTTTGCTTATCGATTCTGCTGCAGCATCGCGTTCCATGCCTTTTGCTTCGACTTCGCTCTCAAGCTCCTTCACCTGCGGCTTGACTGTTGCGAGCGCCTCGTTCTCTCTCTTTATTGTAGCATCAAGGTTCTCGTAGTCCTTCAGCTTGCTCATGTATATCGCCAGCATCGTCCTATCGCTGCCCAACCTTTTTACCAGAGCCTCCATCTCTGTTATCTGCTTCGTTAGCCTTGCGTTTTCGCGGTCTATACCGTCTATCAGGGCGCTCTTGTCGCCGAGCAGCTTCTTCCTCTTTTCCTCATCAAGTTCGCTCTCGCACACCGGGCACCTGCCTACGTGCTTCTTCAGCTCGGTAAGCCACGCAGTAAGCTCCTTTTTCTGTGCGTTGTTCCGCGCGAGGCCATCGTTCATCTCCTTGAGCGAATCCTCGTTCTGCTTCAGCTCCCTCTCGAGCGCCTCAAGGCTCCTGCCTTTTATCCCGTCGATGATCCTCTCGCGCTCCCTCGCCTTCATCTCGTTGCTCTTCGATGAGGTCTCGAGCGACGCCAGCTTAGCTGTCGCTTCCTTTAGCTTTGCCCTCAACTGGGTTATCTCGCCATCGACCCTTCCCTTTAGCGCCCTCTTCTCATCCAGCTCCTTCTGCAGCTTATCCTCGTTGATGTTAAGCTTGCCTATCCTATCTAGCTCCTCGTTCATTGCAGTTATCCTCCCGTTTATCGAAGCGATCTCCGTTGAGAGCGCCAGCTTTTTTGCGTACAGTGCTTTGGCATCATCCAACTTCTTGCTGATCAGCGCTGCCTCCACCTCCGCGGACCTCTCTGCAGCCCTGAGCGATTCCTGCTCCTTCTCTATGCTCTTTTTCTCATCCGCCAGCCTCTCCAGATGCGTTTTGTAAGACTTGATGTCTATCTGCATCAGCGTGGCCTCCTCATCCTTTATCATACCCTTTATGCTGTTTATGAGCGATGTGGCATTCTCCTCTGCGCTGGCGAACTGGTCCAGGCCAAGCATATTGTCTATCTGCTTCTTCCTGTCACTCTTTGTAAGCTCCAGGAAATAGTCGAGGTTATTCTGCTCTGCGTATATGGCCCTTGAAAATGTGTCATAGTCTATCTTCAGCACGCGTTCTATCTCCTCATTTACCCTCTCAGCCTGCGCCTGGAGGTATTCGCCGTCCCGCTCGAGCTTAGCTGTGCTGCTGCCGCGCATGCTCAGTTTCCTTGTCACGGAGTAAGTGCTCCCATCGGAATCGAATATCAATGTCACGCTGGCCTCATCCTCCTGCACGGGCCTGTTCGATATCAGGTCGGTGGTGGAAACTCTCCTGCTCTTTAGCGCAGGGAAGGTGCCGAACAGGGCGAAAGACATCGCATCCAGTACCGAGCTCTTGCCTGCACCCATTATCCCTATGAGCACGTTCACCCCGTTCTGGAATTCCATCCTTGTGCGCTTATGCGTCTTCCAGTTGACTAGCTCTATGGACTTTATCATTCGGCAGACACCAGATCATTTGTCAGCAAGTGGTATTTACCAGTTCACCTATAAAAATAGTATGCTAAAAAATTGCTCTGTAAGGAAGGAGAAAAGAGTGATACTTGCCGACGTCATGCTCGCAAAGGTCGCAAGGTGGCTCAGGCTTGCCGGCATAGCCGCGAAGGACGTTCCCGAACAGGGCGACGATGCAATACTCAGATACACCAAGTCGACCAAGGCCACGCTCCTTACCTCTGATGTGGCGCTATCATTGAGGGCGAAGAAGCGCGGCATAAAAGCCCTTCTTGTCGTGCAGCAGGACCTTGACGGGCAGCTCGCTTATATAATAAGCGAGCTCCGCCTCCGCGTGCAAGCCGACGCATCTCAAACCCTATGCCCTGGGTGCGGCATAAAACTTCGTACTGCAGGGCCGGATTTTGCAGAGAATAAAGGCCTACCCGAAAGCATATACTCAAGGTATAATGAGTTCTACAGCTGCAGGAAATGTGGCAAGCTCTATTGGCAGGGATCGCACTGGAGGACCATAGCAAGGCGCCTCTCCAGGGTATCAGAACTAGCGGTTAAAAATTCTTCTTTATGAACCTCAACCCGGCATCGTTGCCTGTGGCCGAGAAGTTCCTCATCGCCTCGAACTCCTCGTATTCGAAGACAACCCAGGTGTCGTTGCTCACGCTGAACGAGTAGAAATCCGGCCTTATCACGGTCTGCGGTTTCATACCGAAAGTGCATGTCACTAACTTGGCTTTTGACTTCTTGGCTATGCCAGAGCGTATCTCATTCAGGGTCTTCCCGGTATCGGCGATGTCGTCCACAAGGAGCGCGTAGCCCTTGACTTTCAGTTGCGGTATGCTTCCCACTATGACACGTGAGTACCTCCTGTTTGACTTGGAGTAATACTTCGCGCTTATGCAGACAAGGTCCCTGACTCCAAGGGCATCGCTAAGCAGCCTTCCGATGAGCATGCCTCCGCGCTGCGCGTATATTATCACTTCGGGCGCGCCATGCTCCTCAATTATCCGCCTGGCGAGCTGCTCAGAATACGACTTCATCTCCTTGAAGCTTATCTTTATGAACCGCCTCTTGCTCATCTCGAAGTTGAGCGGCTTGTTCACTTTGGGCCTCTTAATGCCATCCATGTAGTATAATCGGCGCAACTTTTTATAACCCTTTCCTCGTTGGATGCAGTTACATCAATGATTCCTCCTCGACCTCTACCTCGCCAACTCCGTCCACTTTCTTGAGCCCGTCCTCGAACTGGGATGATCCCATCTCCTTAGACTCATATACGAAAAGCACCTTTATCAGCTTTATGCCAAAGGCGACTTCCTGCGCCTGCATCCCTGAAGGGTTCATAGCCGCCTTTATGTTGTCCATCGTCTGCGCGACCTTCTCCGGGTCTGCCGGATAAACCTTGAATAGAACAGTAGCCTTAGACATATCACGGACCCTCGAAGCTGCACTCCGAACACTTATAAGCGTTCGATATCTCCCTGCAGTGATAGCATCTTATCATGTCGCTCTTGCCGCATCTTGGGCAGGAGAACTCAGTGTACTCCCTGCTAAGATGACCGCAAGACACGCAAACTCTCCCCGGCAATACGTCTGTTATAAACTCACCTAGAATATTTCTGTTGCGCCCTATCGGATCGCTGCTTCGGTCCCTTCCTTGCGTAGTGCTCCTTTATCAAAAGAATCCAGATCGCAACATTTACAAGGAATATGCCAGCAATAACTATAAATAATGCTGTTACAATCCTGTTGAGTTGCGCCACCTCATCCTGCATCCCTGTGTAGTCCACTATGCTAGGCACGTTGTAAGACGTGCCGTTAACCTTGCTGCTATTTGTTATTACCTGTCCCGTAGGCTGCAAGTTCTGGTATATGAGCTGCATGTCCTTGCCCATCTGGTTGGCCAGAAGGGCAGTCGAATAAGCCTGGTCTATGTAGATGCTTGCATTCGTGCTGTTCGCGTTCGTCCTAGCCTCATAAAGGTAGAACTCAGACTCATCAGCGAACTGCGAAGCCCAGATGCCGTAAGTAGAGTTTGCGTCCATCGCAAGGCTCATGTTGTACTTCTGCGCCACAGTTGCGTTTGGGCTGTACGATAGCGCATATGCGTAATCAGAATCAAGTATCGCTATCGGGTAGTTGCCCGCCTTGTAAGCCGCCTCCGCACCGCTAAGGTAAAGACTTGGGCCATAGGCCAGAGCGCGGTCTATCCTGTTGATGGCTGCAGAGTTGAGCGACTGTGAGGCTGTAGCCGCCTGGCCTCCCATCTGGCTGGCAAGGCTGTACATCTCATGTGCTGCGTTGCACCAACCGTTAGAGTCCGCTCCGCTTACCATCTCAGAAAGCACCTCGTCGGTGTCGAAACCGGTAACGTTGTAGCTGTTTATAGCCTGGTTTATCGTGTAGTTGCCCCATTCCTGCCTAAGCTCGCCGCCAAGTACGAACTCATAATTTTGTAGCGTTATCTGGGGCGGTATGAAATCCGAGCAGAAGTTGCCTACGCCTTGCAGGGTGCTTAATCCGCCTGCCCTAGTTACAAGGTGGTTGTCGAAGAAGAAGGCATTCTGATAGTCAAGGAAGGCCTGGTCCGCTGCTATATAGTAGTAGCCCCTGCCCTGGAGCTGCGCACTTTCGTTCAGTACCTCGCTTAGTTGTGCCGTAGTCGTGTTGAATGCGGGATAAGAGGCCAGTGTGTTTATCTCGCTCCTAGTCAGATTTATCGTGAAGTTTGCCAGAGTGCCGAAAGCGCTCTCATTGCATCCGTTGCTGCATGATATATTCGCATATGGGAGCCCGCTTACGTGGTGATTAAGGTAGAAATCGTACGAAGTCCCGTTCAACGGCTTCTTCAGTCCTTCGGCGAATGGCAGCGCCTGCGTTATGTTAGAAACTTGTATGAGCGGTATGCCGAAAGTGTCCTGCACCAGCAGATAGAGCACATCCTCGCTGGTTCCTGGAGGTACGGCAGGCACTAGCGCGAATTTCATCCCTGAAGCAACCGCCGCTCCTATCTTGTCATACACCCCCCCTATCTCGCCTATGCCACCGGTAGAGTTTATCGTCCCGGTTATGGTGAAGTTCTGCAGGAGCTGCTTATGCGACAACGCAGATACGGCCAGCAGCGTCATCGCCGCTCCTGCGCTAGGCCCAGAGACGTTCGAATAGTTATCCTCTATCCCATATGTGAAGTTGTAGTTGTACTGGTTTATGTTCAGGTATTTTGCTGCGTAATACACCGCGGTCTGGGCCGATTGCAGCGTTGAAGGTGCGACCGATGCGGGGCCCACAATTATCACATTGCCTATGCCTTTGGTTACAGTAAGGTTTATCACAGTCAGGCTGCCGCTGTTGTTCACCAGTATTACTGCAGGCGCGTGGATCGTCGCCGTTCCTACTGCGGGGCCTGTCGGGGCCGCAGCCGCATCCGCCATCAAGACAATGCCGAGCAGCAGAATCGACAAAAGATATCCTAATCTATACATATAGTATCCCATTCAACTTTAATCATCATTCGTGCGGTGTGAAATATTCGCACCAGATATACCTCGTTATCCACTCAAAGTATTTATCACTTTTTGTACGTTTAGGTGGCCCAAAGGATTCATGGCATGGTTCATACGGTCCTGTACAGTAGTATGTAAATCAGCAGCGCTACGCTTATTCCGATAAGAAGCGGCGGTATCGCGGGCAGTGCACGCTTGTACCTTCTGAGCACGTACATCGTAGCGATGAGTCCGGCTACGGCTCCGGCTATTATGAAAAGGCTGAGCGTGAAGTTCAGGTTTACCTGGTATGCGGCTACCGCGAGCATCAGTGGTACGCCAAGATCGCCTGTGCCCAACTCTATCCTAGCTGCGAAAGGCACCAGGTTGTTGTCCATTATCTGCCTTAGGGCGGGATTATTCTTCCTTATGTTCTGCTTCTCCTTCCTGTACTCGAGCCTCTCGCCCTTGCTGAGCAAGCGCTCCGGCACAGCCTCGACCTCGTTCACCCCGATCAGGAAAGAGAGATTCATCGATGACATGGCCCTAGCCATGGTTATCATGTGCTTGGTTATGAAGACCGCTATGAAGTCGTACACTGCAAGCACTATCATGAACAGGTAAGCCACGAAGAAAGGGAAGCTTATCCCAAGCACCACCCCAACTCCAACGCTAGCTATTATAGCAGCGGTGTTCCTCAGCCTCGGCCACTTGTTCTTTACTGCTACAAGAAGCCCCGCGGCCAGTACGCCAGTTATTATGTACACAGGCAGCTGCATCCCGCCTATTGTGACATAAGCCCCGCCATTGATCGTGGCTCCTACTATGAGGAATACGAAAAATGCGGATATGAAAATCACAAGTGCCTCAAGGAGCCTGAAGAAGAGTTCCCCCTTGTAAAACCTTATTATTATCACAAGGAGCAGGCTGAACCCTATTATATATGCTATAAGCACTATGGTGTTTGCCACTCCCGAGACCACCTGGCTGCTGTATACCGCAGAAGGGGACACCCCGTAATACCATTGCGTCGCGAGAAGGAGGCCAAAGAACTGCACTATCATGAACATTACTAGAATCTGCACCATCTGCCTGTACTCTATAACACGAAGGCCCGCAAAATCACCGCTCACTCTCCCTTGCTCTTCGCCATCCTGTAAAGCCCTGCAGTCGGCATGTAGATGTCACCGCTCTTGTCGAGCTCATTGACAAGCCTCTCTATGGTGCCATAGTCGAGTCCCGCCTTCTCCCCCTCCTCCCTTATCCTGTGCATCCTCGCCCCGCCCTCTTTGTCGTCAAGGTCCCTTATTATCGAGAGGACTATGTTTATCTTGTCGACTTTCTCCCTGGGCATGCCTGTGAGTATTATGTCTATGTCCTTCCTGCCGCCTCTGTCCACCGCAAGCGTCTTGAGCATGAACTCGCTCAGCCATATGCCCCTTTCTGCATCGGAAACCTCCACGGTGGGTGACAGCCTCGCCTTCGCGCTCGCCTCCGCGAGCCTTACCAGCCCCTCTATCTGCCTAGGCGTTATCGGCACCGCGCCCTGCTTCAGCCCCGACTTCCTCAACTCAACGTAATAGGTCTGTATCTTGTTGGCAGCATCCTGGCTCAAGCGCGGCATCACGGTCCTCTTCGCGAACGCTATGTACTTGCGCAGCAGAAGCTCGTTTATTGGGGGAAGCTCCACCTGCTCATAATTGCTTATCTCCGCTATCGCCGCTCCGGCTGCCTCGTGCTGTATAAGTATGTGCTTTGCTATGTTCCTGTCCTGCTCCTCGTCCATCTGATCCTTTATCGGGAATATCAGGTCGAATCTAGAAAGCAAGGTGGGTGGTATGTCAAACTGTTCCGACGGATACATGTTCGGGTCAAACCTGCCGAACTTCGGGTTCGCAGCCGCAAGCACAGCCGCCTTGGCGTTGAACGTGGCAACTATGCCTGCCTTTGCGACGCTTATCGTCTGCGATTCCAGCGCCTCGTGCAGCGAGGCCCTGTCCTCATCGCCTATCTTGTCGAACTCGTCTATGCACACTATACCTCCGCTTCCGAGCACTAGCGCTCCGGCTTTAAGTGTCCACCCTCCCTCTGAGAATTCGTCCCTCTCGGCTACCGCAGTCATGCCGCCTCCTGTGACTGACTTTCCGCTCACATATATCCCCTTCGGGACCAGTTTCGAAACGGATTGCAGTACCCTCGTCTTGGCGCTTCCCGGGTCGCCTATAAGCAGTATGTGCATGTCGCTTCTTATAAGGCCTCCATCTACGAGGCTCTTGCCCGGAGTTCCGCCGAACAGCTGGAGCGCGACCGCCTGTTTTATCTCGTCATAGCCGTATATAGACGGGGCTATGGAACGCGTTATCTTGTCGAATATCTGCGGATCCTTGGCCAGCTCCCTTATCTGCCTCTCCTCATCGTCTGATATGCTCAGGTCGGAGAACTCCCTCTGCTTGTGCATTATCGATACTGTGTCAAGGAACATCGTGTAGAAGTCCCTCTCGACCTTGCCCTTTACGTTGCGCCTCTGGCGTATCCTAAGGATGCCAGTAAGATCTATCCTGTCGCCTGGTATAACAGTATTTACCAGGTCGTCCTCCATCCAGACCTCGAGCTGCCATGTCGGTGAGTTGCCCCTGAGCTTCTCCAGCGGATCCTGCACCGCTATCTTCTGCAGGTTTATGAACCTCGATTCCTCAGGTGAATCCTTGAGCGACCTCCTCTTGCATTGGGGGCAGACTTCAGGCACCTCGTCCTTGTCGGTCCTGAACTTGAACGCAGCACCGCAGTATGTGCACTTATAAGCGCCTATGTGGACCCTAGGTATTATCTCAGACCTCTTGACCACGAGGCTGTCGAGGAGTATCATCTTGCCTATGTACCTCGCGCCTACGTCCTGCACGAGCGGCGTGTTTATATTCTGGCTGTAGAACCTTGAATGAGGCTCGACCTCCCCCAAATCTACGCCCTCGCTCTTGGATTTGAGCGATTCGGTCGCTGCCTCGAGCACCATATCCGGCTTCTCCACCAGCTCGCTCGCGAGTTCCGGGTCGAAAAGCTCGAGGTCCTTGAAGTTTATGAGGAGGCTCCTCTTCTCCGGCATGCCTATTATGAGGTCGTTTATCTTCTCCCTGTAATAGCGCTCGAAGAAGTCGTCGAACTTCATCTTCATAGCTTCTACTATAACGTCCCCCATGAGCTCCACCAAGATTGATTAAATGCACGCCTGCAGAACACTGCGGCCTTCCTAGAATGCCTCAAACAGCCTTCTTGAAAAGATAATCCCCCTTCTTTATCTTACCTTCGAATTCTTTAAACTTACAGTCATTAAGGCTGCCTACTCCTACACCAAGCTGTGCGGCTATACGAGTGCCGGTTTCCGGCATAAACGGGTAAACCAGTATGGATATCACGCGCGATGCCTCGAGCAGGTTGTAAAGCACATTGCCAAGCTCATCGCCCTGCAGCTTCCACGGGGCATTGTCATTCACGTATTTGTTCGCTGCCCTTATGAAAGAGAATATGCCGTCGAGGGCGCCGAACGTGTCCATGTTGTCTATGCACCTGTTTATGCCTTCGAGGTCCAGCGACGTCTCCAGCTCCGGCTTCCCTTTTATATCGCCCTGGAATTTCTCGGCCATCGTGAGCGTCCTGTTTACGAGGTTGCCAAGCTCGGCCACGAGCTCGTTGTTGAGCCGTGTCACCAGCGACTTCTCTGAATAATCACCGTCGTCGCCAAGCGGCATCTCTCTCAGCAGGAAGTATCTGAGCGCGTCTACAGAATACCTGTTGGCGACTTCGACGGGGTCGACAGAATTGCCTAAGCTCTTGCTCATCTTCTTGCCTTCCGCAGTCCACCACCCGTGCGCGAAAACCATCCGAGGCGGCTCTATGCCAGAAGACATCAGCAGCGCAGGCCATATGACCGAATGAAACCAGTTTATCTCCTTGCCTACAAGGTGGACATCCGCGGGCCAGAATTCTGTGAAGTGCACTCCTGTCGCACCGCCCAATGCGGTCACATAATTGAACAGGGCGTCAACCCATACGTATACCGTATGTTTTTTGTCCAGCGGGAATGGCACCCCCCATTTTATCGTCGATCTTGTTATGCTTATGTCATTCAGTCCTGCCTTTACCCTGTTCATTATCTCCTTTGACCTTAGCTTTGGCGAGAGGAAAGATGGGTTCTTTTCATACAGTTCCAGCAGAGCGCCCTGGTATTTGCTCAACTTGAAATAGTAGCATTCCTCCTTTACCTTTTTCACTGGCCTGCCGCAAACAGGGCATTTTCCGTCCTTCAGCTGCAGCTCGGTCCAGAAAGTCTCGTCAGGGACGCAGTACCAGTCCTCATAGAAGCCCTTGTATATGTCGCCGTTCTGCGCCATCTCGTCTATAAGCTCCGCGACCATAGCCTCATGAGACTGATCGCTAGTCCTTATGAAATAATCATAAGATATGCCGAGGCGCTTCCATACGTCCTTGTAGACGCCTACCACGTCGTCAACGAACTCCTTCGGCTGCTTGCCGGCCGCCTTCGCCGCGGTCTCTACCTTCTCTCCATGCTCGTCAGTGCCGACAAGGAAGAAAACGTCCTCGCCCCTCATCCTGTGCCATCTTGCCAATACATCGGCAGCTATAGTCGGGTAAGCGTTGCCTAGCTGCGGCTTGTCGGTCACATAGTAAATGGGCGTCGTTATGTAAAACTTCTGCACTCAAATCAACAATCTTAGAGATTAAAACCTTTTTATTACTAATTACGCTTTCATCCGATTTTAGATCCTGGCTTGGCCTCCTTGTCCGGCTGTATTATCGATATCGATTGTTCGTCGCCCGCTGCCAGTAGCATGCCCTCGGACATTATGCCTGCAACGCTCTTGGGTTCCAGATTGGCTACCACTATTATGCTCTTTCCTAAGAGCTGTTCCTTTGTGTAGAAGGCTTTTATTCCGGCCACTATAATCCTGGCGCCCAGCTCCCCGAGGTCGACCTTAAGCTTGTACATTGGCTTCCTCGCCGTTTCTATGTCATCGACCTCAATGATCCTGCCCACGCGCAAGTCTATAGCAGAGAACTCGTTTATCGAAATCATTCTATCGGGATAATTCTGCAGTGCCAGATATTTATTTTTGTGCATACGGATCACGCAAAATGGTAAACCGTGCCGAGCCAGTTCAAAATAATAAACTTGCCACACAAATAGCTATCATGGACGCTCTTGCGGTAGATACAACCCGGCTTATAGTGAGGTTATGCTCCTCAAACCTCGGCGCCGAGGAGCTGCTCGCTAGAATAAACGGCAGCAAGGGAAAAAACATTGTGGCACAGTTGTTTGATTATGGCGCAGTGATAAACTCAACGCATCTATTGGGCGCCTACCTGAACGCCGTGACGGCCATGGACAGCGGAACCTGCATATCAAACAGCGTATCGATGGAGATGCTGCTCTTTGCCGCGATGACGAAGCAGATATCGGATGCCATTGACAGGATCGGTATAAAATCCGGCGACAAATTCGTCTTTTTCTCAAATGACATGAAAACGTACAATAAGTTCAAGGAAGCGCTCAAAACGGATTCTGAACTCAAAACTACACGTTCGCATGAGTTAGCCGCAGCCTCCAGGCTTCGCGTAAAACTGAATGGCAGCGCATCGGAGTCGGTGCTTCAGGCGATGGCCATGGCAAGACTGCGCGATTGATCTGGCATCCATCTACGGCTTCCTTTAAGAATCCTCAGCCTGCCCACCATCATCTAAGCCCTCGTATGGTCCGTTGAGCGTTTCATGGATTAGCCTGGCCTTCTTCTCGCCCACCTTATCGACCTCCATCAGCTCTTCCACTTCGGCGTTCGCTATCCGCCTCACGCTGTGGAAATGCTTTAGCAGGCTCTTCGCAAGCTTCGGCCCAACGCCGGGCAGATTCCCGACTACAAACTCCTGGAACTGTGTGCTTGTGTAAGCCTTCGCGCCGCCTTTCAGCGATGGGAGCCTCTCTTCAGAATCCTGTTCCTGCCTGGCTATGCTCTCCATTATGGCCGCGCTTTCAGTCGGGCTCTCCGACATTATCACCGGTATGCCGTATCTTACGTAAAGCGAGGCCACTGCACCAGTTATCGCCCTGCGCCGCATCCTGAAAGCGTCCCTGTCGCCTTCTAGCAGCAGCATCGGATAAGAATAATGCTCCCTGAGCCTGCCCAACTGGTCGAACAGCCTACCGTTTATTATCGAGCCTTCGAAATCGGGCACGGTCTTGCGCTCTATGCATATCCTGTCGGAGATCACGTAATCGCCGACGTTCAGCGTGACGAGGGCTATCCTTACGCCCAGCTCCTCCAGCCGCTTCAGCAGCTCCGTGTTCCTCTCGCGCTGGTCGACTATTATCTCAGGTGCGTGCATATGCGGTCAGCGTCCTCTCTGTATCGTTATGTTCTTTATGAATATGAGCTGCTGCTTACCTGCGCTTGCAGCCGCAACCCTCTGCAGGAAGAACAGCGTGTTACCCTGCGGTCCCGATACCAGGCTTGCGTTTATCGTGTACGCAGCGAAAGCCGGACTTACCGATAGGTTCGCTATCCTCACAGGATTCCCGTTCAGTCCTATGCCCTCGACAACAAGTTGCGCATCCCCGAAATTAGTCCCGGCATCGATTGTCATGCTCGTGTTTATGTAGCTGACAGACGTTGACTCTATCGCGGCGCTTGTGTTAGTCTGCTTTGCATATGGCGCAGACACTATGAGCCCTCCATACAGTGCGCTGTAGTTCTTTATCGGGGTCCAGAAATACTGGAGCGTGCCGTTCACCAGTTCCTGCGCAGCCTCCCACTGGTTCAGTATAGGGTAGGCGACATATGACCTATATAGGTATTTGCTTGCGTTGACCGTTGAGAAAACTATCGTCGAATTGTCCTGGTACACCGGCGCTCCAAAGAGTCCGTACAGATAGTTCCCCAGTTCAACAAGGGCGCTTCGATTGTACGCCGCGTTGTTTATTGCGACGTAAGCCGTACCGTAGTCGTCCAGTAGCAGCAACGATTCGTTAGCCGGGTTCTGCACCACAAGCGACGGAGAGACAGGCACCCCTCCTTTGTCAACAGTATAAGTTGGCACGCCGTTCGTGCCGTAGGTGCACAGCGATAATTGCGCGCCGCCGCCCGACTGCTCAAGGTATGTCGCAGTCTCCACCAAAGGTATGTTGCAGAGCGTAAGCTTCTGCGTATCGTTTGAAAGTCCTAGGTACCCTCCAAGTATCGGTTTATGCGCCGCAGTATCATAATATGCTGCGATTCCGGTGAAAAGTGACGGGCCGTTGGAATAGTACTGGTCGTCGAGTACAGGAAGTTCGAGCACGGAAAAATTGGCGCTGCTGGTGCCGAGCTGCCTGTAGAAATACGGTATGCTCGCATTTATCGCGACCTGATGGTAAAGCGGAGCGCTTAGCGCGATCCCATTATTCTCGACTATTATCGCGATGGTAACTATTGAGAGCACTGCAAGTATCGCCATGCCACCTTGCTTTCCAAGCTTCATCCTACCGAAAAGGTCCTTGAATCCGAATGCGGCGAGTATCGCCATGGCAAGACTGAAGACTAGATAAAACCTGTCCGGTTCGCTTATTATGTTTATTCCGGGCAGCAAGTGATAGAGCGAATAAAGCAACCCTGATGGGCCGAGGCAGAGTATGCCGAATATAACTGCGAGGCCGAGCCATAGCCTGCTCCTCTTATAATCTATATATAGACCATAGAGCGCTAAAAGCAGCGTCACGTAGCCCACATAAGCCACGCGCTCGCTTGGCGTAGGCGCAAAAACCGAGGTGAAATACACCGAAGGGTTCGAATCGAATATTCCATTGTAGTAGCTAGGTATGAAGAACGATGCGATGCTGTCGCTCCACGCGCTGTTGTAAGTTACGTTGTTGAAGGCGTTCGCCTGGGCCAGCCCACCGGGCTGCAAAGCCGCCTCAAGTATCGGGACGAACCATGCCGCTCCGACCAAAAATGCTATGGCAGCAGCAAGCCCCACAAACGCCCACAGCTTTGCGCTGAGGATTCTCTTGCGCCTCTCACTAACCAAAAGATACGCGCACGCCACGAGCACGAGCAGCATCGCCAGCTCGATGCCCTGCTGCACGCTTCCCATGAGCGAAGCCAGCATGAAAGAGAGGCCCAGACCGGCGGCATTGAGGTACGTTGGCTCGCCTTTTATCATCTTGATGAAGAAATAAAGCGCCAGCGGCACCCACTCTATGTTGATCAGCCCGAGATTGAAGTAACCCTGCGCTATATGGAACGAGCTGAATGCAAATACGAGCCCGGCGACGAAAGCTGCTCTCCTGTCGTCCACGATGTAATCGGCGAGTATGAACATCGTGATGCCGGACAGTACGAAGCCCAAGAGCAGCATGGTGTTGTAAGCGAAAGCTAGGCTGATGGCCTGGAACGGCAGTGAAACTAGCGCTGCAACCGGTGAAAGGTTCTGATAGATCAAGTTCGCTCCTACGGGTGTGTAAAGCAGCGGCGTGAAGAATACCCCAGTATGAAGGGCAAGCATAGAGTATCCTACCCACCATATGTCCCAGAGATTCTGGTAAGCGGTGCCGCCGGATCCGGGCGCAGAGTTGGTTATGCTGCTGGTCAGCGGTGCGAACACTACGAACGAAATGATAAGATAGGATAGGAAAAGGATCATGCCCAACTTCAGGTTTCCCAATGTGACAATCTTTGACGCGGTACTCCCATGTGCACTGCCATGATGCGCAGCGTGTTCGGTATCCCCCTCATGCTTATGCTGTTCGGCTTCCATAAAACTACACTCAAGGAAAAATTACACGGTCAATATGCTTGTAACAAAACTAAAAAACCTGCTTTAGGTTAGGGCAAAGCACATGCTATAAGCTATGATTGGCGTTTGTGCTCCGCTGCCGCCTTTAAGAAAGATAGGAACAGGGGGTGCGGCCTCTCAAGCCGGGATTCAAGTTCCGGATGCGCCTGCGTTCCTATCCCGAATCCGTCTCTCCATTCGATTATCTCTACGAGGTCGTTCTGCTCGTTTATCGCGCTTATCACGAGCCCATTATCTGCAAGCGCCTTCCTGTAAGCGTTGTTCAGCTCGTATCTGTGCCTGTGCCTCTCTTTTACTCTGGTAGATTCGTAGGCCCAGTATGCGATGGTGCCTTTCCTTACTGCTGCGGGCCACAAACCCAGTCTCATCGTACCGCCCTTTCTGTCGAGATCCTTCTGGCCTCCCATTATATCTACGACTTTGTGCTTGGTGCCAGGATTGAACTCTGTGGAGTTGGCGCCTTCCAAATTGCAAACATGGCGCGCGAACTCTACGGCCATTAGCTGCATGCCCAGGCACAGCCCCAGGTAAGGCACGCCTTTATCACGCGCGTATCCTATCGCAGATATCATGCCTTCTATCCCGCGCTTCCCGAACCCTCCTGGGACTATTATACCGTCCATCCCCCGCAGCATCTCTTCAACATGCATGGTGTTACCTTCAAGGTCTTCGGACTCAATCCAATTAAGTTTCACGTTGACTCCATTGTGCGCCGACGCGTGCGTAACCGCCTCCTTCACGCTTGCGTATGCATCGTGCAGTTTTGTGTACTTTCCTACAATCGCTATGTTCACGCCATTTTTTCCGGTACCTTCGATAGCTTCGCACAGCTTCTTCCATTCATTTACCTTTGATTTGAAGGCGGTATCGCCGGCATTGCCCTTAAGGCCAAGCGCCTTTATCACCGCATCATCAAGACCCTGTTCCATGAGCAGAATCGGCATCCTGTAAATGTTATCGGAATTGTGGTCGTCTATAACCGCGCTTTCATTGAGGTTCGCAAAGAGCGCCACCTTCTTCCTGGTAGAATCCGCGAGCGCCTTTTCCGACCTGCAGACGATGAAGCTTGGCTGTATGCCGAATTGCATTATGTTCCTGAGCGCTATCTGTGTTGGCTTCGTTTTCTGTTCGCCCACGGCTCCCAGCTCCGGTATGTAAGTGAGGTCGATGAAGATCACCTGCTCTCTAAGCGCGAGCTCCCTCATAGCCTCTATGAAGTAGCTGTTCTCTATGTCGCCCACTGTGCCGCCAACCTCGACCAGCAATACGTCAAGAGCGTTCTTTTTGCCTACGCCCTTCAAGTATTCAACTATATACTCGGCTACATGCGGCACGAACTGCACGTCGTTGCCTAAGAAGTCACCCCTGCGCTCCTTCTCTATAATCGCGCTGAATATCTTTCCGCCTGTGAGCGAGAATTCGCCTGTAAGGCTCCTGTTAAGGAATCTCTCATACGTGCCGAAATCCATGTCCACCTCGCTCTTGTCGTCCAGTACGAAGACTTCGCCGTGCCTGAATGGGTTCATTGTACCGCAGTCGTAATTCAGATATCCGTCGAACTTGAGAGGCATCGCCCTTATGCCATGCATCGTAAGTAGTTTGGCTATCGAGGCAGTTACTATGCCCTTGCCCAAGCCGCTGAGCAATGAGCCCAGCACCACTATGTATTTGGTCTGCATAAGTGGTTTTATCGGTGCAATCTTAAAAACGTTGTGCCATATCAGTTTACCGGTAAGTCCGGCTTATACCAAATACACAAAGTCTCTGCATATAAATAAAACTATTTTTATATAAAAGCCAAGACGTAACACTTAATATAAAATTATTTTTATATCAAATCGATAAAATGTAGTTTTCAATACCTTTTTATTAGTTAGTTACTAATATAACGCAATCCAATAGGGCTGCCAAACAAGATACTGGTATTTGCCATGGAATAGGCATCACGCCACTGCAGAATTATAAACTCTAATATAAATATGCCATGGTATTATGCAAAATAGATGCAATCAGCGCATAAATAACGGCACTCATTCCGTCGATTCTAATATCAGCGTGCAAGCTATGCCCAGTCATCACTTTGAACTTGGCCATACAATGTCATTCACGTATATGGTCATAGCCTGCGTATTTGCGTCCCTGCTCCTTGTTACGATTGTTGCGCAGCCATCTTATGCATCATCAATAACTTTCGTGACATCAAGCACCACGGCGGCAAGCGCAACGAATGCTAATGTTCATCTGCCAGCAGGTTATCTTGGCTACGCGTATGCAGTTGCTACAAGCAGCGAGGCCGTAAGCTCAGTCAACTGGACCACGGATGTTGAATCGGCAGGCGGCGGTTCAACAGGTCAGAACGCCTGTGTCGATGTGCTGTGCAGCTCGATAGGCCGCACAAGACTACTGTCCGATGGCAACGTATTGACATCAGGTTCTGGCCAAATAACCATGGTGGGCGTAGGCTCCAACGTGCTTTTCGGAAATGCCAATATAACCACCGCCTTTTCCAACAACACTTCTGCTCTATCGCTCTCGTTCTCCACCACAGGTAGCAACACGTTCGTATTGATACTCGGAAGCATAGGTGGCGGCACACAGAAGACAGGCGGCGGGGGCAGCCCAACTCTGCCATCGGGCTGCACAATGCAGCAGAATGTGCAACAGTCCTCCTCTGCGGCCTTCATAGCAACGTGCTTCGAGCCAGCGGGCTCATACACCGTAACAGAAACTGCGCTTACTGCTCCGGATGCAAAAACGCTTTTGATTTATAAGCTTCCAAGGAATTATACTGTGACATTGGACGACAATCCTGCAGGCGGATCGATAAACTTCAATGGCACTACTTACTTAAATGGTCAAAAAACGAAAGCCATAGGTGCGTATACAATAAATGCGATAGCCCCACCTGGCTACTATTTCAGCAGATGGTCTGCCAGTAACGCCATTAATGTATCAATATCAAACGCAATCGCTTCTAATACAATTATACAGATAGGTGGCAACGACATAATAACCGCAACATACAACGCCCTTCCCAGCCTGATTGCAACGCCAAACACGATATCAAATGAAATCATAGACGTTGGCACAAGCTATACGTTTAACACTGTTATAAGCGATGGTACGCCACCTTATACAGGAAACTGGAGTTGGACGCCTCCAGCATCTTCAAACATGGCCGTCGGCAACACACCGGTAAACTCCCTATCAAGTACGCCTGGCGGCAATACCCTTCAGCTTACAGTCAACCCTACCGCAATAAACTCAATAACATTTACCCAACTTTCTGGTGTAACAGTGACACAGGTTGCATCAGGTCCAAACACGATACTCGGTGCCTGGACATTCGATGGCCATGCGACCGATAGCAACAGTACAGCACATCATATACTCATCAATGGAACAAATAACTCACCTGTTATTATCGTGAAGCCCGCACTTGTTGCAAATGCTCCGACGCCAAGCGCGCCGAAGATAGACATAGGTCAATCAATAACCCTCACTGCGAATCCGAGCGGCGGCACAGGTTCTTACACATACCAGTGGTACAGTACGACCACAGGATCGTGCAGCTCATCCAGCACTCCTGTCGCTTCAGGCAACTCCGTCACACTCACAAATTCGCCAATTTCGAACACAATATTCTGCTACACGCTCACGGACACTTCATCCAATGCCCCTACAGTGACGTCCGTTAACGTGATCGTAACGGTCAACCCAGACCTAATCGCAGGCAATCCATCTCCATCGACTGCAAATGTCGATCTCGGCCAGGGCATAACCATTACCGCACATCCTTCCGAAGGAACGGCACCATATGCATACCAGTGGTACAGCTCCACTGGCGGCAGCTGCGGCGCGGCCAACTCAGTTGTGGCATCCGGCACCTCATCCACGGTCACCAACGCCCCTACGTCCAACACCCTGTTCTGCTACACGGTCACGGACAACTCCGTCTCTCCGGTTACAATGACATCGGGCAATGCACTGGTAACGGTCAATCCTGCCCTAATCG
>JAJYYB010000019.1 GCA_021801355.1 Microcaldota archaeon | reverse complement strand
CTCATTCACCCTCGGCCAGAACACCGGCCAGTATTATTACGATGCGAACGTATTCATAGCGGCGGAGGGCTCCGGCACGGACCCGAGGGGACTTCCCCTGAACTTCACGCCATCCAACTCGTACTCGATAGGCACCCTCGTGCCGGGAGCTACCGTGCAGGTCCCGTTCACCAACCTCGCAGCCGCGGGAATCCGGGCCAACGCCCCTGTCGGCACGCCGTTCTACGGTTACGTGTGGCTGAGCTACTGCACCAGCCAGTCGTGTACAGCGCCCACCAACTACGCGAAGGTTGCAACTATATCAGCCAAGGACAGCGGTGCGAGCGGATTTTCAGGTTTCGGCGGTCGCGGATCAATAAGCATAGCTACTTTATACAGCAGCGCGGTTTACAAAGGCGTATCAAGTTCGTGGCTCGTGTTCGCGACCCGGTACACGCTCCCGTCAGTGCCTAACTCCAATACTCCTGAAATATTCACGCTTAATTTCTCCCCCAGCGCAAGCTACCCAAGCGGCATATCGTGGCTGGCCAACTATACAAGCGATAACAACACGGCTTTCTTCCCAGGATCTGGTAACGGTGTACTGCCGATAGCGTATCTCGGCCAGACCGGCGGCTACAATGAATATATTGTCAACCTTGATGGATGGTCGCCTTCGCCTAGTGACCTGAGTCAATTCGTACTCAATCTGCGCGGTTCGAATTCCAGTTGCATAGGCAGCTGGTTTGGTATCACGAGTGGACCCTGCGATTCTTCAAATCCTACGACAGATGCAGTGGGCACAAACAGCATAATTTATGGCAATGGCGACTACATTCTGCTGCAGGAAATTTCCAGTACCTATCAGAGTTCAGGTGGCACGGTAATGCTTATCGATCCGCAAACAGGCGCCCCGCTGCCTCCAGTGCTAAACGTGGTGCCAGGTTATGTCCCGATAACGCTGGACCAGGGAGGGGCCTCGTTTGCATACGCGTTCCAGCAAAGCATATCATTTGATCCATCTTCATATATAGCTAATGAGGAGCCAGATCTGGGAAACATAAGATTTTATGCCGGGATGCCGAGCACAGCGAATGCACTCGTCTCGTGGTGCCAGTCGGGTTGTACAAACAGTTCATCGAATGCAGAATTTTGGGTTCGCATGCCGAACGGGGAAACCCCCGGAGAGGTGATAAACATGTACTTCGAGCCCAAAGGCGCGAATCAGGAGTACGATGGAGTTTACGCTGGGGAGGCTCCACAGCTAAGCTCTACTTACGCTCAATACGACAACGGCGCGGATGTGTTCACCTTTTACGACAATTTTGAAGGCCAGGGAAATGCTGCTCCAAGCGGGTTCTTTTCAAGCAACTTTATTGTTTCGATAAGCAACGGTTTAGTGCTTACAGTGAACGGTGCTGGGTCCATGTTCACGACCGATACACCATACGGCGTCGGTACCACATTTGATGCGTACGTCCCATATTCAACAGATAGCGATGTATTCAACATAGGATATCAGGAATCTGTTTCATATAGCGGTGGCCCGGATTACGGTACGTTCATAAGGCAGGCGTGCGGCGCTACGTATCCGGATCAGGCGAACATGTCCGCCGGGGAACAAAACGTTTGCGGAAGCGCAGGCGGCATGTTGTCGAATTCCGAGGATGTGGTCGGTAATTATAGCGTCTCGATAGACAATACCACTGAGTCTTATCAGGCCTTGAATAATGTCGCCATGCTTTTCCAGCCCGAGAATAAGGGGTTCCCGCCATATCCTACCCCGGTAGGATTTACTGGCGGTTATTCTGGACCGTCCCTGGCCGTGCAGTGGGTCAGGGTAAGGAGCAACCCACCACTGGTTGGGGGAGTGCCGTCCATGCCTTCAGCTATTTTGGGCAACTTCCAGCAAACCTAAATGTCATATAAAGAAGTGTTATCGCGATGAGGACTAGGTCATTGTACGCATTTGTGATGCTGGCTATCATAATCATAATAGCGATAGTAGTGCTAGCGAGCGAAAACACGGGCAAAGTGGCGGTTGCCACTAACAACAGCGCGACTAGCACGATAGCGGTCATGGCACATCATGGAAACCAGACAGTATATCCCAAAAACCAGATTAATGTTGCAGAATTCAATAATGGGTCTTATATAACTGCGCACGCATTCACGATACTCAAACAGATATCGCAATTGCCACGCAGCATCATATCATTGAACGGAACTAGCATACCAATCAAGCTGGACAACGATACATATCTTGTGATTAACGGATCGAACGACACCATAACGGTGAATCTGGCCAATAATACGGTATTAGCAATAGTAGACAACGGCCGCGGTTTCAATGACCACATAACGGTTATCCGGGGATATGTTTATGTGGAGATAATACCCGAGGTGCACACGTCTATAATACTGGAAAATTCAACGGAAATAAATGTATGAATTTTTGGTAATTGCTCAATAATGTGTGGAATTCAATATCCGCACGACATGCACCTTTTATAGAAAGCTGTTTGGATTTTCGCCTGCATTATAACCAACCGTAAAAAGTAATTAGACCTGGAAGCTTAATAACGCCTCTATCGGGATTAGGGAGGCAACGCTTTTCGCCACATCAGGTTTCAGACGCCGCACGAACCAACTCAACTTCATTGCGAGTTGTTTCCCACCGTCAAATTCGTGGTTGTTCAGAAACTTACGCCGGTCATGGCACCACACCAGTTCCTGCGGGTTCAAATCCGGAGAATAGGCCCCGAGCCCGGGCGGGGTTTTTGGAATTGGAGGCCAGAATAAGGGAATGAGTGCCAGGATTTAGTACAAATCCTCCGGGGACTAAATACGTAACCCAATACGATAATTTCATCAGTGGAAGCGATGAAAGGCAGCACGAGGGAACCTAATATACCAGTTGGTCCGGTTGGTAAAGTTCCTGGCCGAGTTCTAATCATGGTCTAGTTTTAGTGGAAAGGCATACAGGAAGTTATATAACTGTAGATTGATAACAATATTGTTATTAATACGCGCTATAGGTATGGCCATGGAATTCAAGAGCGAGGCGCAGTTTAGGAGGGCGATCATTGAGGACCTGCTAGTAGACTTCATCTATAAGAGCTTCCCTGAATCCGTAATGTACGGAGGGACAGCCATATGGCGCTGCTATGGCAGGAACAGGTTCTCACGGGATGTGGACTTCTACTCCAATTTTACGGCAAGCGCGGAAAGCGGCTTCCAGAAAAAGATCCACAATGAGATCATAAAGGCGGGCTACTCGATAATAGAAGAAAAATACAATAGTAGGACTCTTACACTGCACATCGTAGTGATGGGAAATGGGACTACCGGAAAGCTGGATATAACATTCACGAAGGCGACAGGCAGGGCAGTAGAATACGCAAGGAAGGATTCAGCGATATCATAAGGATGTTAAGAGGCTGGTTGGATGAGAATGACAAATGACGCGCTGGAGCGCTTCAGGGGCTGGCCGACTTTCACCATGAATGACGCGTACGTCTACCTGTCGCAAAGAAACAAGAACGCCACTAGAAAAAGCGTCCAGGTGACGCTCTCCAGGCTGGTGAGGGGGGGCAGGCTGCACCATGTCACCAAGGGAGTATTCAGCGTTGGGGACAGGGCAGAATATTCCGGATTCGCATTTTCCCCGTTTTATTACGGCGGGCTTTCGGCCCTAATGATAAGGGACTTGATAGACGACCAGGTAAAGCTCGAGATAATGACCACCAAGGCCGTAAGGAAGAGCAGCGCAAGCCTTTTTGGAGGCAAAGTGGAGGTTATCCTGCATCATGTTTCAAATATCCACTATTTAGGATTCGGGATGCTCCAATACGGTGGTGTCAATGTACCTGTATCAGACCCCGAAAAGACATTCATAGATATGGTGTACTTCGGAATCCGGCTGTCGATTCCGGATTATTCCAGCCTTTTGAGGGCGATGGACAGAAAGAGGCTTAATGCGTACCTGAAATCCTATGGTAGCGGCTTTGCCTCCAGAACGGCCGAATTCCTGAAAAAGCTGGATGGAATCGCGGCTAACGGAGGAATGGAGAATGAACATTGACTGCATAGCATAGAGGAGCATAGCAAAAGCCGAGGATATGGATTGTTAGGAAGAGCGCGGAGACAGTGGAGATGTTGAAGTGGGAGATAGAACTGTTTCCTGTCAGCGCTTCCTCCTGAGGAATAGGGCCGCGATTACTATTATGATTATAATGACTGCCACGCCAGCGTATAGCAGCGTGTTCGAGGGAGCTGGTGCTGACGATTGGGTCGGTGCAGTGGTTGTCGGCGAAGGGGCTACAGATGTGGATGCAGAAGTTGTCGTAGGTGACGGCGGCGCTATCAGGAATACCCACATGACCGGCTTGATGAACTGCACGTTTGTGAGCAGGCCGGTCGTTGAATTGTACGTCCACTTGTTCTGAACGGCATAGGAGCCGCCCTTGTAGCTTGTGCCGTTGAGCGTGCCGCCGAGCCATGCCCAGCTGGTCCACGTGGGCGGGTACGCAGCGTATGTGGTGAGCGGCCTGTTTACCCCGGATGAGTTGACGAAGGTGTAGTTAGTCGTTATGCGCTTGTTGACCTCAAAGGCGAAGCCGTATGCGACCGCGTACGTAGAGTTGCTTGGAGGCGCCGTCACGTTGGCCGTAGTGAATGTCGATAGCGAGAAGTTGTACGATGCAAGAATGCTGTTGCCGGACTTGGCGTACGTGCCTGCAGGGATCACCGCCGTGATGCTGACGCCATCGGGCGCGTTCACGGTGGATGTGCCGCCCTTTGTCGCGTTCACTACAATGGTGTTTATGCTATACATGGCAAACGCAGGCACTGCCGGCGCTGCCTTTATCGTAGTGGTTGAGGTATTCTTCTGGGCAAGGATGCTCAAGGTCAGAAGAGCCGGAGCGGATGACGGATCGTCGCCCGTGGCCTGCATGCTTATGGAATAGTTGCCGGCTTTCGCAGCGGCAGATGCAGTAACTGTCAGCGTGCCCGTGTATGTAGGGTCAGCGTACGTGTTGCTCAGGCTTGTGCCTATCCCCTGCAAGCTCAGCGCAGAGGCATTGGCCACGCTTATAGTAGTTCCCCACGTATTGCCGCTTGCAAGCTTGACTGTGTAAGATACTAATGCGCTCTGGCCCGGGCGCATGGAGAGAGTAGACTGGTTCAATAGGATGGTGGACGTCCCGATGCCAGTTGCCGCGGTGGTGCTGGCACCATAGCCTCCGTATTGCGCGAACGCAAGGGAGCCGAGTATGCTAAAAAGCGCCAGCGCAAATATTATATTCCTTGACATTTTACCACTGCATATCTATTTGACGGTGATGTAACATCCTCCCACCTGTAAACGGTGTGGGCTTCCCGAACTAAACAACAATTGTATTATGGGCAAAAAGGATTAATATGCTTTGCGGACAAAACCATACGATACGATGCAACACGGCAAAATAGAACCAGTAATATCTCAGAATCTATGAATAGAATAGAAGAACCACTGAGATTATAGGTTATTTTAACCCTAACTTGGTCTTAATATCCTCTGCCCTTCTTGGATTAAGGGATACATAAAGGCCATATGGAGTAGGATGAGAAAGTAAGAGGCCGTCTTTAATCAATGCACCCGCCACGTCCCTTGCCATGGTACCAGGATTATCGCCTACGTCCACCATATATCTATACGTATTAAGCCCGACCAACTTCGCGAAGGTAGGCGCGATAAACGTCAGGCAGGGAGGCGCAGCGCTATCAGGAGTGGCTACAACAACGACTGGAATCTCTAGCACCACGACTGCGGCATCCACTTCATCGACATCGTCTACGAGCACAATTTCTACAAGCACGACAGCATCATCGTCCACTTCAAGCACTTCATCATCTACTGTGTCAATCATATTGGTGGCCCAATTCGGCAGCAGCAGCTATTTGGTCATAGCAAAGCCTCCAAGTTCAAGCATGATCTTTCAGGTTCATCAATGACAGAATCCATATTGGTATATCAGACAGGCAGTGGCTCAAATTGCCCAAGGCTTATTGATGGCGGTAATGTAAACTCCCAGTACACGTTGGTAGCTGCCTGCAGCAACATACTTTATCGGCCTGTGACAAGTTCCGGCGCAGGGGACACGAATTCCGGCTCATTTAGCTATAACACATTGCATCTGGTGGTGGCTACGTACGACAGCTCCAGCACACACCTGTATATAGATGGGTCCCAGGTCGCGAGCACGCCCATAGGGGGCAACCTCCAGATAAGCGGTTCCGACGCGTTTATAGGCGGCGACAACCAAAATTCCTGGCTATCCTGCGACTTGGCGAACGGCCAGGTTTACAGCAGCGCCCTGACCTCGAGCCAGGTAATGCAGCTTTATAGCGAAGGTCTAGAGGGTGCGTCGATAAGCGGAGCCGGACTGGTTGCTTGGTGGCCGCTGTCCGGCAATGCGATAGACATGACCGGGAATTGTAACAACGGCAGCCCGCAGGGCACTGTCTCCTATGTATCCCAACCTACGCCTCTGCCTCATTAAAGCCCCGCGGGCCATTGAATGCGCTTAAATAAGAATGAGCGTACTTGATGGTATGAGAACTAGTCCTTAAGGGACATCGGTTGATATTGAAACTATTGCTGTGTTAGGATTGGTCCCGATTGCTTCTAGGGTCGGTTCTGGCTGCCCTCCTTTCTCCACATGTGCAGCCGCACTCGCAGCCCGCTTTGCACATGCATCCGCTCCTGCATCCGCATATGCACCCTCCGCCACATTCGCATCCGGCGCCTGCGCCCTGGTTCGCCATAAGAAACCCTGCCTAAGCTAACCGGTGCGGTAAAACACTGCTGAAATGCTCTCGGTCACGCTGCTCCTGCCTGCAGAGAAGATCGGTCCAGGCAGCTGCCCTGCACTGGTCCCAAGGGTCTGGCTTGCTGCGAACCCGCCGCTTGCGGCAAATGGATAGTAAGCAAAACTGTTCACTGTGACATTTCCGACGTAGACCTGCCCTCCGGCCAGTGTCTGCGCCTGCGCCGTCGCGTTCTGCAAAGCGTATGAAAGCGCTTCATACCTAAGGGCGCTTATCTGTGCGTCTGTCAGCTGTGCCGAGACCGAGGTGACATAAACATCCTGTATCGCTGAAATCGTGCCCAGCAGCGTGCTGACATTGCCGACCTCCGGAATCGTTACCTGCAGCAATTCGGTCGCGGTATACGTCGCCTCGTTGCGGCTGACATTGTAGGATTTTCTGAGGCTGTACGCCGTTGTCTTTATGTCGCTGAGGTTGCCGCCTATGAACTGGGCAAGCGAATAATTCAGCACCTTTAGGGTGGACGATATATTCGAGGTGGCCTCCATTGTGCTGCTTCCCGATCCGTTAACCAAGAGGTACATGGCTGCAGAGCTAGGGTATGCATAGGCTGTGCCGGTCGCTGATACGCTTATCTGGAAAGCCTTAGCATGCGCAGGGCCTACGGATACCACGAAAACGAGCAACACGCCCATTGCGGCGAAAGCGGCAACGGCAACCCTGAAATTGACACCAAAATCGTCCACGAGACCATCCGGTAAGTCTGCGTAGCTAAATTATTTATTTGTTGGTCGTCCTGCTGCTTATTCACTTGCGCAGGTAGTCACGTAACACCATGGTCTTCAGTATGCCGACGACCACGTAAGTAAGGTCCCTCATGGCCTTTTCGCTCCTAGTCCTGTAGATGAAGTCCCCGAACTCCTCTATGCTATACTTATTGTACTGCCTAAGCAGCCGTTCGGTTTCGCCTGGCGCCATCCTGCCCACCTTCTCCAGCAGGGCGATTATCTCGTACCTCGGCGCGTCGCCTTCCTTGACCGCGTCCATAAGCTTCAGCAGGCTCTTCGGGCTTGCCTTGGAGAGTTCCTTCCTGTCGTACTGTGGGTGCTCTGTCCTTAGGTATGATGCCGTCCTCGATGTATTCTGCTGCGCGTCCTCAAAATCCTTCTCCGAAGTCTTGTTTCCCATAAAGCCACCTGTTATAGCTCTGCCGCTCAGCAACAGCACCTCAAAATATTGAAAGCGCACGGGAAGAGCGGAGTCAATGGACGCATCAAAACGGCGCGGCCTTATTGTACAAATGCATATCTCCTGTGCGGGCACCGAATCGCATATCGCATGCAGCTATGCCCCGCCCGAAGCGCGTCTCTGCGCCAGCGGGCGTTGCAATCTATTAAACAGGCTGGTATAAATACCTTGCTTGCGCCGGTGCAACCTGGAAATCATAGTTGGCAGGCAACGTTGGCGGCCGCAGAAATGCGGGCACAATCCTGAGGAGGATGCGCTTACAACGGCTTTATTATCGGCTCTCCGTCATATACGTAGTCATAGTTGTAGATGCCGCTTATCCTTATGAACTCGTTGTGCTGGCCCCTCATGCCTGCGATCGTATAAGGCATCGGGTTAGTTGGGTCTATGACGAACACCTCCCCGTCTATCTCCACCTCGACCCATGCGTGCAGCGAATCCGGGTCGCTGCCGATGGCCGCCCCCGAGACGAACATCGGCTTGACTTTCAGGGAGCCCTCCCGCCGCTCCTTCTCGAGCACCTCGTAGAGCATCAGCGCATGCTCGAAGCATACGCCGCCCTTGTTGTCTATGAAGTAGTCGAGCGGCACGTGCGCGGGATCGCCGTAGCCTTCGTAAGTGGAGCCGTCGTAGGGTATGGTGTCGTAAACGTACTTGGCAAGTAGCACCACCCTCTCTAGCTTCTTGAGGCTGGCAGTGCTGCCGGCGAATATCTGCAGGTGTGCCTTCAGCCCTGGCGCGAGCGATACGCTGCCCGTGTATGCCTCCGCGTCGCCTATAAAGCCCGACAGCGTGCCGTCGCTAAGCTCCGGCACCATTACAGTGTAAGGATCGTTAGGCATCTTGCCCGGCTGCCGGACCTCCATGGCGTAGTTGTCCATGTCTATGCTTACGGCAGAACGATCCGGCACGCTCATGTTCGCTATCCCAAGCCTCGGAGGCTGCTTGTCAAGGGAGATCTTGCTGTCCCTCCCTATTGTGGATTCCTCTATGTTCAGTATAAGCAGCTCTTTAGGGTCTGCAACCAGCGCTTCGGTAGCCACTCCGCTGCCTATGGTGGATCTGGCTATGTAAAGCCTGCCCTTCTTTACGTCTATGTCTACGCCGTCCTCTATAGTCGCGCCCCTGAGCACTATGCAGCTCTTCGCGCCATCGGCCTTTATCGTGCTGCCGCTGCCTATGACGGTGTCTGCCAGCGTGTTCTGATCCCCGTTCACGAAAGCCGTGTCCTTGCCGAACGATATCACGGTGGAGTTGGCGCCTATCCTCGAATTCGTAATGTCAAAAGTGCCATAGACGACAGCCGTGGGATCTATGTATGATGCGGATATGTGCAGCCTCGGCACGCTAGATGCCACGAAGCCTCCCCTGCTTCCGTCGGTGTTCACGTGCCTGGTGAATTCTATCCCCTTAGGGTTGCCATCCCTGTTAAGCACTACCGCCACCTTGTCCTTGGCTGCTACCTTGTCCGACCTCAGGTACGCAACCATGTCTTCGACATTCGAGAATTCGGCCGGCTTGACAATCTCCTTTTCTATCTCAGCCATCTATGACACCTATAAAAATCATTTCTTCCCATGGCCAGGCTTCTTTGGCACCACCATACCGTCGTCCTTGATGCCTGACATCGCCTCCTCCTGGAATTCATGGCCGACCACGCTGAACGGCGCGAATACTATCCTGTCTGCGTCGTCATCAAGTGTAGTATGCCCTTTCTTGATGTACTCACTGAGTTCGGCTATCGACTTGTCGAACTTCGCAGCGAGTTCCTTGTTATCCGACCTGAGCGCCAGAGCCTTTCCCTTCTCAAGTATCTTCATTCCGATCGATATCGGGGCTCCTATATCCGCCATGAAACCACCTGCTTAATTATAACCTCATATTTATAGAACATTTATATGTATTTAAATTGGTATCATCGCGCGGCTTTCTTGCTGTGCCATGCATTGGATTATTATTTATGCGCGCTGTGTTGTAAGAGTTCAAAATCGTTACCGTAGTCCCATTTCAGATTCCTGTTCTCTTTCTTCAGGGCTTTTTGATCCCATTTCGTTGAGTATCTACAATAACCAATAACTCTTCGCAATTGGGCTGCATTCAAGTCGCCACATGAACCCTCTCCTATATACTACTTGAAGACGGGATACAAAATCCTGCGCGAGAGAAACTTTATCCAAATGGTAACACCCCCTCCACCAGTAAGTTTATTAAACCCTTATATGCTGATGATTATGTATCAGTAACGCATAACTTAAGCAGTTTAGTCGAATTGCCAATACCACCTGATTACGATTCGGCGTCATCTCAAGTAACACATGTAACTGTGATATGATGCAAGTCAATACGCACAGACAACCTAAAGCGCAATCCTCAATGGAGTACCTGATGACCTACGGATGGGCCATACTCATCGTTGCAGTGGTCGCGGCATTGCTCTTCGCGCTAGGGCTCTTCGGCCAGTCCTCCTCAAGCGCACCGAGCGTGTGCCAACCGCAGCCTAATTTTGTTTGCACTGACCCGATATACACGAATAATGGGATATCGGTCTCTATAGGGCAGAACTCTGGGCAGGATTACTACAATGCGTGGGGATTCATAACATCTTCAAGCGAACCCTTCGGATCCGGAGGGCTTCCCGTGGACTTTTCGGAGTCAAACACCGTCAACATGACGCCGCTTGGCCTGCTGACTCCCGGGCAAACCATCACGCTCAATTACGAAAACAGCAGTGACGTTAAAGCCGGTGGCATACCTGTCGCAAACGTTCCTGTAGGGAACCAGTTCACAGGCTATGTCTGGATTGGCTACTGCACCACGATCGGGTGCGCAAGCCCGACCAACTTCGCGAAGGTTGGCGCGATAAACGTGAAGGCGTCCGGCGGAACGTTCTCGGGCGGCACGACCACCACTTCTTCTACGAGCAGCACATCAACATCAAGTACATCATCATCTACGACCACCAGCATACATATATACTACAATAAACTCAGCGGCTCATACGCCGGAACCGTAGTATACAACAGCAGTTTCTCCGGCCAGCTCAACGGGAATGTCAACGCCACTATCAATATCACGGTCAACGGCGGCGTCACGCTCAACCAGAACGGCCACTGGATCTCTGCCGGTGCATATCTTAACAATGTGGGCACTATAACGGATACTTCTGCAGGAGGCTCCGGCGGTTCGGCTGGCGGCGGAGGAGGAACTCCTTACTGTAGCGGCAGCAACGGCGGCAACGGAGGCGCAGGGTCGTCTGGTGCGAGTAGGACGGCATTGCTTTTCGCCCTAACGCTTAGTGGTGGGCAGGGAGGGGCTGGCGGAGGAGGAGGAGCAGGTGTATCCAGCTGTGGGAACGGAGCCGAGGGAGGCGCCGGTGGAGGAAACGGCGGCACTGGGGGCGGTATAGTCGAGATTTACACATATTACCTAAACAACACCGGCACGATAGACACGAACGGATTTGGCGGCAGTAATGGCGGAAGCGGCAGCGGTGGCTGTGTGCCGCAGTGCATGGGCTCTGGCGGCGGAGGCGGAGGCGCCGGCGGTGCCGGCGGCACGGTGCTTGTCGGTTATTATTCGATTGTTAATCATGGCACCATAGTAGCTAGCGGCGGATCGGCAGGTTCGGGAGGGGGAGGTGGCTGTTCGCCGTTTGCGTGTGGGAGTGGAGGCGGTTCTAGCGGAGGGGCGGGAGGCGGAGGCGGAGGCGGAGGCAGCGGCACAGGTGGATACGGTGGCAGTGGCGCAGGCGGCGACGGGATACCTAATGGCGGCAGTGGTTCTAATGCGCCTTCAGGTACCGTTTACCTAGAAATTCGTTGACATAGGTCGCTACTATGTTAACTTCTCCAACAACAAGATAATCGTTGCGTAGTCGATTCATTTATCGCCATCAACCTTCTTAACCTTTTCTTCCATGAAATTATGTGCTACTATTCATCGCCGCGTTCTCACGCGCGATATACTGACTTAACTTCGTCACATCCTAAAAACCTATAAGATAGGTTACGCGCTCTTCATTGATTACATGACGAACAACGTAGCACTACCTTTAGGTAGTATATCCCTGATAGACAAAGCAGAAAAGGATCATGCCCTGATATAAAGTATATTCGGAAACGCAGGCGACAGGTCCCGTAATCTTGTAGGCGTAGT